>JAYUPC010000122.1:0-9604 GCA_043760355.1 Sphingomonadales bacterium
TATCTTAGCCGCCTGACCCGCGCCATCTGCGCCCGCATGGATTACCGCCTTGCCCATTGCAGCAAGGATCGGCTCGGCGCGCGCAAAGGCCTCGTCAGCGCCGCCCACCATGAAGGTCAGCGCTCCTGTATTCGCTGCCGCAATGCCGCCCGACACCGGCGCATCAACCACCGCATAGCCAGCTGCTGAGGCAACTGCAGCAACCGACCGCGCCGTCGCCACGTCTATTGTCGAACAATCGAGCAATATGGCTGATGTCGGCGCGTAGCCGATAACATCATTTACATAGACGCTTTCGACAATCTTGCCGTTGGGCAACATCGACACGACTGCATCTACCCCAGCGACAGCTTCGCGCAAGTTAGTAAAGGTTTCGCAGCCATTACCCTTGGCCAGTGCCAGCGCTGCTTCGGCCAAGTCGAATGCGTTGACTTTATGTCCTGCCTTAACAAGGTTCGCAGCCATCCCGCCGCCCATATTGCCCAGACCGATGAAAGCGATTTGCATCTAAATCACCCCATTGTTGGAATGACAAACGCATTCCCGCCGTCTGACGAACCATCGGGCCAGCGTGCAGTGATGGTCTTAACCTTGGTCCAGAATTTCACGCCTTCCATGCCGTGCTGGTTGGTGTCGCCGAACGCACTGCGTTTCCAACCGCCAAAGCTGTGATACGCAACCGGCACCGGGATTGGCACATTTATGCCGACCATACCGACATTGACCCGTGCCGCAAATTCGCGCGCGGCGTGACCATTGCGGGTGAAAATGGCGACGCCGTTGCCATATTGATGCTTGCTCGGAAGGCTGAGTGCGGTTTCGAAATCGGGCGCTCGGACGATTTGGAGCACAGGGCCGAATATCTCTTCTTTATAGCTTTCCATGTCGGTAGTGACATGGTCGAACAGCGTCGGGCCGATGAAAAAGCCTTGTTCGTGACCTTGTAGTTCAAAACCGCGACCATCAACGACGAGCTCTGCACCTTCATCGACACAGGTCTGGATCCAGCCTTCAACCTTTGCCTTATGCGCTGCTGTCACCACTGGCCCGTAATGCGCATCGGCATCTGTCGATATACCCACACGCAGCGCCTCAATCGCAGGGATCAGCTTTGCTTTTAACCGCTCCGCCGTATCATCACCAACAGGCACAACCACCGGCAACGCCATGCAGCGTTCACCCGCCGAACCAAATGCGGCCCCGGCCAGATCATTCACCACCTGATCCAGATCGGCATCAGGCATTACGATACCGTGGTTCTTCGCTCCGCCCATCGCCTGCACGCGTTTGCCTGCGGCTACTCCGCGGTTATAGACATAATGCGCGATGTCTGACGAACCCACAAAACTAACCGCACCAATTTCGGGATGATCAAGGATGGCATCAACCATTTCCTTATCCCCGTGCACCACCTGACAAATGCCCTCTGGAAGGCCCGCCTCAATAAACAATTCGGCAAACCGCACCGGCACGCTTGGATCACGTTCACTGGGTTTGATGATGAACGCATTGCCGGTCGCAATCGCCGGACCGCACATCCAGAGCGGGATCATGCCGGGAAAGTTGAACGGGGTAATCCCTGCACCAATGCCGATGGGCTGACGCATCGAATAGACGTCGATGCCCGGGCCTGCGCCTTGGGTATATTCTCCTTTGAGCACATGTGGGATACCACAGCAAAACTCGATCACTTCAAGCCCGCGCTGGATATCGCCCTTGCTGTCGGCGATGACCTTCCCATGCTCAGATGACAGCATCTCGGCGAGCATATCCATGTTCGCTTCTACTAACGCCTTAAAGTTGAACATCACCCGTGCACGGCGTTGCGGATTGGTTGCCGCCCATGCTGGTTGCGCGGCAAGTGCAGCTTTTACGGCACGCTCCAGTACTGCTGCATCACCGAGCGCAACCTGTGCCTGAACACCCCCGTTATTGGGATCAAAAACATCACCAAACCGAGAGGTTGCTCCAACTGTTCCGCCCGATATATAATGGTCAATCTGCCGCATATGCCTCACACCCTTTCGAATTGAGAAAGCGGTCTAGCGCTTATCTGGCAAGAGGGAAACGTTTGATAGATCAATCTAGCGGAAAATGAGTAAACTTTTCTTACGTATCCGCAACTTCTTTTACACGAGCATGGCAAGCGCCGCCAGCGCCATTACCCCCACGGCAAATGCCATGGTCCAGATCGGCTCTGTCGGGAAAAATGTCTTCAATACTGTGCCTATAATGGTTACAACTAACAACTGGGGTACTGCGATAAAATGTTGAACAGCCCCATATAAATGCCAAGCTTTGACTGCGGTAAGCTGGAGGCAAGAATTACATAGGGCATGGCAAGGATCGATGCCCATGCAATGCCGATGCAGATTTCCGATAGGATCAGCAGATTAACGTCACGAATGAATAAGAAGCTGTCATAGCCAACCGCCCCGGCGAGTAAGCACACCATATGTGTCCGCACTTTGCCGATATTTTTGGTGACCAAGGGAAGAACGAACAAGGCCGCAATAGCGGCAACGAAATTCTGGATCGCAAACTATCGCCCGACCCAGTTTGCATCCTCGCCATACGCTGCGCTGCTTGGGTCCGCCGAACCAAAGCTATATTGGGTGACAACAGGGGTTGTATAAATCCAGATGATGAATAACGCTAACAAACTGAAAAATTGGGCAAGCGCCAGTTTTTTCATGATGTCGGGCATGCCTGAAAAATCGCCGATAATGCTCGACAAAACATTATTGATACTGCCTGATCGGGTGATCGAGATAGCAGCACCGCTGGTTATGCCATAAGCGGCCATTTCAGTTGGGCTATATTCTTAAGTAGTCAGCACGGTCCACAACACAGCGAGGAAAAGCGCCAACCCGCCAAAGCAGAAACTAAACTTTACGGTATCGGGAATTTGCCCTTTGGGTGCGACATTGGCGACACCAGATGATTAAGAAAATCGGGGAATAACGAACCGGCAACGGCGCCCGCGCCCATAAACGCGGTCTGTACTGCATATTCCGCAGTATGCTGTTCGTAAGTTTGTGAGGAGATGCAATATTGTGGCAGGGCGAAGAATTGGGGTTTAGTCAGGTTGATATCCTGTTTGACAAGCTTCAGGACCCCGAAACCATTGCAAATTGGCCGTTGACCCTAAACCGCAACGGTACGCGAACGCCGATGCCATGGACAAAATCGGCTCTGAACTGCGGGTTTAATTCGGCTGAACCTTGGTTGCCGCTTGGGCAAGACCATAAAGACCGAGCCGTCGATCAGCAGGAGCAAGATGATACGTCGTTACTAGCCCTAACAAGGCACCTGATTGCGATACGAAACAGCAACACTGCGCTGCTCAATGGTGATTTGCGGATTATTGAGGCCAGCGGCAATTTGCTCGTCTTTGAACGTGCTTGCGAAGAGCAGATTATTCTCTGCGCATTTAATATGGGGGCAGAACCAATTGTGTGGAGCCCTGCGCAGCCGAGCCGCTGGCAGGTGATCGAAACTGTGAACAACGGCGGTCTGGCTACACTGCTCCCTTTGCCGCTTTTATTGTCGAGGGCATTGCCTGACAGGAAAATAAAATGGTCAGTACCCTTCACCACATTTGCAAGCGACCTCTTTAACGACCGTGCTGTGGCCATGCCAACACCAAATGAGGACGGCATCATACCGCATGAACCAACACAGCGACAGCGCCTATTGGCGGGATAATGCCGCGAACCAAAATCTCTCTAACTCGCTCAAGGCGCTTATAACCTGCTGGTTCACGGGCGGCAATCTGGAAGCGGAGATAGCTGAGCAAGTTATTTCGCGTTATTATTCGGCCTTATCCTGGCACTGTCTGTTTACAAGCTATGGTACTTTTCCCCCCGATGAAAAGATGGTAGCTTCTAAACCTACCCTCAACTAAAGTGATATGGATCAAATTGATAGCTTCATTGCCGGGTGCGCACAAAACTTTCCAGAACATAATGCTGTGCTTTTAGGATAAAGTAATAAAAGCGCCTTAGGAGATTGCTGCAACCACCCAGAGCAACTATCTCTTCGGGTACATATTCATGAACAAGGTGCGCAATCTCTGATGTCACAAAATTCCGATCCGATACTCATCACCGGAGCCGCAGGCTTTATCGGCTATCATGTGGCGCATGCGCTGCTCGTACGCGGGGGTGCCGTTATTGGAATTGATAACCTCAACGAATATTATGATCCGCAGCTAAAGCATGACCGCTTGGCTGAACTCGCAAAAATGAACGGGGATTTTACGTTCATCAAGTGTGATTTTGCCGACCATGAAACACTTGAAGCATCACTTGCCTCTTATAGCTTTAATCAGATTGTTCATTTGGGTGCCCAAGCCGGAGTCCGCTATTCTATAGAAAATCCCCGGGCTTATGTGCAGGCGAATTTGGTCGGGCATCTCAACATGCTCGAACTGGCACGACAACGCCGGGTTGCGCACATGATCTACGCATCATCATCCTCGGTATATGGGCAGAATGCAAAGATTCCTTTTAGCGTCGATGACCGCGTCGATCATCCCGTTTCGTTATACGCTGCTACCAAGAAAGCTGATGAACTTATCAGTGAAAGCTATTCACATTTATACCGAATTCCGCTAACTGGTTTACGTTTCTTCACAGTCTATGGTCCTTGGGGGCGGCCCGACATGGCACCCTGGCTCTTTACCGATGCGATCCTTAAGGGAGAACCCATCAAGGTTTTCAATCACGGTAAGATGCGCCGCGACTTCACATATATCGATGATATTGTTACCGGCGTCCTTGCAACGCTTAAGGGAACGCCCAAGGATGACGGCGACTTAAAACCCGGCGGTAGCGTATCCCCGCACGCCATTTACAATATCGGCAATAACCAATCCGAAGAGCTGGGACGTTTCATCGAAGTGATTGAGCAGGCATGTGGCAGAACTGCGGAAAAAATCATGCTCCCGATGCAAGCAGGTGATGTGCCCGCGACTTATGCCGATATTGACGACATTGCCCGCGATCATGGCTATGCACCAACGACCCCGATTGACACTGGCGTTCCAGCATTTGTCGATTGGTACCGAAACTATAAGAGCCTGTGATTAAGGGCCTAGCCTTGCCGACCTTGTTTTTTCGATCTAAACGTATCCCAATTAACAAAATAATTTGAAGGCTACTCCATGAAAATCGCAATGATCGGTTCAGGCTATGTTGGCCTAGTCTCTGGTGCTTGTTTTGCCGATTTCGGCCATGATGTGGTTTGCGTTGATAAAGACGAAAGTAAAATCGCGCGCCTGAACGATAATATCATGCCGATATACGAACCCGGCTTGGCGGGTTTGGTAAAAAGCAATGCTGATGCAGGGCGCCTGACCTTTTCAACCGATTTGGTCTCGTCGGTAAAGGGATGCGATGCCGTATTTATTGCGGTTGGAACACCGTCACGGCGCGGCGATGGCCATGCCGATTTGAGCTATGTTTATGCAGCCTCGGCTGAACTTGCCGAAGCCATTGATGAAGGTACTGTCATCATTACCAAATCAACGGTTCCTGTGGGTACAGGCGATGAGGTCGAACGCATTATCAAAGAGCTGCGCCCTGCCCTGAAATTCGAAGTCGTATCCAATCCCGAATTCCTGCGCGAAGGGGCTGCCATTGGCGATTTCAAGCGTCCTGACCGGATTGTCGTGGGCAGTGAGGTTGAATGGGCCCGCAACGTAATGAGCGCTGTTTACCGTCCGCTTTTCCTGAACGAATCGCCTATCCTGTTTACCAGCCGTCGTTCGTCAGAATTGATTAAATATGCGGCTAATGCGTTTCTGGCGACCAAGATAACGTTCATCAATGAAATGGCCGATCTATGTGAAAAGCTGGGCGCAAATGTGCAGGATGTATCGCGCGGCATTGGTCTTGATAACCGCATAGGATCCAAATTCCTGCACGCAGGCCCTGGCTATGGCGGCAGCTGTTTTCCCAAAGACACGCTCGCCTTGCTAAAGACCGCTGAAGACTATGAAACTCCTGTTCGTGTTGTTGCAGCAGTCGTAGAAGCAAACAAGCTGCGCAAACGTGCTATGGGGCGCAAAATTGTAAATGCACTTGAAGGCGACGCACGAGGCAAAAAGGTGGCGCTTCTGGGCCTCACATTCAAACCTAATACAGACGATATGCGCGATGCCCCTTCAATCGATATCGTGCAAACTTTGCTTGATGCAGGCGCGACCGTTACCGCTCATGATCCAGAAGGAATGACAGAAGCCGCACATATCATGCCGGGCATAATAATGGCAGACAGCGCCTATGCAGCAGCAGCCGGTGCCGATGCCGTTGCGATCATTACCGAATGGGATACGTACCGCGCTCTGGATCTTGGTAAGCTGAAAGCCGCGATGAACGGCAAGGCACTGATTGATTTGCGCAATATCTATCACCCACAGGATGCTCTAAAGGCTGGTTTTGATTATGTGAGCATTGGCCGCTAATTAACCTGCCGGTCACGCCCCACCCAATAGGGAGCGCGCAAATCCTTCCGCAAAATCTTGCCCGATGCGTTTCGGGGTAGCGCCTCGACAATGTCTACCGATTTAGGAACCTTGAACCCGGCGATACGCTCACGCGCCCAATTGATAATACTATCAGGATCGATAGTCGCGCCCGGCTTTGGAGCGCAAACCGCCTTCACCGCTTCGCCCCATTTATCATCGGGTATGCCAATTACTGCGACCTCGGCAATATCAGGATGCCCGTAAATCGCACTTTCCACTTCAGCAGGATACACGTTTTCTCCGCCGGTAATGATCATGTCTTTAACGCGGTCATGGATGTAGAGATAGCCATCTTCATCAAGATAGGCCGCATCCCCTGTTTTGATCCAACCACTGTCCGTCACAGTGTTACTGGTCGCATCAGGCAAGTTCCAATATCCGATCATATTATTTGACGATCGCGTCCACAACTCTCCCACTGCACGTGGCGGCAAAGGTTGTCCATCTTCGTCAACTATCATCAGCTCAACCCCGGGCAGTGCCCTCCCCGCCGACCGCATCCGTTCGTTGCCCGCCGGATGATGATCTTCGGGTGGCAATACAGTGATCGTGCCCGTGGTTTCGGTCATGCCGTAAACCTGTACAAATTCTGCATCAAACATTGCAAGACACTGACGCAACAATTCAAGCGGCATGGGCGCTGCGCCGTAAAGAACATATTTCAGCCTGCTGTAATCCACGCTGGCGCAACGCCGGTGATTGAGCAACATTTGCAGCGCTGCAGGAACAATGAACAATCGGGTAATGCCGTAATTCTCAAATGCGTCAAACACGGCGTCAGGTGTAAATTCCGCTAGCACATGCCCCGATAAACCACCCGAAAGCGCCATAATCCCTACACCAGTGCCGCCAATATGCGCGCACGGCATAGCGAGGAGTACAACTTCGTCATCGCTCCATGTATTATAAGCTAATTCTATGCCGTCCGATGCTTTGCGCAAAGCGAATAAATTACGGTTTGAAAGCACAGCTCCCTTTGGATTTCCTGTTGTTCCTGATGTGTATAGCTGCAGTACGGCATCATCTGCACCCGCTGCTTCATAAGAAACGCGGATGCCGTTCTCAATAAAATCCAGCGCTTCGTCGTAAGGTAATATGCGCTCAATTGCGCCAAGCTGCGCCTTAATTGCATTACCCACCGCGTCAAAGCCAAGCCCGGTAAACAGCAACTTGGCTTTGGTATCATTTATGATGAATGCGCATTCTGCAGGAGCCAAACGCCAGCCGACCGGCACCATGACAACACCAATACGCGCTGCTCCGTAAAACAAAGTGAAATATAAATCGCTATTCTTGCCAAGCCAGACAATCCGGTCACCTTTTACAAGCCCCGCAGCAAGCAAAGCGCCAGCAACTTTTGCGGTGCGTTCTTCCAATCGGGCATAGGTACAAATGCGGTCGTCTTCGCTTAATGCAATATGATCCGGGCGTTCCTTAGCCCAATGCGATATGTAGGCATCAAATGTTATGTGGTCGGTTGTGTTCGCCATATTATCTAATTTCCTCTCAACTCGTCCCAGACGTAGTTAGCAGAGCTCACTGCCCTGTTTGTCGAGCGTTTCCTTGCGGGTGTCAAATATTCAACTAGGGAGTTTTGTATTAGAGTTTTGACTCTATATTAGGTATTTTATCTATGTGGGAGCAAATTATGTTAATAGCAATTCGTGTTGTTACATTGGCGCTAACAGTCACAACATTCGGTATTGCTGCATTTGCGGAAGATAAAGACAATAAAGAAATTGTTGTAACCGCAAGATCGTTAAAAGACACGGAAGCAGATTTAAGAGCCTGTATCGTACGTGGATGCCCCCCCGATCAGGATGTTAAGGCCACATTAGCACATGCCGAGAACCAGTTTGTTGATGGAAAATACAAAGATGCGCGGTCTACATTATTGAGTTCGCTTGGCCGCAACCGGAAACATAGAGACAAATATCCTGTCGAGGTTTCGGATTTACTCCGCGCGAATGGAAATATTGCCATTAATTTGGGTGAGGAAAATTCATATCGTCTTTCGGTTCTCGACATGCGAGACACATTGAAATCAGGGCTTTCGAAAGATGATATCCGCGTTTTTGGTGCAGAAATTGAAGTCGCAGATTCACGTTTGAAGCTTGGTTATTCTGATGAAGCTATGGACAAATATAAGGCGCTCGAAAAACAAGCTTTACAGCGCGGATGGCCACAAGTTGCCGCAATAACAAAAATACGACAGCTCTCTTTGCTTGTAAGCATTGCCCAATCCACAAAAGAAACTGCCCGAATAAAAGAGGCCTCGGAAGCTTTGGATGCCTATATCGCCAAACCGATATCAGGTGCTGAAAAATTCACGATTGGTGTTGAAGTTTTGAAATCCCGGTTTGACAGGCAGCTGGGCCGTCCCGATACAACCGATACTTTGATTGCTCGATACATCGCACTGGGTAATACAGGACGTCCTATACTCATTTATGCAAACCCGATTGAAGTTAATACAGCAAAAGCAGCTCGTGCAAAGGCCGGAGGTAGCGACCTCAATCGCATTTCAACCGAGAATGTTGAAAAAAGATGGGTTGATATCGGTTTCTGGATCAACAGCGATGGCAAAGTAGATGAGCCGGAAATCCTTCGTAAAGAAGGATCAGTAGAATGGACTGATGTTGTTCTCAAATCCATTCGTAGCCGCCTTTACACGCCGACGAGTGGGGCGGAATTGGGAAGTGATCCCGCATTTTACATGGTAGAACGCTACACTATGACTGCAAATTGGACCAATGATATCACCGGCACACATCTTCGGAAAAGATCACCGGTAACTCGCATTGAACGAATTGATCTATCCGCAGACCAATAACAGAATATTTTAGCTAATGCTGCATTGCAACAAAGTTAGCGGTACGCTAATGGCGCGCACATGCTAAATATCACTGGTATCACTGTGCGCCTTGGCGGGCGCGTTATTCTGGACCATGCAACCGCTGCGTTGCCCACGGGCAGCCGTGTCGGCCTGATCGGACGCAATGGCGCGGGTAAGACTACATTGATGAAGGTCATTGCCGGGCTTGGCGAACATGATGATGGCTCCATCGAAAT
>JAYUPC010000123.1:0-29114 GCA_043760355.1 Sphingomonadales bacterium
GATCCTTCGACCATTTTAGGATCGCCATGCTGGTCAGCTCGGTGCCGTTATCGCTGACTACCGTAATCGGCTTGGCCATGCGCTCCAAGATTGCAATATTGGACTTGTACCGGTTAAGTTCCAGTCGCTTTAGACTATAAGCTACACTCAAGGAGACGGACTATGTCGGCTAAGCATACAAAAGATTTCAAGTTAGAAGCGGTTCGGATTGCGCTGAGCAGCGGTTTACCGCGTGCTAGGATTGCCAGTGATCTGGGCATTGGTAAGTCGACACTGAGCAAGTCGATATCGGTTTATCGGCCAACCGATTTGGTGGGGGCACCGTCAGCGGATTTGGCACGCGAGAATGAACGGTTACGTTTAGAGAACCGTATTTTGAAGGAGGAGAGGGAGGTATTAAAAAAGGCTACACAGTTCTTCGCGAGCCCAAGGTAATGAGGTTTGCGTTTGTAAAAGCATGGCGACATGTCTGGCGGGTCGATACAATGTGCCGTGTTATGCAGGTGACGGCGCGCGGCTTTCGTAAATAATAGCTGGCGCGGCCGATAAGCCAGCGGCAGCGCGATGATATGAAGGTGCTGGCACACATTCGTGAGCAATACGGCCTTAGCCTCGGCAGTTATGGACGGCCCCGTATGACAATGGAACTTAGAGAGGCTGGTCTTGATGTCGGGGAGCGCCGTGTAGGTCGTCTGATGCGTATTAACGGGATTAGCCAGTGCGCACCCGCAAATATAAGGTAACGACCAACAGCAACCACAGCTTAGGTATTGCCGCCAATGTGTTGGATGGTGACTTTGTTGCCGGCACGCCCAACCAGAAATGGGCGGGTGATATCAGCTATATCCACACCGCCAAAGGCTGGCTCTATCATGTCGTAATCCTCGACCTGCACAGCCGGCGTGTCATTGGTTGGGCGGTCAGCGACAGGATGAAGAAAGACTTGGCGATCCAAGCACTCGATATGGCGGTATGCCTCCGTAATCCGCCAAAGGGTTGTATCTTCCACAGCGACCGCGGTAGTCAGCACTGTACTTATGATTACCAGAAGCGGTTGCAGAAATACAAGCTGACACCGTCAATGTCAGGCAAAGGTAACTGCTATGATAATGCATCTGTTGAAACGTTCTTTAAAACCATCAAAGCAGAACTGATCTGGCGGCAAAACCGGCCAACACGGCAGCAGGCTGAGACTGCTATCTATGATTACATCAACGGCTTCTATAACCCGCGACGCCGCCACTCATATCTAGGCGGCATAAGCCCCTTGGCTTTTGAAGCCAAAAGGGCATAATAAGAGACAAGCAATCGAAACTAAACCGGTACAAGTCCATTCTGACTGGTAACAAATCGGGAAACACGTCAGGCAAGCCTATTCTGATCAGGCCAAATCCCGCGTGTGTCGTATACTATCTTTGCACTGCGTTCTGCTAGCGGGATTGATTTAAACACATCATGGTCAACCAAAGTGATAAACATGTCGCAATTCTCAATTGCATCATCAATGTCAGTCAACTTTGCGCCTGATCCGACAAATTCTATTGGTAACTCTGCTGCATAGGGCTCGACTATATGGATACGTTCTCCATACTTATGAGCCAATGCCGCTGCAATTTTCTTTGCAGGGCTCTCTCGGAAATCATCGATATTAGCTTTGAAGGCAAGCCCTAGACAGGCAACACGAGCAGCTGGGTTTTGTTCGATTAACTTTTGTGCGCGGGCCAATACGTGGTCGGTCTTACCATCATTCACATTGCGGGCAGTTCGAATGAGCGGAGTTTCATCGGGGGCGCTATGAACAATAAACCAAGGATCAACGGCGATGCAATGGCCGCCGACACCGGGACCAGGTTGCAAAATGTTCACACGAGGATGACGATTAGCAAGTTTAATCACTTCCCATACATCAAGCCCCATTTTATCCGCTATGATTGACAACTCATTGGCAAAAGCAATGTTGACATCGCGATATGCATTTTCGACAAGCTTGGTCATTTCCGCTGATGCAGCATCGGTTGTCACGCATTCACCGCGGACAAAATACTTATAGAAGGTCAGCGCTTTGCGAGCGCAACGCGGAGTAATTCCGCCAATTGAGCGGTCATTATTAATCAGCTCTTCTAAGATTTTTCCGGGAAGAACCCGCTCTGGGCAATACGCAATCGCTATATCTGGCGTCTCATTTCTCATGCCTGGTATCTTGAGGTCAGGGCGCAGTGCCGCAACCAAATTCCGAATTTTTTCGGTGGTGCCAACAGGGGATGTCGATTCTAGAATTATTGTATCACCCGCTTTTAGTACTGCGGCTATTTTTGTGGTAGCTTCTAAAATATAGCTTATGTCGGGCGCGTGGTCGTGGTCAAACGGAGTAGGCACTGCTATCACAAATATATCAGACGGTTCCATCGTCATTGAAGTACGAAGCATGCCGCGAGCAACAACACCTTGAACCAATCCGTCGAGATCAACTTCTTCGATATGAATCTTACCTTGGGCTATAGTATTAACAACATGCTCGTTGACATCAACGCCCAAAACCTGACAGCCAGATCGCGCAATAATTGCAGCAGTGGGTAAACCAATATAACCAAGTCCGACAACACAAACATCCGGCTTTTTCTCGCTTAGCATACCCATTATTCCCTATGTTACTGACTTTCAGCCTACTTCTAATTAAAAGCCTGCAGGCTGAGGTTAATGATCTATGAGTGTATCGCTGATAAGCGTAAATATATGGGTAACGATGCAGTAATATTAGTGTTTTTGCCAACATTAACAATAAAATCAGTGCCTTTGGTTTCCGGGAAGAGCATCAAAGCCCCCGACAGTGGGCGATTAGACTATAGTTACGAGCCGAGCTTCAATCGTCATGCTTTTCACTCAATTCTTTTAGCAGTATTTCCAATATACACTGGCTGGCCTTCCCATCGCCATATGGGTTGTGCGCGCCACTCATGCTCGCGTAATGATCGGCTTCCTCAAGCAAATCGGCGACTGCACCGACTATAGTCGCCGTGTCGGTACCAACAAGTTTAACCGTTCCAGCGGCAACTGCCTCTGGCCGTTCAGTCGTATCTCGCATGACGAGTACGGGCTTGCCTAATGAGGGCGCTTCTTCTTGTATGCCGCCTGAATCTGTCAGAATTATAGTGCTTTTGTCCATAAGATATAGGAATGGCAAATAATCCAACGGCGCCAGTAAATGCACGTTGTCATGACGTGATAACAATCGTTTTACTGGTTCTTGTACATTGGGGTTCAGATGTACAGGATATACAATATCTACATCAGGATATCGTTGAGCCAGCTCGGATAACGCCGCACAGATACTTTCAAAACCGCCGCCAAAATTCTCTCGCCTATGCCCGGTCACAAGCAATAACCGGCAATCTAAGCGAAGAAATGCAAACTGCGCCTTCATATCTGATTGGAGTGCGTTATCGCTATGCAGCCTATCTACCATAATATGCAGCGCATCGATTACCGTGTTACCTGTCACCCAGATTTTTGATGGCGACACGTCTTCTTTTAGCAAATTATCCTGCGAGTGGCTTGTCGGAGCAAAATGAAGGCTGGCCAAGACACCCGTCAAACGCCTGTTAGCTTCTTCGGGCCATGGAGACATCAAATCACCGGTGCGCAAACCGGCTTCAACGTGACCCACGGGAATCTGATGAAAAAAGGCTGAGAGTGTTGCCGCAAAACTTGATGCGGTATCGCCGTGTACAAGAACAATGTCAGGACGGAATTGCGCAAACACATTTTGCAAACGGTCAATCGTCGAAGCAAAAATATCGGACAGGCTTTGCCCGGGCTTCATAATCGCAAGATCAAAATCGGGCACAATACCAAAAAGATCAAGCACCTGATCCAGCATTTCCCTGTGCTGTCCCGTAACACACAACCGCGAATCTAAATCTTTATGCGCACCAAGTGCAAGCACTAAAGGCGCCATTTTAATGGCTTCCGGACGTGTTCCAAATATAGTGAGGACTTTATATTTCTTCATCGCGAAGTGCCTTAATGAACATTGTTTTTACGGTAAAGCATTTACATAGCTGCAAAAGGAGTGAGATCATTACGATTTAGCGGTATAATATCTGACGCGAAATAGCGGAACCTTAACCAGATTTATAGACATTCATATAAACGCAATGCAGAAACAGAGGAGCGTTAATGTAATAGCCGGACTCGGCTTCTGGCTGTTGACAATTAGGAGAGCACGCCAGAGATGCGGATCGCAAAGATGATTGACCCTAGGTTCTGACAATCTAAGGCAACAATCATAATATATTTTAGATTGTCATTGCGGCGATATTTAGGAACTTCGGGTTATTTTATATGCGTAATATTTTATTTGGCCGTGATGATTTTTCATGGCGATTCTGGCTGATGGCAGTTTTCACAATTTTAGCGATGCTTTTGGGGGGTGGGTCTGGTCCCGATAATCAGACGTTCATTCTGCTGCGCCCTGTATCTATTGTAATCTGTTGTATCGCCTTATGGTCGCTAATGCGTGAGCACATAATATCGTATAAAGTGCTCTTCGTTTTCGCCGTTGTTTTTTTTGCAATGGTCGGCTTACAACTCATACCGTTACCGCCGGAAATTTGGTCCGCACTTCCAGGGCGTCAACTTGAGGTGCAGATAGATAAAGCTGCCGGGATAGCGCCTGTTTGGCGACCGATTTCGTTGGTGCCAGCGATGACCTGGAATGCACTCTATTCGCTGTTCATACCTCTTGCCGTTTTGCTTATGGGCATACAGCTTACTCGTGATGAGCGAAGAAAATTGTTAGTTGTCATAATAATAATGGGTATCTTAGGCGGCCTTGTTGGGCTGTTGCAGGTTGTTGGTGATCCGACAGGGCCGCTCTATTTTTATAGCTTTACAAACAATGGCTCTGCTGTCGGTTTTTTTGCAAATCGCAATCATCAGGCTTTTTTCTTAAGTTGCCTTTTTCCTATGCTCGCAGTTTTCGCGTCAATAGATGTAAAGTCTCGCGAAAGTCATAGGATACGTCTTATGATTGCGGTTGGGGCAGGGATATTGCTCGTACCTTTATTGCTGGTTACGGGATCAAGAATGGGAGTTTTAGTGGGTAGTATTGGTTTATTGTCAGTGCCTTTTTTGTATGCCAACCCGGTCAGGGAATTGAAGGCAAAAAGGCGAGGTCGGCGCTTTACTCCTGCCTACGCAGTGGGGGCATTTGGAATAACTATACTTGTCCTTTTAACTGTTATTTTTTCTCGGGCCCAAGCTTTGCAAAGGTTGGTTGCCGATGACGAAAATCAGGATCTACGCTTTCAGGTTTGGGGGCCAATTATTGAACAAGGATGGAAATATTTTCCATTTGGCGCAGGGGCTGGGGCGTTCGCGCAAGTGTATCAAACTGGCGAACGTGGCGAATTACTTTTTCCTAGTTACATTAATATGGCTCATAATGATTTCATTGAGGTATTTTTTAGCTTTGGGCTGACCGGGCTCGGTATGATAGCTGTCGCCATTATTTTGTGGGGCAATGCTAGCTATAAAATGTGGCGACTGTCTTCTAACAAACTGCCAAGCACGCTAGTTGGAAGAATGGCTTCTATAATAATGCTCATACTTGCGGTTGCCAGCATATCAGATTATCCGTTACGCGATCCCTCTCTGATGGTTTTGTGGACGGTTTGTTGCTTATGGGTTGTCGATGGCCTCAAAAAAATACCATTACAACATGGTCAATAGCCAGGAATAATCATGGTACTTTAGCGCGCGCTCTGATAGTTGAGCCAACATTCTGTAAGGTCTAATTCTATAAAGGCTATTTATGTACAAGCATGTTTTTATTGTTTTCAGTTTGGCTTTTATGGCGTCATGCGCGGGCGGAAGCTCGTTAAATTCAGCAGGTGCCGTTAAGAGCGTAGAGGTGGCAAAAGCAGGAGCATTGCCTGAACCAACACCAAGTGATTTATTCGAAGGAAGCCGCCCCTATATTATCGGTCCCTTTGATAAGCTTGTCATTGATGTTTTCGGAATAGAAGAGCTTAGCAATAAAGAGATCCAAACAGATGCCGGGGGACGGATATCGTTTCCTCTTGCAGGTATTATTAGTGCGGCAGGAAAAACGCCTGGGGAGCTCGAAGAGCTAATCGAGGAACGATTACGGGGGCGCTATGTCCGCAATCCGCAAGTGACGGTCAACTTAAAGGAAACTATAAGCCAGGTTATTACCGTTGATGGACAGGTTAAGAAACCCGGTCTTTATCCAGTCGTAGGAAAAATGACACTGATGCGGGCTGTCGCCACAGCAGAAGGTGTTGCGGAATTTGCCAAGCTGGATGACATAATAATCTTCAGAACAGTAAACGGCAATAAAATGGCAGGCCTTTATAACTTAAAGGCTATACGTAACGGCACGTATGATGATCCGGAAGTTTTTGCCAATGATGTTGTTATTGTTGGAGATTCACAAGCACGTCGACTGTTTAAGGATGTATTGCAGATAGTTCCGCTGCTGACGACGCCGCTAATTTTGCTATTGCGTAAATAATTCAAAAATCAAATTTGAAACATTTTGAAATGCCATTGCAGGAAGTTTCGAGAAACACCTTCTAACGCATAAGCAGCATTAACAAATTTTTATCCTTGATTTGTAGAAAAATCTGCTATGAAAGCATTTGGTTGGGGTGACCAAAACTGTATTAGTACGGGGGTTTTATGGCATTCCACTCTCGCGTCGCCGATGACGTGATAAAGAATAATGTGCTTTCTTTACAAGAGCGTCATCTCGGCGTTCCTATTGACGTACGTAATTTTTCTGAAATTTCAGTGCGCCACGATCATAATGATAAGATATTCTGGTGCTTTATGGATCAGCGTGGCCGTCCGAGTTATACATATACTCTTGGTGGTGAAATCCAACAGGTTCAGGATTGGATAGCCAATACCTATGCGATGCCTGCAAACGGTGGTCCAGACGATCTGCGCTATTTTGTATGTGGATCAAAAACTCCGGGAATATACAATCTAGGCGGGGATTTGCGGCATTTTGCCGAATGTATCCGAAATCGCGATCTCGCGGCGATGCGTAAATACGCTGAAACGTGTGTGCGTATGCAATTTGCCAATGCAAACAGCTTTCATGCACCGATAATAACTATGGCCTTAGTACAGGGCGATGCTTTGGGCGGCGGGTTTGAGCATGCTTTGGCCTTCGATATACTTGTCGCTGAACGCAGTGCCCGGATGGGGTTGCCGGAAATAGTATTCAACCTGTTTCCTGGAATGGGGGCTTATAGTTTTTTGGTTCGCCGTGTCGGTCGCAAATTGGCCGAAAAATTCATATTGGAAGGTAAAATATTCCCTGCTGGCGAACTGCATGAAATGGGCATAGTTGATATTCTTGTAGAAGACGGAGAAGGCGAGGCTGCTATTGTGGATTATTGCCACCGCAATGAACGCCGTTTTGCAGCAGAAAGAGCCGTGTATCTTGCGCGGCGTGCCGCTGATCCTATTGGATTAGAAGAGTTGCTGCGTATAACCAATATATGGGCAGAAACTGCGATGATGTTGACCGACGCCGATGTGAAGAAAATGGAGCGTCTCGCAGATGCACAGGAGCGCAAAATCGAACGCAGCCTTCGGTCGGTTAAATAGCGTCATTTTTTAGCGCTGAAGTGATTGATTCTGCGACGGCATTTCCTGACTTCTACGAAGAGCACTTTCAACGCGCGTCAGCTCTTTTGTTATTTCAGAGAAATAATATTCTTTGCTTTGTGAGAAATCGCCCTCGGTAATCTTTTCATACTTGGCGCAAATCGCAGCTAAAGTTGATGCACCAATATTATTTGCGGAACTTTTATATGCATGTGCGCAGAAACGAAACAGTTTGACGTCGCTATTACGAACTGCGTCCTCTATAGAAGTATTAGTCTCAGTAACATCTTCGAAAAAACTATCAATCATTGCGCTTACAAATGATTGATCTCCAATAGAATACAAATAAGACAATTGTACTGTATCGATAGCAGGAGCCAATTCGTCATGATTTTGATGAAATGGAACAACGATATTCAGCGGATCTACGGGCAATTTTTTATTCACTTCCGGATTGTTTGCACAATGTGCGTCAATGACCGCGAGCAATTTTTTTGCATCGACAGGTTTTGTGACCCGTAAATCCATACCTGCATTCAGGCACGCTTGTTCGGTTTCAGCGGTAGCATCAGCCGTAACACCTATTATCGGCAGGTGCGATCTTCCGCCTTCAATCTGTCGCCACATGGAGCATGCATCAATCCCGTTAAGCCTTGGCATGTTGACATCAAGCAGTAGTATATCAACTCCACCTTTTTCCAAGGCATCCAATGCTTCATCCCCGTCAGTGACCATGATGACGTCATGGCCTGCCGTCTCTAATATTGCAGCAAGCACATTACGGTTGGTGCGGTTATCATCGGCCACCAAGATCCTGCGAGATACTGGCAGAGGCTTCAAATTTTGCGGTTCAGGCACATCAAAGCGTGGATGTTTGGCAAATGAGCAGCCAATGCGGATCGCACTGCGAAGTTCATCAAAATTGGGGCTGGCAGGAATGACGGTTGCAAATGCTGCGCGAAACGCAATATCTTCTAAATCAATCGAATTGGCTTCAGCAACTAGCACAGGCGCAACTTCGGCCTCGCTGAACTTATGCCATAGCTTAGCGCCGGGCTCAATCATATTGGCAAGCCGTTGATCTATCATAGCGACTTGGAAGGAAGCTAGGTCTGCATTATGTATTGCAGTATCTAACTCTGCAACGGTCTTACATTCAATATGCTGTATGCTGAAATTGCCAACCGATTGTGCGCTTGCCAAAAGCCCCGGTTCAAATTGCCCCAGCGATAAAATCCTTATATCGGCACTGTCACTTTCTAACACTGTTGACGCTTCATCAGAAGCTAGCTCAATCGGAATGCTAATCCGGAATGTGCTACCTCTGCCAATAGCACTATCTACCTCAATAGTACCACCTACCTGATCGATAAGCTGCTTGCATATAGCAAGACCAAGGCCAGTACCCCCAAATCTGTTCAAAACTGTATCATCGGCTTGTTGGAACGGTTGGAAAATCAGCTCATGCGCACTGACATCAATACCAATGCCAGTATCGCTAACTGTAAACCAAAGCTCTATATTGCCGTTTTCTTCTTGAAGGCCACCACAGATTGAAACAATACCGGCTTCGGTAAATTTGATAGCATTGCTGACCAAATTCAGAAGAATATTACGAACGAAATCTTCAGGACCTTTGATAAGGTGATCGCTGAGTGTTTCAGCATGAATTTGAAGTGATAATCCTTTTTCTTCAGCCCGTACTATCATAATGTCACGGATGTCAGTCAGTATGTCGGTTGTCATGAACGGAGTCACGGTAACAGCGGCCGATTTGGCATCGGTTTTAGCGACTTGAATTAATTGGTCGATCAGGTGCAGGAGATGCTCACCGGCTAGCACACTTGCATCAATCATATCATGTTGATTTTTAGGCATGTCCATTTGGCGCAAGTGATTGCCATAGCCTAGAATGGCATTTAACGGGGTTCGTAATTCGTGACTAACGCTGGCAAGAAAATAGCTTTTTGCACGGCTCGCAATTTCGGCCTGTTCTTTGGCATGAGAAATTTTACGGATCAATGTTGAGCAATAGGCTGGAATAATGAAAAGCCCAGCGGCGAGGCTATAGCCCAATATAGCGTTTTCAGACCAATAGCTGGTCTTGTATACGACCGCACCAAATGCAAGCGCACCTAATCCGGCGGCAACAAAAAGCCATTTTAATCCGAAACGAAAACCATTTCCCAATATCATCCACAAAAATAACGGATAGGTGAATGACATTCCTTTTGGATCGCAGAGCAAAACGGTCATACCCATTGTTGCGTCCATAATTATAGCAGCAAACCGCCGTTCTTCATCACGCCATATCGAAGCCCGCTGCATCAAATAAAGAGCTGCATTCGCCGATAAATAAGCAACGAATGCGCTAAAAATCCTAACGTCATATGCATAAAAATAATTGGCGGCACCTGCCGCAAAACCTAACCATAAGCGGTTTAGCAGCATTTCTTTCTCAGGCGACATTGCTGCGCGCTTATGGGCGATCCAGCTCTTCATATATGGGGCGCCGAATAATAAACGGGGCCATCGCATAGCAGCTCGCGAAGCTGGTCGACCGTCAACGGACGGCCAAGAAGAAAACCTTGAACTTCGTCACAACCCGAAGCACGAAGTAAGGCAAACTGCGCTTCGGTTTCTACACCTTCTGCAACCACGCGCATGCCAAGTGCGTGGGCAAGATGCGCGATAGTTGATATAATCGCACGGTCAGCAGACGACTGCTCAATCCGGGCAATAAAAGTTTGATCAATTTTCAGCTTGCTTGCCGGCAAATCGCGCAGATATTGCAAAGATGAATATCCTGTACCGAAGTCATCGATAGAAATATCTACGCCGTGCTCGCGCAATGTTGCGAGCTCTTCGTGGACTTGTGTATTCTGATTAAGCAGGAGCTCTTCTGTAATTTCAATGGTCAGCTTGCCTCTTGGGATATTGTATTCTTCTAAGTTACGCAAAATTTCCTTGCACATGCCGGGTGACTGGAACTGGCGCGGCGACACGTTCACTGCGATATGTGGGATTTCAATACCGTCATTTATAAACTCGGAAATTTGTTTGCACGCTGCTTGAACCACCCATTTGCCGATCCGGTCAATTAAGCCAGAATCATTAGCCACTTTAATGAAATCCAGGGGCATCAAACGACCACGCACCGGGTGTTGCCAGCGCAACAATGCTTCCAAGCCTACATATTTATTCGATAACGTATCAACGATTGGTTGATATTCGAGCATGAATTGCTGTTGCTCTAATGCAATCCGCAAATCTGCTTCAACACTCGCATTGAATTGCGCAATTTGGTTCAGCCGGGGCGAAAAAAAGCAATGGCAATTGCGGCCGGTTGATTTTGCTTCATACATAGCAAGATCAGCTAACCTCAATAGTTCGTCAGCTGAAGTCCCGTCCTCAGGAATCAAGGCAACACCAATGCTGGCACCTATTAACTGGTCAACATCGTCAATAGTGTAGGGCAGGCCAATGTGATTCAGCAATTTTAGGCATTCACTGCTTACAGCTTTTTCATCATTAACATTCTGTAAAATAATGGCAAATTCGTCGCCACCAATACGGGCTGCAAAATCAGTCGGTTTGATGGCATTGCTAAGGCGTTCGGCAACTTGCCGTAAAAGCATGTCGCCTGCCTGGTGACCGCGGGTGTCGTTAATGACTTTGAACCGGTCAAGATCCAGCAATAGTAAAGCCGCTTTTGTTCCTGTGGTTTCGCATTCATCAATTGAAAGTCGCATCCGTTCGGCAAGCAGGGCGCGATTGGGCAGGCCGGTCAACATATCATGCAAAGCAAGATGCGTGCGGTGTTCCTCCGCAAATTTGCGCGCAGTGATGTCGACGGCTGTAGTTAGCACACCAATAGTCTGCCCATCTTTGTTGGTCAGCGGTGCCTTGTTGCAATGAAATGTCAGTTCAATGCCGTCGCTAACAAATTTCTCTTCAAAATTTGGAATTGAACGGCCAGTTTCGATGATCACATTATTGCGACGTTCCTCACGTTCCGCGACTTCTTTATCGAGCAATTCGAATACCGAATTTCCGACAAGCAGATCGGGTTCTTTTCCGAGTAACGCAGCCTGATAAGAATTCATGAACAAAAATTTGCCGTTACGGTCGGTTGCATTAATCATGATAGGAGTAGTATCTATAATTTGTTCCAGCATCGATTTTGCAGAGTTCTGCTGAAAGCTATTATGATCGATATCTGCACCAAGAGACGTTTTTGTTAGACGCGCTTCAAGCTCAATCTTCTTTTGGTGCTGCCCGAGTAACAGCAATGTGCGTTCTTTGAATTCGATATGCGACACAGGGCTTTGCAAGAAATCGGTTGCCCCGGCATCAAGTGCGCTAATCCGGCATTCTCGGTCCTGACGTGCGGTGATTATAATCGCTGGAATATGGGCACCAACCGCACGTTCGCGAACGGTGCGAATAAAGTCTGCACCTGTCATTTCAGGCATACGGTAATCAACAATCAGTAAGTCTGCCTGTTCATTTTCAAGCCAAGCAAGGGCCTCCACTGCGCTGTGGAAGCAGGTAGCGGAAAATTCCGGACCCATCATGGCCACAAACTGCGCATAAATGCGTAAATTCGTGGCGCGATCGTCAACAATTAATATGCGCGCTTGCATCCAAATTTTGTTAAGCGAAGAATATCAATTAATGGTTAAGATGCTGGTCACAGATTTTACATATCTGGAAGGGATTGCAGGATTTGAACCTCCGTCCCCAGCCTTCCAAAGGCTGTGCTCTGCCAAGCCAAGCTACGTCCCGACTGCGCCAGATATTGGCAACAAATATCCTAGTCTGTATTATCGCCCTGTTTTCGGGTATTCAAGCCCATCTTTGTGATCCCCCGTTGCCAGAATCGGTGGCGGGTCTTAGCGTGAACTAACAGCAGATGGGACCACAGAAAATATGGCCGCAGGTGAACATTATGAGCAGCAATATCTCGATTTGATGCGGCGGATTTGGAGTGAAGGCGCGGTGCAGCATGACCGAACCGGCGTCGGCACAAAGGCGCTTTTTGGTGCACAGATGCGATTTTCATTGGCCGATAACTCAATACCGTTGCTGACAACGAAACGTGTTTACTGGAAGACGGCTGCGCGCGAGATGTTGTGGTTCCTGACTGGCAGCACCAATATACGCCCGCTGCTTATCAATAAAGTGCGGATTTGGACGGATTGGCCGCTTGATATGTATCGACGTGAAACCGGCGACCAGATTGCCCAAGATGATTTTGAAGCGCGCATTATCGCTGACGAAGACTTTGCCGCTAAATGGGGCGAGCTCGGGCCTGTTTACGGGGCGCAGTGGGTGAATTGGCCGCGATACGAAGCCGCAGGGCAGGGGCTTTATACGCGTGCGGAAAAGGGCATCGATCAAGTCACTGCTTTGGTTCAAAGCCTGAAGAATAATCCCGGATCACGGCGGCACATTATCGAGGGTTGGAATGTGGCGGAGCTGGACCAAATGGCTTTGCCTCCATGCCACAAGACATACCAGTTTCAGGTGGCTGACGGGAAATTGAACGGATTGTTGTTTCAGCGTTCGTGCGATCTGGGGCTGGGTTTTGCCTTCAACGTTTTTTCGGCTTCCATGCTGATCCGGATGTTAGCGCAGCAAACGGGTTATGAACCTGGCGAATTGATCTGGCAGGGTGGTGACGTACATCTTTATCTAAACCATGCCGAACTGGTTGAGGAGCAATTGTCGCGGACGCCGGGCGGCGCGCCTAAATTCTTCATTCTGCGCAAGCCTGACAGCATTTTCGATTATACTATCGAGGATTTCGAGGTAACGGATTATGCGCCTCAGGCTCATATTGCTGCACCTGTCGCGGTATGATTTGGAATTAAGTCAGCACTATTGACCTAATTAGAGTATTGAAATAATATAACAACTATCAACAATATAGCGTTACTGAGTCGGAGGGACTCACGGCGGCTTTATGCAGTTTGGAGAGAGATGATGGCAGATAATAGCAAAAGCAATCTCGCGCCGCTAAAGCTGCATATTCCCGAACCCAAATTCCGTCCGGGTGATGCTGCGGACTTTAGTGATATTGTTGTACCCATGGTCGATGAATTGCCGCGGCCCGATGAAAATACCCATCCCTCTATGCTGCATCTTCTGGCTTACGGCTTGGTCCGGGTGCTCGATTTTGATCATAAGGCAAAGGGCAGTTGGAACCCCAATCTGGATGCAGATAAACTACGGTTAATGTTGCGCAAAATGATGACCGTGCGCGCATTTGATGACCGCATGTTCCGCGCACAGCGTCAGGGTAAGACCAGCTTTTATATGAAGTGTACCGGCGAAGAGGCAACCTCGGTTGCAACCACAATGGCACTTGACCGCGATGATATGTGCTTCCCAAGCTATCGTCAGCAGGGGATACTAATCACCCGTGATTACCCGATGCTGTCTATGATGAACCAGATCTATTCAAACAGCGCCGACCATTTGAAGGGCCGCCAACTGCCGATCATGTATTCAGCACCTGAATATGGATTTTTCAGCGTATCGGGTAATTTGACGACGCAGTATCCGCAAGCTGTTGGTTGGGCGATGGCATCTGCTTCAAAATCGGATACCAAGATCGCCGCCGTTTGGTGCGGAGATGGATCGACTGCAGAAGGTGATTTTCACAATGCGATGACTTTTGCAGCGGTTTATAATGCGCCCGTTATAATGCAGGTGGTCAACAACCAATGGGCTATTTCTTCCTTCTCCGGCTTTGCGGGGAGTGAACGGACAACCTTTGCAGCGCGCGGTGTAGGTTACGGGATCGCAGGCTTGCGCGTCGATGGTAATGACCCGCTTGCCGTTTATGCTGCTATGCTCTGGGCTGCAGACCGGGCGCGGACGAATAACGGTCCGACGTTGATTGAGTATTTTACCTACCGCGCCGAAGGGCATTCAACATCGGATGATCCCGGTGCATACCGTGCAGCGGAAGAATATCAGAAATGGCCCTTTGGCGATCCGGTTGAACGGTTGAAAGCGCATTTGATTGGGGAGGGCGAGTGGGACGAAGCGCGCCATACAGACTTACTTGCCGAGCTGACCACACATGTGAAGGCGCTTCAGAAAGAGGCCGAGAAGAACGGTATATTGGGTCACGGATTGCACCATGCATTTGAGACAATGTTTGAGGATGTGTTCGAAGAAATGCCCTGGCATCTAAAGGAACAATGCGAACAGGTGCTTGCCGAACAAACGCGCAAATTCGGCCCTGACTGGAAACCGCAATGAGCGCCATCAAGACCATGAACATGATCGAAGCTATCAACAATGCGCTTGATATCATGCTAACGCGTGATCCTGATGTTGTTTTGCTGGGCGAAGACATCGGTTACTTTGGCGGCGTGTTTCGCGCAACTGCTGGCTTGCAGGAAAAGCACGGCAAGACGCGGGTGTTTGATACGCCGATCTCGGAATGCGGGATTATCGGTGTTGGCGTCGGCATGTCTGCTTATGGCCTGCGCCCTGTGCCCGAAATACAGTTTGCCGATTATATCTATCCCGGGTTAGACCAGTTGGTCAGTGAAGCGGCACGGATGCGGTACCGGTCAGCGAATGACTATATCTGCCCGATGACGGTACGCACACCATTTGGCGGGGGGATATTTGGCGGGCAAACACATAGCCAATCGCCCGAAAGCCTGTTCACCCATGTTTGCGGGATCAAGACCGTCATTCCAGCAACGCCTTATGATGCAAAGGGCCTTTTGATCGCGGCGATTGAGGATAATGATCCGGTGATCTTTTTTGAACCCAAGCGTATCTATAACGGCCCTTTTACTGGCAATTATGACAAGCCGGTTGAGCCATGGTCCAAGCACGCGGCGAGTGCGGTGCCCGAGGACTATTATAGGATCGAACTGGGCAAGGCGAATGTGGTGCGTGAAGGTGGTGCGCTTACTATTCTGTGTTACGGTACAATGGTGCATGTGGTCGCGGCGACCGTTACCGATATGGGAATTGATGCAGAGATTGTGGATTTGCGCACATTGATGCCGCTCGATATCGAGACTATCGAAGTCTCGGTAAAGAAAACTGGGCGCTGTATGGTGGTGCATGAAGCAACGCGGACAAGCGGTTTTGGTGCCGAGCTGGCGGCACTCGTTCAGGAACGTTGCTTCTATCATCTTGAAGCGCCGGTGGAACGCGTCACCGGATTTGACACACCTTATCCCCATAGCCTTGAATGGGCATATTTCCCTGGACCGGTCCGCATCGCGACCGCCATCGACAAGATCATGAAGGACTAAGCCAATGGCAAAATTTGTGTTCAATCTGCCCGACGTGGGTGAGGGCGTTGCCGAGGCGGAGATCGTTGCTTGGCATGTTGCGGTTGGAGACCGTGTTGAGGAAGACCAGCCGCTCGCCGATGTTATGACCGACAAGGCTACGGTTGAAATGGAGAGTCCGGTTGCCGGCGTTGTTACCAAGCTTTCTGGTGAGGCGGGGGACGTTCTTGCTATTGGCTCGATGCTGATCGAGATTGAGATTGAAGGCGAGGACGGTAAAGAAAGTGGCGTCATTGCTCTAGTTGACGTGCCTTTAGAAAGTGACGTCACGACGTCAGATTTATTAAACGAGAACCACTCCGTCATTGCGAGCGAAGCGAAGCAATCCAGTGTTACGCAGGACGATTCTGGATTGCCGCGTCGCTCCGCTCCTCGCAAAGACGAAGCAGAGTTAGTGAAAGATATTCCAGCACAGGCTAAAGGGGAGGGGAGCAGTTTACGCGCTACCGCATCCCCCGCCGTTCGTGCTCGTGCAACCGCTTTGGGCGTCGACCTGAACGCAGTCAAAGCGGTTGGGGGCCATGTCCGTCATGCCGATCTAGATGCGTATTTAACGTATAATGCGGCCCAAGGATTTCAAGGTCCCGGCGCGTCTAAATCACGCGCAGACGAAGCCATTAAAGTCATCGGGATGCGTCGTCGTATCGCCGAAAACATGGCCGCATCAAAACGCCATATTCCCCATTTCACCTATGTCGAGGAAATGGACGTCACTGCACTTGAAGCCATGCGCGCCGATCTGAATGACAATCGCGGGGCAAAGCCAAAGCTGACGATGCTGCCTTTGCTGATTGTTGCAATCTGCAAAACCATTCCGCAGTTTCCGATGATTAATGCGCGCTATGATGACGAGGCGGGCATCGTGACACGCCACGGTGCGGTACATCTGGGCATGGCGACGCAAACAGATGCGGGCCTCATGGTGCCCGTAATCCGTGATGCGCAGGATATGAATATCTGGCAGCTTGCGGTTGCGATTACACGGCTCGCCAATGCCGCACGCGATGGCAGCGCTTCGAGCAGCGAGTTAAGCGGTTCTACGCTCACTGTGACGTCTTTAGGGCCATTGGGGGGCATTGCCACCACACCCGTCATCAACCGCCCCGAGGTGGCAATTATCGGGCCTAACAAGATCATTGAGCGCCCAATGTTTGTTGGCGACACAATCGAGGCACGCAAACTGATGAACCTGTCGATCAGTTGCGACCACCGTGTAGTCGATGGCTGGGATGCTGCAAGCTTTGTGCAGGCGCTCAAAAAGCTGATTGAAACGCCGGTGTTGTTGTTCGCGGATTGATTTAGCGCCCTATCAATGCACGTCGCTGTGCTTCTGGAATACCGCCGTCCGCCATCGGCCCTACGTTAATCAGCAAATTACCGCCTTCGGCTAAAACGGTATCGCGCAGTAGGCCTAGTTGTTCATGGTTCAGATAATTGTGTTCATCTTCGTTCTGGTTATGCCCGAATGATAGACCGACACCGCGACACGCTTCCCATTTTTTGCCCTTAGGAGGCTCACCAAGGCCGTATTCGATCGTTCGGTAGTCAGCAATGTGGCGGAGTGCTCATAATGCTCTCTCCGCGGCTTATGGATGCCCTCATTCGCGTATTGAACTGCGCCAGCATATCCGGATTGCGTAATCCTTCAAACATCGCGCTTTCGCCTAACCAGCGGTCGTTGATGACACCGTCAGGGACTGCGGCGTAATAATCGGTGAACAGACTGGGCAGATCCTCGCGATTGGGCCAGCCAATGTCGTTCCAGACAACAGAAGGCTGATACCGCGCAATCAATTCCCGTACTTGTGCCGCAGCATAAACCCGGTAGTCATCGCTTGTAGGAATGCACGCAAGCATCTCCCCCAGATTATGGATCGGTTCATGCCGGAATGTCCAGTCCAGACCCCCTGAATAATAGACGCCGAATTTCAAACCTCGCTTGCAGGTAGCTGTTGCGAGTTCACCAACAAAGTCGCGTTCGGTATGCCAGCTTGGACGATGTGGGTTTTCAACTTCGGTCGGCCATAAGCAATAGCCATCATGATGTTTGGTAACAAATACAATATATTGCGCACCCGCTTCGACGAAAAGATCAACCCAGCTATCGGCATCAAATGCCTGTGCGGCATCATCAAATGCTGTCCGGAAATCAGTATAGGGTGCGTCGCCATAATGCGCCTTATGGTGAATGGCGCTTGGGCTATCCGGGATGGCAATCGCATTCGCATACCATTCGGCATAAGGCTGAACCGCACAGCCATTATCGTAATTCTCACGCAACATTACATCAAGCGACTGGCCGTGCGGCGCCCAGGCTGGGACTGAATAGAGGCCCCAATGGATAAACACACCCATTTGCGGCTTTGCGAACCAATCGGGGCATTTGCGATCTTGGAACGCTTCAAATCCGTTTTGCACAACCATCAAATTCCCCTTTGAACATGCCAGAGAAGTTAAGCTGCATTTGTGCGTGACACTATAGCTAAAAGCAAAGTGCCTATGAAAAACTGCGAAGCCCCAACCCCGCTGTTCTTGTTATTTCACGCGAGCCAACCTTAAAACTTGAAACCGGCCAGACTGGTCTGGTCAAATTTTAGTTTGAAGGTCACAAACGGACCGCTTCTGGTATACCGGCTTTCTTCAAAATCGCGGTCTTCAAAGCCGACGATGTTGTAGCCGAGCGAGATGTTCGCGTTCGTAAACGGCGTAACCGTTAAGACCGGACCTCCCGAATAGGCAATGTTCTTTCCGTTTGTACCAATCCGCACGGTGCCGGACGCCCCAACGTCGGCTATACGGGATAGATCGAAACGGAAATCTCCGCCAATGACGTTGCTCCAACCGGAGACATCGTCGTTTCCAAACTCGTTGAATACATAGCGCGTTCCCCAAAACACGCTGTATTCGCCACGTTCAAAAAATGCACCCGTGTCATCATCCTTGTCGACCGGCGTATAGTTCACCGATAGGCTATTGATAACACGACGTGATTTTGCATCGCCGTTGATGGTCAGATCAACGCCGCCGATGGGGCCGGGGGTTCCGGCCACGGCATTACGAACTGCGTCGTAACGATATTCTGTTTTATTAAGCACTGACCAGCGGCTGTTTGCCGGACGGATCGCAGTGCTGATCTCGGCCTGCATATTGGTCGTCGATGCGCCGCCGGTTTGTTTAGCATTGAACCAGCTGAGTGTTCCGCCAACTGCGCGGCCTTCGCCAATCTGGCGCAGGATCGATGTGGTCACGCCGTAACGGTTTGTTGTGGCGCCGTCGCGGTATTCTGCGCGACCAGTCCAGCTCCAACGGTCACCGTGATAAGTAGCGCCGGTTGTTAGTGCGACGAAATCCTCGGTCAGTGTATTATCGCTGCCCAGGAACCCGCCCGAAGCAACTGGCTGCAACGGATTGAGTACATCGCTGCGAGTGATGCCGCCAAGTGTCTTGTTGCCATCAACGGTCAGGTCAACGGACCATTTGTCGTTGATCTTGAATGATTGCGCCAGACCATAAACAGCAAAGCTGCGCGGCCCGTATTCGTTTATGTCTTGCTTGTTGGCGCTTGCCGTAATCCGTCCACCTGCCCAGGGCGCAACATCAAAACCAAGTCGCGCCGTTCGTGCGTCAATATTCTCACCCTTGGCAATTTCATACGCGCCAACAAGCTGGATGTCCTTATTCAAGGCATAGCGTGCGCCAACTGAATGACGGGCCGGGAAGTCCACGCTGGAATCCTGTCCGCCAAGTGCAAACTCGGTTTGCGCATTGAGTTCAAGTTTTTCACCAACCTTTTGCGAACCGGCAAGTTTGGCGATTGTCGATTTGTTGACGCTGCCATCGGCCAATTGATCGTTTGCATGGGTGATCCCGGCCCGGATCGTTGTGTTACCCGAGCGATATTGTGCCTCTGCACTAATTGCACGGCGACGCGCATCGGTTTCGAGATAATCTTCCTGATAACCAAGCGCCGAGACTGAAAGATTGTCATTCACCCGCATCCGGGCATCGACACCGAATTTGCGCGTGCCAACTTCGCTGCGGTTGGTTTGGCCAACGCCAAAGCCCGCATCTTGTTGGCGGACATAAGCCAGCACGTCGATCTTTTCCCCGTGATGTTGCGCTTCGACGAGCCATGCAGCAGCGCCACCAACATCGCTAGCACCGCTGCCTGTGTTTGCCTTGCCGGATGATCCTGCGAATTCCGCACGGATTTCCGTTCCTGTTCTAGGGCGGAAGATTATGTCTGCACCAATCAGATTGGTTCTGGCTGTATCGGTTTCGTCATGGATCACCGTTGCCGCAACTTGCAACTTTTCGGATTTGTCTGTCCAACGCACTCGTCCACCTGCATTGGCAACGCGCTTTCCGATGCCGTCAACTTCATATTCGGCGATGATGAATTGTGGATCCAGACCGTTAGAGCGCGAGAGGATGGGTTCCCGGAAACGCAGGGTTCCGCTCAAATAATCAATGTCATAATCAATATGCCGCACAAGCGGTTTGCGTTCGACAATGCGATCGGAACGCAAACGGTCACGCGTTTCGATTGTGATCCGTTCACTGTTCGCCAGGATATCGCGTGCGCCAAGAGGGTAGGGACCTGAAAGCCCATTGCCCTGAATTTCTTCGCGGCGATAGCGGTACGGTGTGTCAGAACCAAATGCCTGGGCATGGATCTGTTCGTTACGATATTCGGCCTTCACGCCGTTATACGAACGCTGGTAACGTGCTAGTTCAGGTTCATTGATGCCTGTCTCATAATCGCCGAACAAAGCATAGAATTGCGGGCGCTCCAGCTTCAAATAAAGCTTACGTAGCGAAGACGCATCATAACGTTGCTCAGCGCGGTCGGCATAAATCGTGTAGTAACGACGCGGATCGATAACCCCGGCAAAACGTGTTTGGTCTGTTTTCTTGTCGCTATCATAAGCCAGCGTCATCAACCACTTGCCGCTTACACGACCCTTTGCATACAGCGCGATCCGGCCATCAACGCTCAGCTTGTCCTGATCTTTATCCAGTTCTTCCAAGCCTTGTTCAAGCTTGTTAAAGCCAATCGTGCCAGCAGCAAAACCAACTACTGTCCAAGGGCGCTCGCCTGGATCAAGCCAGGTTTCGACGCGCTGTGAACGACGGACTTCGCCGTCCTGGAAATTGAAACCGATGCTAAGCGAGCCCGAAGCAGTAGTCGGCTGCAGTTCAACATATGCTAAACCGTCGTCACCGTAAACATGCCATACAGGGCGTGCACGCTCCAGGCCGCTCAACTGGCTCGCTTGCTGCGCATCGGCTTCTATAGCAGGCGCATAGGGGCTGCTGACGGTGAAATCACCGACAGAGCCGTGCTGAATAGGTTTGCCGTTACGATCGGTCAGGCGCACGACGATGCGTGGGCGCACGATACCATCGGCACTCAGGATCGACTGCGCCTTCATGAACTGTGCGTGCATCGGCGGTGTCGCGAAATACACCTCACGGGTTAGTGTTTCAACAGCTGTTCCGTCTTGCTCGGTGATCTTGGCGGTGAGGGTATTTACCCCGTCGTCAATCGCCACACCGCGCCAGATAGCAATGCGGATCTGGCCGTCGCTGCTCTTTTGAACGCCGTCATAGTTCAGAGCGTTTACAGACGCGCCGTTGACCAGCAGTTGAACTTTCTGGCCCGAACGATGCTTCACAACAACACGGATAACTTTGGTACGTGGGTTGTGATCGGTGGCCGGAAATAAGAACCCTGTTCCCGGTGTAGCGCCGGTTAGCCAGTCATGTTCTGCACCAGCGGCACTGCGGTCATCGAGTACCGTTGGCATGGCTTGCGCGGCATTTGCAATCGAGCTGCGCGGGGCAACTTTATTGGCGCGGAAATCGGCGCGCTTCAAACTTCCGCCGCGTCCCTCGACAAAGCGAGAAATTGTGCTGCCTGCGCTGCGTGTATTGCGCGTGCAATCGACAGGTGCTTGATCAAGCGGGAAGCTTTCGGGGTCGACCTGAACCACGTGTATGCCGGGGATGATCCCTTCAAAATGATACCGGCCATCGCGGTCAGTGACGGTATATGTGCCGTCTTCCAGCATCACACGAATACCCTCAAGCCCGCGTGCTGCGTCTGGATCGACGGTGCAACCGCCAGTAGTGATGCGCCCGATGATCGTGTAGCGTTCGCTGATACCATCACGAACAATCCGCACGGTTGCGTCCGCGGTATCACTAACAGCACCGCGGTTATCGCGTGCTGATGCAAGGTTTATTGCGTCACCGGGTTTCGCGTCTTCACGAACCTCGGCCAAATAGGTCAAAGTACCAGCTGCACCCCCCGCCAAAGTAGGCAGAGTGACCGAGAAGCTGGAGCCATCTGCCGCGATAACAGGCACAACTATATTGCCCAGATAACGCATAGTATTCAATCGAATACGAATGGTGACAGGCAGGTTGTCCGTTACTGTAATGATGCCTGAATTGCGCAAACGATCCGGATTGCGGACCTGAATTTGATATTGAACAACGTCACCTGGCATTGCAAGCTGCGTCGATGTTGTTTTGCGGAGCACAAGTGATCCGCCCGGCCTGTCGAGTGGGATGTCGATCCGCACAGGCGCAGGGTCGCTAAGCGTGATTGTGCCACCATAAGAGCCACTTGAAATGGCAAATGCCCCGCCATCAGGACGCGTTAGCAATGCAAGCTCGGCGGGCGTTGCAACCGATGGATGTGTATAGGGAGCAGGGGCCTGTACTACCAATCGGTAGGTTCCAGCGGGCAAGAACGGAAAGCGGTAAAATCCTGATGTAAAATCATAAATTTTCCCACCGCTGTCTGTTATACGCGTTCCAACCACAACTGAGCTTGGGAAGCTCGATACACCGTCATCGCCAAATACGGTGGCAGGAGCCCCCGTAGTGGCATTGACAATTGATACCCGCGTACCGTCAACCGGAGTTCCACTGGCGCTATCAAAAGCAATGCCAAATGGATCGATTAAAACGTTCACGGGTAAACTACCTAATGGTGTGCCGGTGCTATTATCGTCAATTTCGACGTTGAGCGAGGTTCCGGGGGTCACGGAAAGCACACAATCGCCCGGAACAAGCGCGGGAGGTGCTGCACGGGTGTTGATTAAACCCACAAAACGGCCGCTATTGGCTGATGTTTCAGTCAATATGATGCGTTCCCGTTCGTTGTTCGCCGCAACAATAGTCACTTCGAACTGCTCAACCGCCGCAGAATTTGCGTTTTTTGCAGGAGCATCAACCTGCACCACAAGCGGTTCGCCCGCTCGAATGGTGCTTGCGGGTATTAAGCTCGCGGGGCTGGTTGAAAGCCCTGAAAAGGCACCAGACAAAGCGATTGGGGTCGCTCCGTTGCTGCCCATGCACATTGTATTGGGTAGATTCGTCAGTGTAGCACCCGGCGCACCTGAAAAATGATACAGGCTGAGCGTTGGAGGCGCTGGGGGCACGTTCTGTACCGTGAAAGCAACCGTGTTTGAAGGCCGTGAAAGGCGATCTGTGCCTGAATCCCATTCGGCAAGCGCTGTATTGGTTATAACAGGTTGGGGGGTAATAGTAGCCGCAGGCGCGGTTTGCGCAAACGCGGGTAAGCTGGCGGCGGGATTGAGTATTCCCGCCGCCAGCATAACTGCGCATCGCAGAATGTTCTTATGCACCGTATACTTAGGTACAATATGTGTGGTTAATATCTTCATAGGTAAAAAAAGCGGCGCTTTGGCAGAACCCATAAAATTTCCGCCAAAGGCCGCCCTTTTTTATCAATCGATAGTAACGCGGAAGATCAAAGATGTTGACGTTGGTGTCGTTGTACCATCGGCAAGGTTGTTGAGTGATCCGGTCACCGTTGTCAGACCCGAAGAAACAACGGCTGTGCCACCCGACAAAGCGCATGTTTGCGACACGCCCGGGCTGGTAACCGTTCCGTTTAGGTAAACAGAGTTATTTACGAACGTCATATTTGCCGGAATAACGTCAGATACTGCAATATTTGTTGCTGTAGCTGAACCTGTATTCGTGACCGAGATACAATATTCGATAAATGCACCCGGAATGGCTTTAGGGTTAGTCGCACTAACGCCATCGCTAACCACACGGCTGGTTTTGACGACGGTCAGACTGGCCGCGCTAACAGTGTAGTCGTCATAAGCCCACGAAATACCATTACGCGAAGTGTTGCCAAGCAACGGTGTCAGGTCTTCGGCAAAAATCGTCTGGAAAGTACCCGTTGCGAAGTCTGCTGTGTTTGCAGTTGCATCGGTTACCGCGGTAATTGCGCTACCATCACTGTTCAATGCAGTTGCCTGCAGCTGGACTACAGCGACAGAAGCATTGGCAGACAACGGAATGTCGCTGCGAACGAGCACACTAACAGTGGTATCTTTCAGAATATCATTCAAGGTAAGCGAAGCAGAAAATGCCTCGGCACCATCAAGAACACCGTTGTTATTGGTATCAACGGCATATTGAAAGTTTGATGTATCAATATTATCCGTACCGCGACCTGCACCGACAGTTGTTCCGTTGGCTTTGTTGGTGGCCGCCAGCACAAAATCAAGTGTATCATTTGACGAGTTTACAACAGTAAATGCAGTAACAGCACCAACTTGGCCTGATGTTACAGCCGTGGTGCCTGTTGTTGCTCTTTCCGCAACGGTAAAGATGACTTTACGGTCAACACGGAATGAGTTGGTTCCTGCTGTAGGTGCAGTTTGTGGAACACCGCCAACGTTATACGCAACGGTTGCGGTGTTTGTAATAAGAGTGTTAGCATCTGTATTCGCCGCATAAGCTGGTGAAGAACCAGCCAGTAATGCTGCCAATACCGACGAAGCACTCAAGAGTTTTAGCTTACTGGTCATAGCTAGTCCCTGTTACTTCAAAGTGAGTTGCCAATAAAAACCGCGGCAATTCGGAACGGTTGCGGGTCATTTGACAACTCCGCGAAAAATCAATTTTCCTTCTGACCCAGCAGAAAGGGGTTGATTCAAATTCCATTTTATATGCGTGACATCGGTCATTCGGGCCGCACGCGGCTTCCCGTCTTGTCCGGCAACGCGCAGAGCAGGCAAAAATCCCCAGCTCTTGCCGCCATCGACCGAAACCATTTCAAGTCCGTCGGATGTGCCATTAAAGGCAACCGCGTTTGGCAAAGGATTGGTTACCGAAATATTGGAAGCCGGTTTTGCGCCTGTATTTTTGTATTTGACGACGAAAACGAGATTATCGCCCGGCGTTACCAAATTGGGTTTTTGCAGAACGATAGCATTGCTGCCATCGGCTCGTTTCACCAGGCGTTCTACAAATACGTCACTCGAAAGTTGCAGTGGCGTTGCTGCCTGTGCAGTTGTTCCGATCAGCAAGACTAAACCGGCTAGAACCGCGTTGATAATTCCCCGGCTCATTGAATTCTCACCTTGAAGGTGACGGTGCGTATTTGTCCTGCTGGAATATTCCCTGCAGCGACGCTAATACGGGTTCCGTTGAAATTCCCTGCGTCGACGTCAGCAGCGTCGGTTAAAACTGCTGCTTCATAGGTTATTGTACCTACCGAATAACTTGTGTTTGCCGGAATAGGATCGCTGATCACCAAATTGTTCAAAGTGCCCGAACCGCTTACGGTTGCGACTAAATTGTAAGTAATTATGGCACCTGGAACTGGACGGCTGCCGCCGAATGGATCGAGGATTGTTGCCGATTTCACCAAAGCAAGGGTCGCGGCCTGTACAACAAGAAAACCATTATCTTCGGCAGTTGCGCGGGTTGTGCCAACAACTGCATCACCGCCGCCATCGCCCAAGCCAGCAAAGCTAGTTCCGGGCGCGCCGCTGCCTGTTGTCGCTGTAGCTATCAAAACGACTTCAGCGCGATTGCCATTTACAGGAGTTGACGGGGTATTTGTCAAAACAAAAACGACACGGCTTTGATCGGGAGCAAGCACCGGATCGTTGCTGCCAGCGATATAGACAGTATCGACACCTGCATCATAAACACCGTTATTATTTGTATCGATGACAATTTGGTTCAGCGTCGGATTGAAATCGTCACTACTTCTGTTGACGTCAGCAGTTAAGGTGAATGCTTCGCTGCCGTTACCTGTATTTGTAATGCGGTACGTTAGAACATTATTTATAGCACTTGGTGATGTGCTGACATCGCCGGGATCAGTGCCTGTGATCGTGATGTCAAGCAATTCATCTACGTTGATGACGACTGTATTTGAATCGAGCGTTACCGGTCCACTCGGTGTATCATAAGTCGCCGTGGCGGTATTTGTGATATCCGTACCTGCTAATGTTCCCGCCGCGTAAGCAGCCGGAATGTGCCCGATGCCTATGCCGACGGCGAAAGCAAAACTCGCAAAACGCATAGGTATTACCCATGCAGGTTTGGTGTTATGAATGAGATTCATCGTACGCATGACACAGTTTATGCCAGAATAAGGTCAAAAAACCGTTAAGACAGGCCATACCGTATTAACCAACCAAACTGTCTGAAAAACAACAAAAACTAGGTTCATACAACATGCCAATTGTTGTAAAATGCCATGTTGTGTTAGGGTATGGAGATACTTTCGAATACGATATTGGCAATCGTTTGCATGAAACGGGTCAAAAGCATCGCAGAAAAAAATGCGATAAGTCTGCAGAATTAAGGCGGCATTCAAATCTGCTGGTTGACAGAATCTCTTGCCGCCACTAACGCGCCAACACCGCAAGTTTAGCGGGTGTAGCTCAGTTGGTTAGAGCGCCGGCCTGTCACGCCGGAGGTCGCGGGTTCGAGTCCCGTCACTCGCGCCATTTGCGCATCAAACGATGTGCTTTGGCCGTTATCTTCCGAACTTGCCTGTTTCCATCCATACCACAATCGGACGCATCGGAAATATCCAGATCACGCCTGCAATCAGATAGACTATCGCCTGTAATAATATGTGCAGTTGTCCGATCCTGGGTGCCTGACTGACAACGATCACCGCCCATAAAGCGATCATGGCTAGCATCAGGAATGTACCTGCTGGAATGCGCCATGTGGGGGTTGGGCGTTGTGGCATATTCATGACGTCATCCATTCTTTTTCTGTTAAGATATAATCGAGCGGGATATCCCACGGATCGGCGGAGATTAAGTCGGCTTCTTGAACCGACCAAGCTATACCAATCGTGATTACGCCACTCATGATGCTAAGCGCACGGTCATAATGGCCCGCACCTTGACCCAGCCGCGCTAAACGACGGTCGAATGCAACAAGAGGTGCTAGAACAATATCAGGTGTAATCGCTGAACTGCTTTCCAAAGGCTGAATAAGTTCAAATGGTCCTGTTTCGAGGGGTTCACCCGGTATCCAGCTTAAGAACCGCATGGGAGAAATTTTACTCGTTACATGTGGTAAAACTGTTTTGCACCCGGCATCATGTGCTGCTCGCAATAATGCAAACGGGTCGGCTTCTGATCCAATAGCAACATAAGCCGCAACCGTTTTGCCAGCTGTAAACAGCGCCTTTAACGGTGAAGGTGCAACCGAAAAAGCAATTTGGGCGTCTTGGGTTGATAGCCCCGCAACAAATTCATCGCGCTTTCGCCTGAATATTCGGCGCATCGCGCTTTTGCTTGTTATTGCGTCCACAAATACCCAATCAGTTTCAGTTTAGCGGAACCACCATGGGTCGTTTTCCGGAATATCCTCTGACGCCAAAACGCCAGGTGGGAGCCATTTAGCCTGGACCAGGATCCAAACAGGGACAGCCCCCTATGATATATAATCGCCTCAGGGATGTTCTCATCAGCTCGTGCCGGGCAGTTCCGCCAAAGCTCATATACGCCTTCAAGGTTTAATTCTCAAGCCTGTCTGCTAAAGATTCCAACCGTGCGGCCAGATGCTCGATTGTTTCTGCAGCTTTTACGACCAAGATTTCAGGGATAGCCGGGGCTTGAGCCGTGGAAGTTGCCGTAGCATTCCCTTTAATATCATTGAGTTTGTCAGCCAGCAGAAGCGAGGCAAATAAAAGTTGGCGGCTTTCATTCAAGCCACCCATTGTACCGCCCGCCTCACGCACTTTGGCATCGACCATATCGCCAAGCATCAACAAATGCGATTCTTCGCCGTCTTGACAGGTGACAATATATTCATGGCCACCAATGGATAACCGGACATTAGCCATTAATTGCCTCCCGCATTCAATAATGCGTCAATATCTTGGATTGCAGTGCGGGTTTCGGATTTGAGAGCTTCATGGCGTGAAAGCAGCTCAGAGTCTCCGCCAGCGGGAACTCTTACTTTTTCTAGTCGCGAAAGCGCACGTTCAATCCGTCCGATTGCAAGAATAAGCCGTTCTTGTGCCATGCTTTAACCCTCCAATTTAAGAACATATAGCAGATTTAACCATAAGCGCAAACCGGCGATATATTCGATTGCTTGATCTCTATCGCTGCAAAATACCGGCCTGTCCCTTGACGTTACGGTTGTTGACTAGCAAAGGGATCGCAAACTCGAATCGGGGAAATTTCATGACTGTTAGTGAACGGCAAATGGCCAATGCAATTCGGGCACTGGCTATGGATGCCGTGCAAGCTGCCAATAGCGGCCATCCGGGTATGCCAATGGGCATGGCTGATGTTGCCACAGTCCTTTATTCCGACTTTCTAAAATTCGACCCCGCTGATCCGAAATGGCCCGACCGAGACCGGGTTGTATTATCGGCTGGGCACGGTTCGATGTTAGCCTACGCTACGCTGCACCTGACTGGTTATGCGCGGCCAACGATGGAAGATATACGCAATTTCCGTCAGTTACACAGCCCCTGCGCTGGACATCCCGAGAATTATGAACTTGATAGCGTCGAAGCAACAACCGGACCATTGGGGCAGGGGCTTGCCATGGCCGTCGGCATGGCGATTGCCGAGCGGCATTTAAATGCAGTGTTCGGCGATGATCTTGTCGATCACAAAACTTGGGTGATCGCAGGTGATGGCTGCTTGATGGAAGGTATCAACCACGAAGCCATTGGCCTTGCTGGACATTTAGGGCTTGGGCGATTGAATGTACTCTGGGACGATAATCGGATTACGATTGACGGAGCGGTTGATTTATCCTCCAGTGAAGACGTATTAGCCCGCTACCGTGCAACAGGCTGGCACGTAG
>JAYUPC010000124.1:0-9478 GCA_043760355.1 Sphingomonadales bacterium
CATACCTCACAGCGCGGCGTTCGAACACTGCACAGACTTGCCCCCAAATCCATCATCGCTTGGGCAAAATCACCGCTGCGGTCATGTGGAGTTATTGTATCCATGGCTGCGCGGATTGCAGGCTTTGCTGCTGGAAGCGGCTCACCAATAGCAAATAACCGTGCCACAACCCGTTCGATATTGGCGTCGACAACAACAGCCCGCTTACCAAATGCAATCGCCGCAATAGCAGCGGCGGTATAGGGCCCAATTCCGGGTAAGCTTAGCAAAGCCGCCTCGTCACCTGGCAAGCAACCATCATATTCGGTTACAACTGCCCTTGCGCAAGCTATCAAATTCCGCGCCCGCGCATAATAACCAAGCCCCGCCCAAGCCGCCATTACCTCAGCCTCATCCGCCCCGGCGAGTGCTGCAAAGTCGGGCCAGATGCTGGTAAATTTCTCAAAATAGGGAATAACCGCAGCAACCGTTGTCTGCTGCAACATGATCTCCGACAGCCACACATGATAAGGATCGGGCAATGCCGCTTCAGGACCCGGTGACACCCGCCATGGCAAGGCACGTGCATTGATCTGATAATGCGCGAGCAGCGCGGCTGAAATATCCCCAGTTTTTAGCTTTTCAGGTTGGACGGCGCTCATCCAAAATGGCATGAACAATCCTATGGACGAAGACAAGCCATCACCAAAGGCAAAAGCTAAAAAAGACGCCACGCCCGCGCCCAAACCTTATCGCCGTCCGCGCGGAGGGGAGGCACGGGCGGTATCGGACCTGATGCCTGAAATCGGCCGCGCCGCATTTCGCCGCTTCGGGTTTGTGCAAAGCTCGGTTGTCAGCCGCTGGGATGAGATAGTGGGTGCGCGTTATGCCGCCGTATCTGCTCCCGAATCGATCCGGTTTCCTATGGGTAAAAAGGCTGATGGTACGCTTGAGCTGGTGGTTGAGGGCGCGCATGCGACAATGATGCAGCATGTCATCCCGGAGATTATCGCCCGTGTGAACCGCTTTTTTGGCTATTGCGCAGTCGCTAAGGTCAAAATGCGGCAGGGTACAGTCTCCAAACCTGCCAATGTTCGGACGGCCACAGCCGCGCCCATGCTGAAACCCGTGCCAATGGAACTTGGCGAAAGTTTACGTAATATCGCTGATCCGGAGCTTTTCGCCGTTCTTGAATCGCTCGCGCAAAGCCTTGCCAATAACGACAGTAACACGGATGATCTTGCCAAAGGCAAAGGTTGAATGCAGAGGATAGTGATAATCGTTTAATGGACATTTTTATGACCCGTAAATTCATACGCAGCATGACTGCATCCACCGCAATATTATTTATAGCGGGCAGCGTTTCAAGCGCCCCTGCTCAAAAGTCTGCCTGGCTAACCACCGTGACACAAAGTGACGCAGGCGGCTATATTATTGGCAATCCAGCAGCAGCAACCAAAGTGGTTGAATATGCCAGTTACACTTGCGGCCACTGCGCCACATTTGAGGGGCAGGAAGCTCCCTTGCTAAAATCACAATATATTGTGAACGGGAAAGTCAGCTTCGAAGTTCGAAATCTGGTCCGTGATCCGATTGACTTGACCGTAGCTGTAATGGCCCGCTGTGGCGGCACGGCAAAGTTTTTTGGCAATCACAAACTGCTCATGGCCAGTCAAAAGGCGATCATGACAAAGGCGCAGTCGATAACAACCGCAACCGAAGCAAAATTGCAGGCAGGTGACCTTCCCGGGTTTTTGTCCGGTGCCTATAAGGAACTGGGTCTTGCACCCTATATGACGCAGCGCGGAATTTCCCCTGCGCAAGCAAGTGTCTGTCTAGCAAACAAAAGCATTACAGATAAGGTTATCGCAATGACCGAGGAAGCCACCGGTCCACTTGGTATAGTTGGAACACCAAGCTTCTTAGTAAATGGCAAACTTGCAGAGGGCGTTCACGATCTGGCCAGTTTAAAGCCGCTTTTGACAGGTAAATGAAATTGAACAAAGGAACAGAAAACATGCGTAAAATTCGACTTCTAAGTATTGCTGCACTTTCGCTGGCGCTTGTTTCATGTGGGGGCAGCGAAAGTGCAGATGCACCCAAGGGTGACGCGGTGGCAAAAGTTACAGCTCCTGCCGGCAAAGCATGGGCGGACACCATTAGCAAAACAGCTGAGGGCGGTTTTCTGATCGGCAATCCCGATGCCAAGATCAAGCTGATCGAATATGCTGCCGTCACTTGTTCGCACTGCGCTGAATTTGAAGAAGAAGGTTATGGCGACTTGCTGGGCAAATATGTAGCAGATGGCCGGGTAAGTTTTGAAATCCGTAACTTCTTGCTCAACCCGTATGACATTCCCATTTCAATTATGACGCGCTGTTCCGGACCTGAAACATATCTTGCCCTGACCCAGCAATTTTACCAAAATCAACGCCCCCAAATGGAGGCAATGCAAAAGACCGATCCAGCTACATTTGAAGCTGCACTTAAAAAACCTGAAAGTGAACGCTTTGTTGCTTTGGCTCAAGCCATGGGCGTGATCGAATTTTTCAAAGCTCGCGGTGTGTCAGAGGATCAGGCCAAAACCTGTCTTGCAGACCCCAAAAATGCCAAAGAGCTGATTGATATGACCGAAAAAGCAACTGATCCGGCAGGCAAGTATAAAGTCACTGGCACACCAAGCTTTTTCCTGAACGGCCAACCGCTGGTAATGAAGCAATCTCCATCGGTATGGACACAAGTAAAGACAGTCCTTCAAAATGCAGGCGCGCGGTAAACATGCACGGCGTGACTTTCTTTGAGTGCTTAGAAGAAAGTCCGCGCCCTTGCGGATAAAACGGCTCAAACTTGTCGGTTTCAAAAGCTTTGTCGAGCCCGCTGAATTGCGCATCGAAACGGGGCTGACCGGTATTGTCGGCCCCAATGGCTGCGGTAAATCAAACCTGTTAGAGGCGATCCGCTGGGTGATGGGCGAAGGTTCGGCCAAATCACTTCGCGGTGCTGGAATGGACGATGTGATATTCGCAGGCACAGCATCGCGGCCAGCACGCGATTTTGCCGAGGTGACGATCCTTGCCGAGCGCAGTGTCGATGATGCCGCGAATGACGACGATCATGAACTGGAAGTAACGCGCCGGATAGACCGCGGTGCCGGGTCCGCTTACCGTTCCAATGGCCGCGATGTCCGGGCAAAGGACGTAGCGTTGATCTTCGCCGACGCTGCAACTGGCGCGCATTCGCCGGCTCTGGTTAGTCAGGGCCGGATTGGTTCCATCATCGCCGCCAAACCGCAAGAACGTCGGCAGATGCTGGAGGAAGCGGCCGGGATTTCGGGATTGCATGTGCGGCGTAAGGATGCAGAACAAAAACTTCGTGCGGCGGAAACCAACCTGTCACGCCTCGACACGATCCTTGCCGATATGGACGCGCGCGCCGGACAGTTACGTCGGCAGGCAAAACAGGCGGAGAGGTATCGCACACTCACCAAACACATCACGCAAGGCGAAGCACGCCTGATCTTTGTGCGGTGGCGCGAGGCGAAGACGGCGGCGGATGTAGCGCGGGCCGAGGCGCAGGCAGCGGGCGCAGAAGTTGACAAGGCGGGTGTTGTTCAGCGCGAGCTTTCGGAGAAACAGCAGGTCGCGATCCGCACACTTGCCGATGACAGGGCGGCTGCAATGGTTACCCGCGATGCAGCCAATGACCTGTCCAACAAGTTGATCCAATTGACCGGAGAGCGCGACCGGATCATCCAGCGCCAGGCCGATCTGAAAACACAATGCACGCGCATAGCCGGTGACGGTGCGCGTGAAGGAAAGCTAACGCATGATGCGGCTGATGCGTTGGCCCGGTTACAGGCTGAAAGCGTGACGCTTGCGAGTGCGCTCAAAGTGCAGGAAGATCAGCGCCCTGCGCTTGTTCGTCAGTGTGAGAGCACCGAACGCCAGGTGCGTGAGAGCGAAGTTGCGCTTGCCAAAGCGGCAGCTGAACAGGCGCGGGCGGATGCCGAATTGCGGGTGGCGGATGCGGCGCTTGCTAGTGCTAAGGCACGCGCCGAAAGGGCAGAGCGCGATGTCGCACGGTTGGTAGAAGAACAAGCCGGTTTGGGCGATGAGGCTGATCTGGAACACAAGAGAATCACCGCGCAGACACAAGTAGCCGCGCTCCAAAAACAGCTTGAGACAGGGACGCAAGCGATTGCAGAAGCCGAAGCATTGCGTGCAAAACTCACCGCCAACCGCGACGCTGCGCAAAGCGTCATAGCAAGCGCCAAAGCCGAACTCGCGGCCCTGATATCCGAACAAAGCGCGCTTGAACGGGCGCTGGCCAAAGGCTGTGGTGATAAGGCGATTGACCGGATCAAAGTTGCGCCGGGTTATGAACGGGCTTTGGCGGCGGCGCTTGGTGATGATGCGAGTGCCACGATTGGTGGAGATAAAGGGCGACGGTGGCTTGGGAATTCCATCTCTGTCTGTCCGTTCGAATCGGGCGGGATAGATGGGAGCTTACTAAGTCATGTCCAAGCCCCCGCCGAACTTACCGCTCGTCTTTCTATGGTCCGCGTGGTCGATATCGATGACGGCCAAGCGCTGAACCATGGCGAACGGCTTGTGACGCGGGACGGAAAGCTGCGCCGCTGGGACGGGTTTGCTGCCGATGATGATGGCGCGACGACAGCCGAACAACTGATCCGCGCCAACCGCTTGGCTGAATTGACAGAGATTATACCGCCAGTCGAGATAGCGCTTGCGACACAATCCGAAGCACTTGAAAATATGGCTAGCCAAATCAGCGCAGCGCAAGATCAATTGCGCGCCAGTACGGCCGCACTACAGGCGTGCGAGAGCGAATTGCGTCAGGCCCTGCGTGATGCCGACCGCGCCGAAGATGCGCTTAGCCGGCTGAAAAATGCGCGGGCAGCTCTAACCGAACGAATGGCGGTGGGGAATCAGGAGCTAGCAGCAGCAAAGGCCGATGTAGCAAAGGCGGAAGCCACGCACGCGACGTTACCCGACGGTTCGCTTCATAATAACTTGGTCGAAAAACTATCGTTGCAAAGCGACGCAGTGCGGCATCTGTTGATGCAGAGCCAGGCTGATCTATCTTCGCACGACCAGCGCCTATCGCAACTGCGCGAACGCCGCGCTGTTGCGATGGCTGAAATCCGAGGATGGCAGGAACGTGCTGGTGAAGCCGAGCACCGTATTGCCGAAATGAACAAGCGCAGCGCCGAGATCGCGGCGGAATTTGAAGCTATGGCCGGACGGCCAGCGATACTTGAAACCGAATTGGCGCGGCTGGAGGCTGACAAAGGCGGACTCGCAGAAAAACTTGGGTCGCTGCAAGCTGCCGAACAAACAAGTGAGGCTGTGCTCAAGGCACTGGAGGCCGATCTTGCCGTCGCCGCAGAGGCTCTTTCTACTGCACGCGAAACCCGCGCTGGTGCCGAGGCCCGCGCCGAAAATCAAGAACTGCGCCGTGTAGAAATGGGCCGGGTTTCTGGCGAACGCTTTGAATGTCCGCCACCGGTGCTCCCTGAAAAGCTCGAATTCGAAGAAGACGAATGCGGCGATGCACAGACCGAATCTTCACGGCTTGAACGCCTGCAACTTGACCGCGAACGTATTGGCCCGGTCAACCTGATCGCTGCCGACGAACTTGCCGAGCTTGAGGAAAGCCAAGCCAAGGGCGTTGCCGAAAGCGCAGAACTCACCGAAGCCATCAACCGCCTGCGCGGATCAATCGGCAGCCTGAACCGCGAAGGGCGGCAACGTCTGCTCACTGCTTTCGAGGCAGTGGATGGTCATTTTCGGCGGCTATTCTCGACCCTTTTCAACGGTGGCCAAGCGCATTTGGAGCTGATCGACAGCGACGATCCGCTAGAAGCTGGCCTTGAAATCATGGCGCAACCGCCGGGGAAGAAACTGTCCTCGCTGACTTTGCTATCGGGCGGGGAACAGGCGCTGACGGCTGTTGCCCTGATCTTTGGCCTGTTCCTCACCAATCCCGCGCCCATTTGCGTGCTCGACGAAGTTGACGCACCACTCGACGACGCCAATATCGAACGCTTCTGCGATCTCCTCGAAGTCATGACCAAAGAGACCGACACACGCTACTTAATCGTCACCCACAACGCTGTTACCATGAGCCGCATGCACCGCCTGTTCGGGGTAACGATGGTCGAACAAGGTGTCTCGCGACTGGTCAGCGTGGATCTGGGCGGGGCCGAAGAATTGTTGGCGGAAGAGTAAATCACCCCATCGGATACAAAATCTCTTTCGTTACCTTATGCACCGCCGTCATGACATCCTTATCGAGCACCAAATCCATCGCCGCTAAAATCTCGTCAACTTGATCATAGTTGCTGACCCCGACAATCGTCGAGGCGACAAAATCGTTTTGCTTTGACCATGCGGTTGCAAGGGTTACCGGAGACATCCCGGCTTCTTTGGCAATCGCCAATATACGCCGTGTGGATTCAAGGGCGCGGTCGCCGGCAAAGCGCTGGGCCATATCGAACTGCCGCGATCCTGCCATTTCGAGATAGGCCGAAAACCGGGCGCCTTCCGGGCGTGCGCCGTCTAGATACTTTCCAGACAACACCCCGCCACCAAGCGGCGAGTAGGGAAGCAACGACACGCATTCTTGTCTGCATACTTGCTTCAGGTCATCTTCAAAACGGCGGTTGTTGATCGAGTAATTATTCTGGATGGTATGATAACGCGCTGTCCCCAGCCGCTCGGATGTGGCGAGCGATTTCATCAGGCCGTAAGCGGTCTCGTTTGAACAACCAAGGACGCGGACTTTGCCCGCACGGACCATTTCATCCAGCACCTCCATCGTTTCGTCAAAGGCGGTGTCATGATCGGGCCAGTGGGTTTGATACAGATCGATATAATCGGTCTGCAACCTGCGCAAACTATCCTCTACCGCTAATGTGATGTTATGCCGGTCAAGTGCGGTCAGCCCGGCGCGCTTGGGAGATTTGAACCATGTGTGGCTTGGCCCCGAAACTTTGGTCGCCATGATGATTGCATCGCGGTTCTTGGTCTTCATCCAGCGGCCAACAATTTCTTCGGTCCGGCCGACCCATTTGGCATCGGGTGGAACCGGATAGCCTTCGGCTGTGTCAAAGAAATTGATCCCGGCATCAAAGCATTTGTCGAGTATCTTATGCGCCTCTGCCTCGTCAGTCTGCGACCCAAAGGTCATTGTTCCCATGCAGATATCCGACACGACAAGAGCGCTCTTACCCAACCGACGATTTCCCATATTCTCTCCTAAGCTGCGCCAATGACCAGACAGGCCAACGCCATTAAAAACCCAGCCATACGGTTTGACCGGAATTTGGCAAGCGCATCACTACCTTTGCTATCGAGAGTTGTGGCCTGCCAAAGCAGATGGAGTGCAACCGGCAATAGTGCAACCAGAGCCAAAGCTTGCGGGCGGACCGCCCATATCGACATTCCCCAGCCGAGAAGCGCGAATAAATAGAATAGGGTTACGCCACCCTTCAGCTTGCTGCCCAGTCGCAGTGCGCTTGAACGAATGCCAACCAGCGCATCATCCTCACGGTCCTGCATCGCGTAGATGGTATCATAACCGATGACCCAGAATATCGATCCCAAATAGAGCCACAAGAGCGGCAGTTCGAACGCGCCGGTAACAGTCACCCATCCAACTGGAGCGCCCCAGCTGAACACCATACCCAACCACGCTTGCGGCCACCATGTTATACGTTTCATAAACGGATAACCCGCAACCAGTAATAGGCTACACAGTGCCACCAACTGCGCCTCCCAGCGAAGTTGCAGCAACACCACCAAACCGATCAGACACAATAGACCGAGCCAAAGCCAAGCCGCCCGGACCGACACCGCACCGCTCGGCAAGGGCCGTGATGCTGTCCGCGAAACCTGTGCATCAAGATCGCGGTCTACAATGTCATTATACACACACCCCGCCCCGCGCATTACGATGCTACCGATAAGCATCCAGATAATTAAATCCCAATGCTTAAATACGCCGCCACCCAAAGCCACCCCCCATATACAAGGCCAAAAGAGCAGCCACCAACCAATAGGCCGGTCAAAGCGCGCAAGTATTGCGAACGGGCGCGCAGATGCCGGAATGATGCCTATAAGGCTGCGATGCTCGGTATCTGGCGGAATAATTTCTATCATCAATTATCCCATAACGCGCCGCCTGATGCTTGTCGAAGGGGGTTTTTGGGTTATGAACGATAGCATAAGGAAAAATACATGCCTGTAACACCCGCTTGGCCGCCCAAATCAACCCCGCGATTGTTCATTGACGATGTGCTTTCGATTGATGGAGAAGTATGCGTCGTCGGCAGTGCCGCGCATTACCTGATCGGCGTCATGCGGCTGAAAGAAGGATCGCCGGTCAAATTATTCGATGACCGGGGCGGCGAATATCTTGCGACAGTCAGCAATGCTGGAAAACGCGACCTAGTGCTTCATGTAGAAACCAAACTGCGAGAGCGAGAGAGCGTGCCTGATCTTTGGTTGATCCAAGCCCTTATCAAAAAAGACCGGTTTGACTGGATCGCCGAAAAAGCCTGCGAACTTGGCATCGCCTGCTTCGTCCCGGTTCTTACCGCCCGCTGTGTAGTGGACAAGGTCAAGGAGGACCGGCTGCGCACGCATATGATCGAAGCAGCCGAGCAATGCGAACGCACTGCTTTGCCGGAAATTTCTGCGCTGACGAAGCTCGACAAACTGCTTAAAGATTGGCCCACTGATCGCGCGCTTTATTTTTGTGATGAACGAGGTGGACTGCCGTTTTCACAAGCGTTAAAATCCGGTCCAGCCGGAATATTGATTGGCCCCGAAGGTGGCTTTACGGCTCAGGAAAATGTTGCCATTCGTGCCCTTCCTAATGCAGTGCCTGTGTCACTAGGGCCACGCATATTACGTGCTGACACAGCAGCGGTGGCAGCAATGTCGGTGTGGATGGCCAAAGAAGGCGATTGGGAATATGGCGCGCTACCAGTACTAGAATAGGTCACCCGTTCCCTGGTTAAAGGCATTAAGACCGCTGGAGGGCGAACCATTGGTAAAAGTAAATGGCATTGAAGCGTCTAGTGTGAAATTCGCAGGCAATGGATTATCGACTATAATGCTGTTGGCATCAACAACCAGATTGCCGGTGTTTTGAACGGTGATAGTGTAGCGAATAACGGCGCCGGGTATCGCCTTTGGATTTGCACTGCTTACGGGATCAGAAACCACAGTCGATGTTTTGGTAATCACCAAAGTCGCATTGCCTGCAAGCCGTGTATTGGTGATCGTACAGGTTATCATATCTCCCAAAACTGGAGTTATCGCTCCCGGCGCGGCAGTTGGAAAACTTGTGGCGATGCCGTTGGTGGCGCTCGTGCATCCCAGAACATTTGTATATTGTGATAAGCTGCCTGAACCAGACATGATTTCATCAAGGCCGAAAGCTGCGCCAGTAGTAAGCTGGATAAGCCCGG
>JAYUPC010000125.1:0-28745 GCA_043760355.1 Sphingomonadales bacterium
TTCTGTCTTATCAAGCTTTGGCTGATTGGTAATATAGCGAACGGTGCCGCCGACCGAACCCGAACCAAACAGCGTACCTTGCGGACCACGCAGCGTTTCAACACGGTTCAGGTCAAACAAATCGAGATCGGGCGTAAACAGCGACAGCGAGATCACGGATTCGTCAAGATAAACGCCGACCTGTTCTTTAACACCGGGCTGGTCGCGGACAATTTGTCCAGCCGAAACGCCACGGATTGATACCTGGCTCTGGCCGGGTCCAAGGTTCTGGATGGTAAGACCAGCCACATTGCGCGACAGATCCTCAATCGAGGTTGCTCCCGATTTCTGGATATCCGCGGCGGTTTGTGCGTTGATCGAGAACGGGATGTCTTGCAGATTTGCATTACGCTTGGTCGCGGTTACGACGATATCGTTATCGTCGGCTTCAGCGCCCTGTGCATAAACAGTGCTACTGACCAACATCAATGCGGCGGCGGATAATGATGCGCCAAAACGTAGCGCGAATTTAAGGCGGGGGGTGCCCATGCTTCTTCTCCCTGTATACGGTTTAAAGCTCCGTGCTTTATCCTAATGCGGCTCTATTGCGCTAAATGTTGAAGAAGATGTTACCGTTTTCTTGTAATTGCATGGCTTTTGTAAAACTATGTTACAATTCTGCCACAATCCAAAAGGCCCGACAAAAAGGCCCGGACCTAAAAGATCCGGGCCAAAGTTGGATGTTCGCGGGAGGAACATATTGAGGTGGCAGGGAGCAATATGAAGGTGAGAAAAACCCCGCCACCTAGCTGAAAATTAGTAGTTGTAAGCGCGTTCTCCGTGTGAGGAGAGATCGAGCCCTTCACGCTCTGCATCTTCCGAAGGACGCAAACCCATTGTTTTGTCGATGATGAAGAACAGAATGGCGGAGCCAATTCCTGACCAGAGAAGGGTGACTGCAACAGCTTTAATCTGTTTCCAGACTTGAGCTGCAATGTCGTAAGTCGATGCGTCAAAGGCGGCTGGAAATACATAATAATCAAAGACGCCCTGCCCGCCTAGCGACGGCGCAGCAACGATGCCCGTGGCGATTGCTCCGACAATGCCGCCAATGCAATGGATACCGAAGACGTCTAGCGTATCGTCATATTTGAACTTGTTTTTCACATAAGAGACAAAGAAATAGCAAACTGGCGAGACGACGAAGCCAAGAATAATCGCCGTGCCCGGATGGGCAAAGCCCGATGCCGGGGTGATCGCAACCAGCCCCGCGACCGCTCCGGAGACGCCGCCCAAAAGCGAGGGCCGACCATGCTTGATCTGCTCGACAATTGCCCAGCTAACTGCAGCTGCTGCCGTTGCTACAAAGGTATTGATGAAGGCAACCGCTGTCACGCCATTAGCTTCAAGATTGGAACCGGCGTTAAAACCAAACCAGCCCACCCAGAGCAGGGAAGCGCCAATCATAGTCATGGTGAGGCTATGAGGTGGCGTAGCTTCTTTGCCGTGACCGATACGTTTGCCAATCATTAGGCAACCGACAAGGCCTGCTATGCCGGCGTTGATATGGACTACTGTGCCACCGGCAAAGTCAAGCGCCCCCATGTCCCAGAGATATCCGGCATCCTTGGGAGCATCGACCAAAAAGTCGGGTCCTGCCCAATACCATACCATGTGTGCGATAGGGAAATAGACAACCGTGAGCCATAAAACCGTAAATACTATCAGAGATGAAAACTTTACCCGCTCCGCGAACGCCCCGACGATCAATGCTGGCGTGATACATGCGAAGGTCATCTGAAAGATGACAAACACATATTCTGGCAAATAGACGTTGTTCGAGAAGGTCGCCGCATACGTAGTCGCGTCAACTCCCATGAGCATTACCTTGTCAAAACTACCGATAAAGGGCCCACCGCTGGTAAAGGCCATCGAATAGCCCCAGCCAACCCAGACCAGAGCCGCGACACTGACAATCATGAAAACCTGCATAAGTACGCTGAGCATGTTCTTTGTGCGGACGAGACCGCCATAGAATAGGGCAAGTGCAGGAACCGACATCATCAGAACCAGAACCGACGATACCAGCATCCATGCGGTATCGCCCTTGTTTACCATGGTTGCCATTTGCTCGACTGTAGGCCCTTTGATGGGACCAGTTGCCACAGCGGCTGCAACCGCCGTAGTTGCAGCAGCACCGGTGTCGGCGGCTTTCTCCGCTACCTCCTGGGCAAATGCCGGTAATGTGGCAAAGGCCGCCATCCCCGCAGCGCCCATCCATTTTATGAATTTAGACATAAGTGTTTCTTCCCTATTTTATCTTGATCTATTTTATTGTGCGTGAATTAAAGTGCCGTATCGCCAGCGTCACCCGTGCGGATACGAAGAGCTCCGGCCAGTTCGAATTCAAAGATTTTGCCGTCACCGATTGATCCGGTTTCGGCGGCGGCCTGTATGGCTTCGGTCACGGCAGCTGCGGTTTCATCCGAACACGCAACTTCGATTTTGACTTTGGGCACCATGTTGGTGGAATATTCAGCACCGCGATAAATTTCGGTCTGGCCCTTTTGACGGCCAAAGCCCTTCACTTCGCTAACGGTCATACCCGACACACCCAAAGCGGTCAGCGCCCCGCGGACTGGATCAAGCTTGTGCGGTTTAATAATGGCAACGATATATTTCATGCGCCCCCCTTGCGGCTTATTCTGCTAATGCTGCGGCTTTCAATTATACTGCGGTGCAATATGCAAACGCTGTGCCAGAATCGGAGAAGTATAAATTTTGGCGTAAAATGGTGAAATTTCTGCAATGCACAGGTCTGAAACCGCATAGAAATGCTCAAATATCAATCATCTTGCAATTGCTGTTCAAAAATTAGGCAATCAGCCTATCTTGAGCGCCGCCCAAATAGGCAAATGATCCGATGCCCTTTGCGACAAAGCCGAAATATGCGCGCCTTGATCCTCGACCCCGATATCATGGCTAACGATAATCCGGTCGAGATGCGCCACAGGACGGGCGCTGTGAAAGCTTTTGGGTGTCTTGATAATCCGGTGATGATGGAACGCGAATTCGGACAATGCGCCGCGATCTGACCATTGGTTGAAATCGCCCATCATGATCGTCGGTATATAGCGCGGCGCGGCATCAATATGCGCGAGCATGGCTTTCACTTGCCGCCTGCGCCAAAGCCCGGAAAGATCAAGATGAGCGCCGATGATGCGGATGGCATGGCCCTCAATCACCAACTCCGTCTCAACTGCGCCGCGTGGTTCCAGCATCGGTAGGTCGAGTGGATGGGCGCTGCGAATATCAACATCACGCCGCACAAGAACGGCGTTACCGTGCCAGCCGATACTACCGGGGCGAATATTGAACTGTACGGGATGCCACGGCGTTTCTGCCTCGATCATCGCGGCTGGCAAGCAACTTTCGCGAGCGCCAAACCGCCGGTCGGCCTCTTGCAAGGTAATGATGTCAGCATCGATTTCGTTGAGCACAGATAGGATACGGTGCGGATTACGTTTTTGGTCAAGCCCCACACATTTGCGGATATTGTATGTGGCTACTTTTAACGACAAGCTCATGTCATTCCTGTTTCCGATAATATAGCCTGCGCCGCGTCAAAATCTTCGTCGAGAACCATCAAACGCACCGGAATCGCAAAGGCTGCACTGTCGGCAATATTCATGCCGCCGTCAAATACTACGGCGCCAAGCCCGTGCGATTCGAGCAAGGTTCGTGCGATTTCTCCAGCCATGGCATTTGAATAGCGCGCCAGTTCAACAAGCGCCATTAACTGCCATCACCGGCAATGAAGCGGTCAGTAGGCCTAGTTGGCAAGCCGTCGATACTCTTCACGCGACCAGACATTTTTTCGACCCACTGCACAGGATCGGATTGGCGGTGATATTTCTGGAGCGTATCGCGCTCGTTTTCAAGCGCCATAAACGGCACGCCCCAACCACAGCTGGTTTGCACACTTTCCACGTCAATGACGAAGATCTGCCTTGTTCCGGGCAATAACGTAAAATGCACGGCGATCGCACTCCATCCGGGATCCTGAGGCAGTACGGCATGTCCCTTGCCATAAATGCGCAGAATGAGTGCAGGGCGATCAAAGTTGCAGAACATGATCGTAATCCGCCCGTCCGCTTCCAAATGCGCGTGCGTTTCATTGCCTGAGCCACCAAGATCAAGATAGGCCACTTGCTCAGGCGATAACACTCGAAACGCATCATAGCCCTTGGGGCTTAAATTGATCCGCGCATCTGTGGTGGCGGTTGCAACGAAAAATATCGGCTGTTTTCCGATCATCTCGATATGCTTGTCGGTAAGCGTTTCGGTGAATTCCATTCAGGGATATTGTCTGAATTAGCTCTTTAGCGCAAGCTTATCTCCTGACCGTAACACTGCGTCCCTGGAAGGGGTATGCCAAACGGTCCTTTGCAGGGTTTGGGCTTGCGTTCGGGCGCAGCTCCTCCTCCCATGCCACCGCCAGCCCCCATGCCGGTCATAAAACTGGCAAAGGCCCGGAAACGGACTTTTGATGTCCAGTCGATATTCCACACTGCCTTGGGATCTGCCGGTTTGGGAGGGAAAGAGAAATTCTCTTCCGGTCCAAAGGCATTCATGCTGCCAAACATTATACCGCCTGCTGCCGTTTTGGCTTCTGCGGGAATTTGGCAACTGGTCTGCGACGGCGGCATCACGTTTTTCGCCGCGATCTGGCGCTGTACCTCGGCGGGTGACAGCCAGTCCATACCGACGCCTGAATCCCGATTATTCGCCGACGTCCACATCACCATGTCACCGCCCTGTCCGGCGCGTTCCATCCCGCCCATCGCCCACGCGGCATAGCCGGTCGCGGTCGGCACCGCGTTCCAGCCGAGCAGGATCGCTGCCCCTTGGTCGGATGGATTGACCTTGAGCGAGGCCATATAATCGTTCGCAACCATAAATTTGATTTCCGGAGTGAAGACACTGGCGATCCGGTGCTCCCCGCGTAACGACGAACCCGATTTTGGTTGTTTGCCGCTTTTGCTATTTGGCCACCATGCGGCATTGGCGTCGCGTGCCTTCGCAGCGGCCTGATAACCCCGCATCTGCGCGGGCATACCGGCTGGCATTTTCGCGGTGGGCATTTTGGCAAAGTCGATGATGAATGGCTGTCCTTTGGGTGCATTGGCATGACAGCCCCAGAACATCAACAGCCGCCCCTTGGGCTTTTCCATTTGTCGGTCGGTCGGATCATAATCGCGCTCTGGCCGCTCGGCTTTGCCCGGTTCATCGCCAAGCAGCGGCACCGATTTGCCCATTTTGGCGACAGCCAGGAAAAATGGTCGCCCTTTTCGGGCTGCTGTGGTGCTGGCGTTGCCGAGCTAAGTCGCAGCTCAAGCATATAATTATCGCCGCCACCACCTAAGAGCCCCCCAAGGCCGCCGCCCATCATCGCGCCCATACCCATTCCTGACATGGTCGACACATCCATCGCATATTGCGCCTTGGGCCCAGAGGTTTTTTGGGCGGAGCCGGGGACACAAACAAGCGCTGCGGCTAAAGCGGCGAGGGAAGCAAAACGAATTATAGAATGCATCTTCAGTGTCTCCAACAGATCCCGAACCTATGGCGATATACCATTGGTTCTGGAATAATGAACGACCTGATTCTTATTGTTGCATTACTATATTCTTTCTGGCTGCAGGATCAAGCCTTTACCCCGCCGTACCGCCAACCGTTAGCGCGCTTACCAAAGTTGTCGGTTGCCCGACACCTGCCGGAACGCTTTGTCCTGCCTTGCCGCAAACGCCGATGCCTTCATCAAGCGCCATGTCATTGCCAATACCGATAATCTTATTGAGTGCAGTCGGGCCGTCACCGATCAAGGTTGCGCCTTTTATCGGATCACCCAATTTGCCGTCTTTAACCAGATAAGCCTCGGTGCAGCTGAATACGAATTTGCCTGATACGATATCGACCTGACCACCGCCAAAACTCTTTGCAAAGATGCCGTTTTTAACACGGCTGAGCAGTTCGGCTGGATCGTCATTGCCACCGCGCATAAAGGTATTGGTCATCCGCGGCATCGGCGCATGGGCATAGCTCTGGCGCCTGCCATTGCCGGTCGCGGGAACGCCCATCAGCCGTGCATTCATCCGGTCCTGCATATAGCATTTAAGGATACCGTCTTCGATCAGGACATTTTCCTGTGTCGGCGTGCCTTCATCATCAATCGACAATGACCCGCGCCGGTCGCTGAGCGTGCCGTCGTCGACCACAGTAACGCCAGGGGCGGCAACCCGTTTTCCGATCTTGCCCGAAAAGGCCGACGAACCCTTGCGGTTGAAATCACCCTCTAGCCCGTGGCCAACGGCTTCATGAAGCAACACGCCAGGCCAACCTGGTCCAAGCAACACGGTCATTTCACCCGCAGGCGCATCAACCGAACGTAAATTGGTCAGCGCCTGTGCCAGCGCTTCGTCAATTGCGTGGTTCCATTTGCCTTCGTCAAACACTCGTTCGTAAAGATAGCGTCCGCCAAAGCCGTATGTGCCGGTTTCGCGACGGCCATTTTCTTCGACGACTATAGAGACGTTTAACCGCACCAAGGGCCGGATGTCGGTTGCGACGAAGCCGTCGGCGCGGATGATTTCGATAACGCTCCAGCTGCCCGAAAGGCTCGCGCTGACTTGTGCCACGCGGGGGTCACGGGCACGGGCTGCGGCGTCAATCTGCTGGCAAAGAGCAACCTTGTCGGCAAAGGGTACGAGTTCGAGCGGATTGCCATCGGTATAGAGATGCCGGTTATTCAGGCGCGGCGGAGGCGCAGGCTGTTCTTTGGCTGGATCAAGCAATTGCAGCGTTTGCGCGGCGCGTTTGATTGCGGCTTCGCTGATATCATTGGCGTGGCTGAACCCGGTCATCTCACCCGATACTCCGCGCAGCCCAAAACCACCACCGGTCGAATAATCGGCAAGCTTTAACCGCCCATCGTCAAAGCCGAAACTCTCGGAGGCGCTGTACTGCAAATAAAGCTCGCCATCGTCGCAGGCTTTCAGCGCTTCTTTAGTGATTCTTAGCGCGCCGTCAGGATCGATAAGGCCGGGTTGATACAGGAATGAACGGGGATCGGTATATGTCATATTCCTGATATAGGCACTCTTGGCTTGAACGAAACCCTATTTCTTGTCGGCTTGCCCGCCAATTAAGATAAAGCGCCTGTCACAATAGCCGCAGTCGGCATAGCCGCGCTCGTCAATTTGCAGCCAGACTTTGGGGTGGCCAAGTGCTGCTGGGACATCGCCGCTACCATCGCAGGATATACGGGCGTCGCGGACGCGGACTTTTTCGGGTACATTGCTCATACCAGCATTATTAGCAAAGCCCTGGTTCGCCCGCAACGCCCACGTGCGACTTATTGATATTGCAGCGTGATCGACCAAGTTCCGTTGTACACACCCGGCGCTTGATTGGCACCGACATTCAGCGTTGCACCAACCGGAAACTGGAAAATTCCAGTTGCCGAACCAATCCGGAAACGCAACGGTGCAGTTGTTAAAACAGCGGTAGGCGTGCTGCCAATAACAAAAGTATTGACCTGCATGGGCGCGCCGGGCCCCGTTAAGTTAATGGTATTAGAGCCCAGCGATATATCAACGCGCTGGTTAAACGTTCCATCTCCGGCAAAAGAAGCGGGCTGCTGTGTATTCCCCACAAGGACAATACCATTTGTCGAGCTGCGCACGCCTGCTGGCGTCACAGTGACTTGCCCGGCGATAGTGGCAGGAATGATCTTGCCAAAATCAAGGTCATCGATCTTGAAGAAAGATAATGGCTGCACAACCGCAATATCGGCGTTTGCAGGGGCAGTTGCAGCCATTGCAGGCGCGCCAGCTAAAACAGCTACCCCGATAGCCACGCTGACTAATAGCCTAGACAAGCTGTATGATTTTGCCCCGTTCATATTGAATGCTCTAGACACAGAAACGTAAACAATGGCTTTCAGAAGTGGTTAACCGATATTAAGGTCCAAAATAAATGCAGACATATGAGAGGCTTATTTTTTCGTTTTTGTAAAATATCGTAAAGCTGATGAGCTGCACTGTTATTTTTCGGGGAAGGTTAAGTCCTGATCCTAGATGATTTGACGTGATACTAAACCGCCAAAATCACTGGTAATTAGCTGTAACCACATACGTGCCGGTATAAACTCCGCCCGCCTGATTAGCGCCGACGGTCAGCCGACCACCGACGGGAAAAGTAAAAATGCCGGTTGCCGGAACGATCCGCATATTTGTTGATGCGCCTGCACGGTTGATCGAAGGATCAGCTCCAAAATCGAGATTATCGAGCAGCATGTTTGCCCCCGGCCCAGTTAGAAAAATGCTGTTTGTAATATTTATTTGAATGCGCTGGTTCGTTGTACCTTGGCCTGCAAAAACAGCAACATGATGCGTGCTACCTACAGGAATAATGGAACCCGTGGTTGAAAATACACCCGCAGCGGTCAATGTGACACTACCGCCCGAAGCGCCGGGGATTAACCTTCCGAAGTCCAAATTAGTTACTTGAATGAGGCTGAGCGGCGTCACAAGCGCGACATTGCCGCTCGCCGATGACGATCCCGCTATTACAGGCGCTGCGCTCACAAAAATGGAAGCTGCGAAAATGCAACACACACAGGCCATTTTAGACCGAAAGCGAATAAATTTATGCCCCACAAAAATGATCTAGCAGTAATGATATAGCGAAGGGTGAATTCACTTAGTTAACAGCATTTAGAGATTTCAAGCGATTGCGTGGTCTTCGATGCTCGGCTATTACTCAATCTATGCAAAACTCCGCGATCTCGATCCGTAATCTTTCCAAAACCTATGCTGGTGGCAAACAGGCGCTAGATGATGTCAGTTTTGAAGTCGAGCAAGGCTCGATTTTCGGTCTGCTCGGTCCCAATGGTGCGGGTAAATCGACGTTGATAAATATCCTAGCCGGGCTGGTCAAAAAAACCGGGGGCAGTGCGAATATCTGGGGCTTCGATATCGATGCCAATCCGCGCAATGCAAAGGCATCGATCGGCATTGTACCGCAAGAAATCATGTTCGATCCCTTCTTCACACCTAAAGAGGCGCTAGAGTTGCAAGCCGGGTTATACGGTGTTCCAAAAGATAAGCGTAAAACGATGGAGCTGCTCCGCGCGGTGCGGCTGGAGGATAAAGCCGATGCCTATGCGCGGACATTATCGGGTGGTATGAAGCGGCGGTTGCTGGTGGCAAAAGCTATGGTGCATAGTCCACCAGTGATCGTGCTTGATGAGCCTACTGCTGGCGTTGATATCGAACTACGTCAACAACTTTGGGACTATGTTGTCGATCTTAACAAGGGCGGGGTTACCGTCGTCCTGACCACGCATTATCTGGAAGAAGCCGAGCAATTGTGTGACCGGATAGCGATTATTAATCACGGTAAACTTATCACGAATAAGCCGACCCGGGAGCTTGTGGGCATGGCGCGTGAAAAGGCAGTGGTGCTGACGCTGGACCGCGATATTACAGACGCGCCGACTCACGTTGCGTTTGAAAAGTCGGAGCGCCTTTCGGAGCGGATGGTTGAGATTACCTACAATAAAGACCAGATGAACGCAGGTGAAGTGTTGGCCGCAGTTCAGGGATTGGGGCTGGGCATTATCGATGTGACCACCAAAGAGGCCGATCTGGAGGATGTTTTCTTGACGCTCACAAGTTCTAATAATGCCTAATTACGACGTCCTCATCATCGGCTCTGGCGCGGCTGGCCTGACTGCTGCACTCCAACTCGCCGAAACCAAGCAGGTTGCGGTTCTGGCCAAAGGTTCGCTGTCCGACGGGGCGACAGCATGGGCGCAGGGCGGCATTGCGGCGGTGCTTGAACCCGGCGATACCTTTGAAAGCCATATCGAAGATACAATGGTTGCAGGCGCAGGCCTGAATAATCGCGCCACGGTGGAGTTCGTGATCGAGAACGCGCCCAAGGCCATCGCACGACTTGCGGCCCTTGGCGTGCCGTTTAATCCGGGTGATGACGAACAATGGCATCTGACCCGTGAAGGCGGCCATTCGCACCGCCGAATTGTCCACGTCAACGACGCGACTGGCTGGGCCGTGCAACAGGCGCTTGAGGCGGCAGCCAAGGCGCATAAGAATATCACCCTGATCCCCGATATGGTGGCGATTGACCTGATTATGGGCCGTCATCAGGAGCGGTTTTCAACCTCGGGGCGTATTCACGGCGTCTATGCGCTCAATCGCAAGACCGGCAAGGTCGAGACCTATACGGCTCGCGCCACTATCCTCGCATGTGGCGGGGCAGGGCGGACCTATCTGTATTCAACCGCCCCCAGAGGCGCGACAGGGGACGGTATTGCAATGGCGTGGCGCGCCGGGTGCCGGATTTCGAATATGGAGTTCATGCAGTTCCACCCGACCTGCCTCTATAATCTGGAGGTTAAAAACTTCCTGATTACCGAGGCTGTTCGCGGGGAGGGCGGACATTTGAAGCTGCCGACAACAGGTGAACGCTTCATGCCGCGTTTTGATAAACGTGAAGAACTCGCCCCGCGTGATATCGTGGCGCGCGCGATTGACCATGAGATCAAGCGGCTTGGGCTGGATTATGTCCATCTGGATATCAGCCACAAACCAGCGGATTTTGTAAAAGAACATTTCCCCAATATCTATGAAAAGCTGATCGGGCTCGGCATTGATATTACCAAGGAACCGATCCCGGTTGTACCTGCGCAACATTATACCTGTGGCGGGGTGCTGGTTGACCTTGATGGTCGTACCGATGCGCCGGGATTATATGCAGCGGGTGAAGTGACCCAGTCGGGCCTGCACGGCGCGAACAGGCTGGCGTCAAATTCCTTACTCGAATGCTTTGTATTTGGCGATGCGTGTGCGCGGCATATCGATGCGCATTGGGATAGCCTGCCGCCTGCGCCAGCGATACGCGGCTGGGATGAAAGCCGTGTTACCGACAGCGACGAAGAAGTCGTGATCGCACAGTGCTGGCGCGAAATCCGTAACTTTATGTGGAACTTCGTCGGCATCGTTCGCACCACCAAACGGTTGGAACGCGCCAAGCACCGTATCGATCTGTTGCGGCAAGAGGTCGGGGAATATTACAGCCATTTCCGCGTTACGCCCGACCTGATCGAGCTCCGTAATTTGGTGGAGGTGGCGGACCTGATTATCCGCTCTGCACTGTCACGCCACGAAAGCCGGGGGCTACACTATACGCTCGATTATCCGGATATGGCGGCGGTGGCGGTGGATACGGTGTTGGTGCCCTAGAGCATACTGCCAAAAACCTGAATCATCGTCAATCTGAAGGTGTTTTAGGATGATGAAAAGAGGGTGATGCAGATTAAATGCTCGCTGCCCTAATAAAAAAGCCCCGTAATCCAATAGGGACAACGGGGCTTTTTCAGAATGATATTCTAATTAATTATCAAATTTCACCGTCGCATATTGCGTCGGGGCGCCGCGACGTTTGACGCCGAGAAGGATCGCACCGCGTCCAGCAGTTTTGGCGGTTTTGATCGCGGTTGCCAGATCGGTGAGTGACGCGATTGGTTTATAGGTTGCCGAAACAATCACATCGCCGCGACGAAGACCGGCTTGTGCGCCCGTTCCAGTCCCCGGCACGTCCACAACCACGCCCTTGATATCATTGCCCATCCCCAATTGCCGTGCAATTTCGGAATCCAGCGGTATCGCGCTAATCCCAAGTGCATCACGCAGCGTTTTGGCCTCGTTTGTTTCGTTGTCTCCTTGGAAGTTTTTCTCTTCGTCCGGATTGAAATTGTTCTGCGCCAATTGTTCTTCGGGCGGACGCGTTCCGACAACCGCATTGACGACCATTGGCTTGCCTTCGCGCAATATCTCCAACGGAACCTTGGTGCCGGGTTTTATATTGGCGATAACATAGGTTAGCGTCTTGTCGGGGGTCAGCTCTTGACCCGCTACTTTCAGGACGATGTCCCCGTCTTTCAAACCCGCTTTTGCCGCTGGCTCGCCGGCTTGAACGCGGCTGACAAATTCACCGCGATTTTTGGCCAAACCAAGCGCATCCGCCATATTTTCATCGACCGGCTCGACACCGATCCCAAGATAGCCGCGCTCAACGCGGACGCCTTTTTTGAGGGTATCAACCACAGAGGTAATTTCATCGACCGGAATGGCAAAGCCTACGCCGATATTGGCACCAATCGGCGAAATCAGACGGTTGTTTATGCCGATTACCTTGCCGTCAAGGCTGAACAAAGGCCCGCCGCTGTTGCCCGGATTGATTGCTGTATCTGTCTGGATAAAGCGGTCATATGCCGTACGTGTACCAATGATGCGCTGAAGGGCGGAAATAATCCCTGCTGTCACCGTATTGCCAAGGCCAAGCGGATTGCCAATGGCGATCACCCAGTCACCGACGCGTGTCTTCTTTGAATCGCCCATTTCGACAAAGGGCAAATCCGCTGCTTTGATCTTGAGCAGTGCGATGTCGGATGTAGCGTCACGGCCAACGATGTCGGCCTTATATTCTTTACCGTTGAACAATGTAACGGTAACGGAATCAACAGCATCCGCCTTTGGCCCACCGGTAACGACATGGTTATTCGTCACGATATAGCCGTCCGGCGAAATCAGAAAACCCGAACCACCGCTTTGCTGTTCCTGCGGCGAGACGGCGCGTTCCCCTGTAAACGGGTTAAACGCGACGGGCACCTGCACCTTTTTCTTAGTTGCGATATTGACTACCGCAGGCTGTAATTTCTCAGCCAGATCAGCAAAGCTGGTTGGCGCGCCGCGCGGGGCAAGCGACTGAGCACTCACGGGCATTGCGGTTTGTGCGGTAACCGGAGTACCGGTAACAAGGGCAACTGCGCTGCCCGAAAGCAGCAGGGCACTGGTTACTATATAAGCATAACGCACGGATATATTCCCTTCTTAAACTCATAAAAACTTGGGGCTCTCGCCGCATAATTACCATTTCCTTGACGCCCGAAAGCTGAACGGCAATTGAATGGGAATTATCGCCACCATTACAACCGGCGAACATCCTTCATACTTTGACTAACGACCGTTCTGGAATTTACGCAGATAATCATTGTTAGGTGACAGGATTATATTGGTAGTCCCTTCGCCGTATTGGATAGTTTTGCGATAGCTTTGCATTGCACGATAAAAATCATAGAAGTCAGCATCTTTATTATAGCTTATCGCATAAATCCGGGCGGCTTCAGCTTCTGCATTGGCGCGGATGATCTGGGCTTCTTTCTGGCCCTCGGCATCGATCGCTATTGCTTCCTGGTTCCGCGCGCTTTTCATGCGGTTATATGCAGATTGCAGCGTACCTTCGGGTAAATCGGCACGTTTTATCCGGACGTCGATCACCTCAGCACCGTATTTTGCAGCTTCGCGGTTTAGTGACGCTTGTATGTTGTCCATAACCTGGCCGCGCTCGGCACTGAGCAAGGCAGCAAAAGTACGCTTGCCCAGTTCATTGCGAAGCGAAGAACCAAGGATCGTGCGCAGCTGGTCGCGCAAACGGTCTTCGGTGCGGATGGTGCGGTACATGCGGGCGGGCTGGGTCACGCGGAACCGGGCAAACGCATCAACTTGTAAGCGCAGCTGATCGGTGGACAGCACCTCTTGCTGTTCCATTTGTACACTGAGCACCCGTTTATCGATCATCTGAATCTGTTCAACAAAGGGAATACGAAATGTCAGGCCAGCGCGGGTTTGGCCAAATTGCTCCTTGGCACGATATCGGTTTACAACGCGGTCAACCTTACCATAGCTGCTGATGATGGCCTGTTTGGTTTCGGGGACAATAGTGATCGACATGCTGAGCATCACTATCAGAGCAAGGACTGCGAGCCCCATGAAAACCGGGTTACGGAGAGCTGACTGGTTCATGGCTTCTTCCCCGATACAACTACATCTTCTGGTTTTGGTTCGGCACGCTTCTTAAATTCGGGCAGGGGCAGATAGGGTGTCACACCTCCAGTTTCAACGATGGTTTTATCGACCTTGCCCAAAACCTGTTCCATGGTTTCATAGTAAAGCCGGCGCTTGGTCACCTCCGGTGCCTGACGATATTGTTCATAGATTTTATCAAATTCAGCAGTTTCACCTTGCGCAAGCTGGGTTACGCGGCTGGCATAACCGCGGGCATCACTCAAATAGCTTTCACGCCGTTGCTGGGCCGCATTTACCTCGCGAAAGGCAACGTTTACTTCTGCTGGCGGATCAGATTGACGGATCGAAATGCTCTGTACCAAAATACCGGACCGGTATTCGTCAAGCACTTGCTGCATGCGTTTGCGCACCTCGGCCTCAATCCCGCTGCGGCCTGGACCGATCGCCTGGATCAGATTAAAGTTGGCCACCGCCGCGCGCATTGCGCTTTCAGCAACTTCTTTTACGGTCTCGTCAGGTTGGTCGAGTTGAAACAGATACAGTTCAGGACTCTTGATTGACCAGCGTACATCGTAAGCCATGTCGATCAGATTTTGGTCACTGGTCAGGATCAGGTTTTTACTATCGGCCTTGGGGGATCCCACCGATGTCGTCCTAATCTGGGTTACGTCAACTTTTTCAATGCGTTCAAATGGGGAAGGCGCTGTAAAAGAGATACCAGATCCAACAGTACGCGAATATTTACCGAAAAAGGTAACAACGCCTTCTTGCTCAGGCCCAAGTCTGTGGACGCTGGTCCATATCAGCCAGATCAGCACCAAAGCGCCTGTAACCATCGGCCAGATTGGTTTGCCATCGGCACGCTTGGGAAGGCCGCCCCAACCGCCGCCGCCACCGCCAGTCCGACGTAATAAATCTTCTAGGCTTGGGCCGCGTTTCTTCTGGCCACCTGAATTGATCGGGATTGGATCCCACGGATTACGGGGACCTTTAGGCGCATCGCTCGTATCATCGGGTTTTGGTCCGCCTGAACGACCGCCTTTGTTGCCGCCAGAGCCGTCCTCTGGTGTAGAGGAATCCCAAGGGCCTTTTCCGTCTGTTGTCATTATCGATCCTGCAAAAGCGCGTAATTTTTTGATCATACTGTCTTTATAAGAAGCCTTTGCGAGAAAAACAGTGTCAATCCCGCAAAACTCGCACTATTCGCATTTTTATGGTTACTAAAGATGAAATCGCTACGGCAATTATCCCGATTTCGGGCACACGGGCAAGCGCCATAAAGGCCGATAATGGCGCAGTTTCCCTGATGCTTGATGTATCCGGACTGGATGCGGTGCAGCGCGATTTGCTGGCGAGCGATGTGCAGCTTGGGATTAAAAAACTGGGCGGTGTTGAAACCGTGCGGGTGATGCAAACTGCCGAGCGTATCCAGCCGCGTCTGATTGCGGTGGCGAGCGGCAAGGGCGGCGTTGGCAAATCAACACTGTCGGCGAACCTGGCCGTGGCCATGGCGCGCGCCGGGCGTGCCGTTGGATTGGTCGATGCCGATATCTATGGTCCGTCACAGCCCCGTTTGCTGGGCGTCGAAGACCAGAAACCAGAAGCAGCGGATAAGAAATTGTTTCCCGTAACCGGCGCAGGTGGCGTACCTTTCCTGTCAATGGGGCAATTGGTAAAGCCGGGCCAAGCGATTGCCTGGCGCGGCCCTATGGCCGGTAATGCGCTCAGCCAGCTGGTCGATGCGCATTGGGGGGCGACACGCGATATCATCGTCGATCTGCCGCCTGGAACCGGTGACATCCAGCTGTCGATGATCCAGAAGCATAAGCCCGTTGGCGCCGTGATTATCTCCACGCCGCAGGACTTGGCGCTGATTGATGCAATGCGCGCGATCAGTTTCTTTGATACTGCTAAGGTACCGATCATTGGTCTGGTTGAAAATATGGCAGGCTATATTTGCCCGAGTTGTGGCGATGTGAGTAATCCCTTTGGCTCGGGCGGTGCTGAGGCTGCGGCAAAAGAGCTTGGAATACCGTTTCTGGGGCGCATACCGCTTGATATTTCCATCCGTTTGGCAAGCGATAATGGTGAACCGCCAGCCCTTGGCGAGGGGCTGATCTCCAATGCTTATGCCGCGATTGCACGACAGGTATCAAGCTGGGTTGATAATCAGAAAGCGTCTGTGTGAGCGACGATGGCACAGGGGGTTTAACCCGGCGCAAGCTGCTGATCGGTGGTGGGGTCGGGGCCGGCTTGATTGTGTCCTGGGGGCTTTGGCCGCGTAAATACAGGTCCAATCTGGTCGCGACAAAGCAAGAGCATATCTTTGGCGCCTGGCTGAAAATATCCGAAGATGGTCAGGTTATCGTCGGTATTCCGCAAAGCGAATCCGGACAGGGTGTCTTTACCGCCCTCGCGCAAATTATCGCCGGGGAATTAGGAGCCGATTGGCGCACCGTTGCCGTGCAGCCAGTAATGCCGAGCCCGAATTTTACCAACCATTTGCTTGCGCAGGAATGGGCAACGGCGTTTGTTCCCGACAGCTTTGATCCACAAAATGGCGGACCTTTGGTAAAAGATGTGCTTGATATAATGGCGACGCGGCAGAGCTTTGTCGTCACCGGTGGATCATCCTCCGTGCGGCAGTTTGAGCTTCCTTGTCGCCAAGCAGGCGCAGCTGCGCGGATATTATTATGCAAGGCAGCATCAAAACGCTGGGATACCAATTGGGAGAGTTGCGATACGGACAAGGGCTTTGTGACTTTTGGCAAACGGCGTCTTGCTTTTGCCGATCTGGTGGTCGAGGCTGCAACGCTTGATGTGCCAGACCCGCTTCCCTTGCGCGCATCACCGATCAACCATTTGTCGGGTAAGGAAGCACCGCGCCTTGATCTGCCGGCGAAGATCGATGGTAGCGCCAGTTTTGCAGGCGACGTCCGCTTGCCCGATATGCTCTATGCCTCAATCCGTTCTGGCCCGATTGGCAATACCCGTCTAAAATCGATTAATCGTAAAGGCGCGAATGCCGTGAAGGGCTTGGTTGATGTGGTGCGCACCGATAATTGGGTGGCTGCACTTGCAACGAATTGGTGGGCGGCAAATCAGGCGCTTGATGCGTTAAAACCCGTATTTGAAACCACTGGCAAGATGGCGGACAGCGGCAAGATTGCTGAGGTTCTTGATCGCAGTATTGCCAAGGGATCGGGCCGAAGCCATGTGCGCACCGGATCGGTAGATGCAACGCTTGCCAAGGGTGCTGGCACACGGGTCTATCATGCAGATTATAGCGCGGCACCTGCGGTTCATGCCCCGCTGGAAACACGCTCGGCGACTGCGCATTTCAAAAAAGGTCGTCTGCAATTATGGATCGCATCGCAAGCACCCGAAGTTGCCAAACAAGCAGCCGCAAAGGCAATCGGGATTTCTAGCGATGATGTCGTTTTATATCCAATGTTTGCAGGGGGCAGTTTTGACCGCAATTTCGACAATCTGATTGCTGCTCAAGTTGCTGTCTTAAGCAAGCATGTCGAACGACCTGTGCAGTTGATCTGGTCGCGCCCCGAAGATTTCATGCGCGACCATTACCGTCCGCCAGCACTTGGCCGGATGACCGCTTCGCTGAACGGCGCTGGACAGATAGTCGGCCTATCGGTGAAGATTGCGACCCCTTCAATGATGCGTGAACTTGCAGGACGGATGGATGGGAATAGCGTCGCGGATGCCCGAACCGGTGCGGTGGGCGAATATGATCCGTTAGCGATTGAAGGGGCAACGCCGCCTTATGCGATCAGCAACCTGACAATCGATCATTTTCCGGCGGACATTCCAATTCCAACCGGGCCCTGGCGCAGTATGGCGCACAGTTATACCGCGTTCTTTGTCGAGAGTTTTATCGATGAACTGGCGCATAAGGCCGGGATTGAACCCCTGTCTTACCGGATGCAGATGCTTGTTGGACAAACCCGGTTGGCACGCTGCTTAACCGGTGTTGCGGCGATGGCGGGATGGGACGGGGGCCTTGCGGGCAGTAGCAAAGGGATTGCATGCCATTCTATGCGCGGCAGCCACATTGCCTTGATTGTAAGCGCAAAGACCGGAGAAAATGGCGTTCGGGTCGACGGTATATCGGCAATGGTCGATTGTGGGCGGATCATAAACCCCGATCTTGCACGTCAACAGATTGAAGGCGGGATAGTGTTCGGCCTTGCCCAAGCTTTAGGTGCATCAACCGAGTTTGAAAACGGATTGCCACTGGCCCGTCGATTGCGCGATATTGACCTGCCTTTGCTGGCCGATGTCCCCGAAATTAGTGTTGAATTTATCCGCAGCGATGCATCCCCCGGCGGCTTGAGCGAGATCGGTGTTCCCGCCGTTGCTCCTGCCATTGCCAATGCACTGTTTTCTGCATCCGGACTGCGGTTGCGCGAGCTGCCGTTATTATCGAAAGGTCTATGATGCAAATCCCCGCCGATCATCCACCAATTAAAGCACCGCGTATTGGCGTATTGCTCGTCAATCTAGGCACACCAGAAGCGCCAACCGGGCCTGCGGTTAAACGGTACCTTAAACAATTCCTCTCTGATAAGCGCGTAGTCGAAATTCCAGCACTTATCTGGCAACCGATTTTGAGGGGTATCATCCTCAACACGCGACCCAAGAAATCTGCGAAAGCCTATGCCAAAGTGTGGACTGACAAAGGATCGCCGCTGGCATTCTTTACGTCAGCGCAAGCAGAAAGTCTGGCCTCGCTGATGACGGGCGTTGCCGATGTCCGTTATGCCATGCGTTACGGGCAGCCTGCCATTGCCAAACAACTCGCGGCAATGAAAGCGGACGGGTGTGAACGTATCTTGATCGCGCCGCTTTATCCGCAATATTCGGGTGCCACAACTGCGACTGTACAGGATGAGGCGTTTCGCGCCCTTGCAGAAATGCGGTGGCAACCCTCGCTGCGCACATTGCCCCCCTATCATGATGATCCGTTGTATATTAATGCACTTAAATCCTCGCTTGAGGCTTCGCTGGCCAAGCTCGACTTCACGCCCGATGTTATTCTCACCAGCTTTCACGGAATGCCGGTGCGCACGTTAACGCTTGGCGATCCCTATCATTGCCAATGTCGAAAGACTGCGCGGCTCTTATCAGAGGCGATGGGGCGGCCTTTGGAGGTGAGTTTCCAGTCGCGTTTTGGCCGCGCCAAATGGCTTGATCCGGCCACCGACATAACGCTCGAAAGGTTGGCTAAGGAGGGTAAACACAAGCTTGCGATCTTCGCGCCGGGTTTCTCGGTCGATTGTCTGGAAACATTGGAAGAGCTCGCGATTCAAGGGCATGAACAGTTCGAGGCGGCAGGAGGCACGCATTATGCTTACCTTCCTTGCCTGAATGACAGCGTGCCGGGGATGGATATGTTGGAGGCAATATTGCGGCGTGAGCTTGCTGGCTGGATATAGGTGTATTTGCGACGCAGCATGAATAAATATGCTCTGACGTAAGCGTCAACTTGCGTCATTCGCCTGCTTTGATACACCTCTATTAAAGCAGAACAGCACAGCACAGGAGAGCGACATGGCACGCGTAGCAGTGGTAACCGGCGGAACACGGGGAATTGGCGAGGCGATTTGCCTTAATCTGCAAGCCAAAGGGCGCACAGTCATTGCTAATTATGGCGGCAATGATTCTGCGGCAAAGGCATTCTCGGACCGCACCGGAATTGCCGTTCGCAAATGGGATGTGGGCGATCACAAAAGCTGTATTGATGCCTGCGCCGCTATTGAGGCCGAATATGGCCAGATTGACATCATGGTCAACAATGCCGGGATTACCCGCGATGCAACAATGGTCAAAATGACGTTCGAGCAATGGGACGAGGTTATTCGCGTCGACCTGACGGGCTGTTTCAATATGGCCAAGGCGGTGTTTGCCGGAATGCGTGAACGCAAATGGGGGCGTATCGTCAACATCGGGTCGGTAAACGGACAAGGCGGCCAGATCGGACAGGTCAATTACGCGGCCGCTAAATCAGGGATTCACGGCTTTACCAAATCTTTGGCAGCCGAAGGTGCACGGCACGGCGTCACCGCAAATGCGATTGCACCGGGCTATATCGGCACTGAAATGCTGGCAACGATCCCGGCAAATGTGATGGAAAAAATCGTCGCCCAAATCCCCGTAGGTCGCCTCGGCCAGCCCGACGAAATCGCACGCGGAGTAGAATTTTTAACGAGCGATAATGCCGGCTTCATTACCGGATCGACGCTGTCGATCAATGGTGGGCAGCATATGTATTGATGGGGTGGAGGCCTGAAAAGATGATGGTCATTGCGAGCGAAGCGCGGCAATCCAGGGTTGCGCATGACTGCCCTAGATTGCTTTGCTACGCTCGCAATGACGAGAGGTCGCTGTAGTGACCCTCTCCATCTACCACCCGCCTGTAAAACGCAGCATGACGATTGCCGGACATCAAACCTCGATAAGTCTTGAGCCGTTGTTTTGGGACGCCCTAAAGCTTGCGGCAGACGAACGCAGTCTGCCCGTCAACGCACTTGTCGCACAGATTGATGTCGAGAGGCTGGAGGCAGAAAGGCCGCCGGGATTGGGAACTGCGGTTAGGTTATGGTTGGTGGCTCAACGATAATATGTGAGCTCACTCGTCGCCAATTCGTTCGATATCCGCACCGACTAGCTGCAACTTCTCCTCCAGTCGCTCATAACCGCGGTCCAGGTGATAGAGCCTGCTGACATGGGTTTCACCCTCGGCCACTAGTCCGGCGATCACTAGGCTCATAGAGGCGCGCAGGTCGGTTGCCATCACGGGTGCTCCTGTAAGCCGCTTTACGCCGTGGACAATCGCCGTGCGGCCTTTGGTTTCGATGTGCGCGCCCATACGGTTGAGTTCGGGAACGTGCATATAGCGATTCTCAAATATTGTTTCGGTGAGGACGCTTGCGCCGTCCGCCATACACAGCATCGCCATGAACTGCGCCTGCATATCGGTGGCAAATCCAGGATACGGGGCAGTGGATATAGTAAGCGGCTTGAGCTTACCATCCGATGCCACACGCACCCCTGTCTTGGTTTCCTCAACCGTCACGCCAGCTTCGCGCAGGGCGTTGAGCGTTGCGTCCATCTCGCTCGCTTTCGCACCGAGCAATTCTACATCGCCGCCGGTGATGGCTGCGGCGCAAGCATAGGAGCCTGCCTCGATCCGGTCGCTCATCACCGCATAGGTTGCACCGTGCAGGCGGTCCTTGCCGTGGATAATAAGGTCGGATGATCCAATGCCTTCAATCTCGGCACCCATTGCCACAAGGAGCTTGCACAGATCGACAATCTCCGGCTCACGCGCTGCGTTGTGTAACACGCATGTTCCCTTGGCCAGCGATGCCGCCATCAAGGCATTTTCGGTCGCGCCAACCGAAACTACTGGAAATGTATAGCTGCCGCCGGGGATTCCCTTGGGTGCGCTTGCCTTGATATACCCAGCACCCAATTCAATCTCGGCACCAAATGCCTCCAGCGCCTTTAAGTGCAGGTCAATTGGTCGGTTGCCGATTGCACAGCCACCGGGCAAAGACACCGTCGCCTCCCCCTCACGGGCCAGCATAGGGCCAAGCACAAGGATGGAGGCGCGCATTTTGCGGACCAGTTCATACGGCGCAACATTGCTGGTGATGCGCGTTGCCTCCAGCGTCATAACGCGACCGAAATCTTCTGGCCGTGATCCGGCTATGCTGGTGGAGATACCGAACTGGTTCAGCAGATGCTGGAACCCGTCAATATCCGCCAGCCGTGGCAAATTGCGCAACGTCAGCGGCTCGTCAGTAAGCAATGCACAGGGCAGAAGCGTTAGCGCGCTGTTCTTTGCGCCAGAAATCGGGATTTTGCCTTTAAGGGCGTTGCCGCCGCGTACGATAATTTTATCCATCGGTGACTGTTTAGCGGGATTGGTGTCGGGTGCAAGGGGGCAGATTTGCGACCAGCGCAGTTGTCATGCGCGGATGCATCGGCTAGCGCGAAAACATGCTAAAGACTTGGCCAGCGTCTATCGCTGCATGTGCACTTGCCCTGACGCCGATACAATCGCATGCACGCGATTGGGGAACTGTGTCGGGTTGGTTCGTGTCCTCAGCGGGGGAGACATGCGGGATGTTCGCGCAAAACCCCAATGCATCGGGTAGCGAAATTGTGATCCTGAAGCGATTGGACGGCACTCTGTTCGTTCAGGTAAAGAATGCCAAATGGTTCTTACCAGGCGGCAACATAACATTTCAAGTGGATGGTCGGGCGTATGACGGGCCGTTCTCGGTCAACAATATTGATAAAGGCTATATCGCAACATTTGGCGAAGGCTTTGAACGTGATTTGCAGGATGGCACGATATTGATCGTGAAACGCGACGCCGTCGTACTTGACCAAATTGCACTCACCGGAAGTGCCGCAGCATTTGTCACAGTGCGATCCTGCATTGCCGAATTGAAGTCGGGGGCTTCAACTATCCTTGCCTTGCAGCAAAATGCGAAGATAAAAGGGGATGCCGCGAAATGGATCGCTTTTGAAGATTATCCGGCCACCGCATTGCGCGATAAACATGAAGGCGTGGTTGCTTTCCGGCTTATTGTGGGACGTGACGGACGGGCGAGCCAGTGCCTTGTCACCAAATCCAGCGGTCATGGCGATCTCGACAATGCAACATGCACCGCGATAATGCGTCGCTCCAGATTCTCGCCAGCGCTTAGCAGCAACGGGAGTGTGGTCGAGGGCTTTTATGAAAGCCGGGTTAGCTGGAAATTACCTGAATAGGCTTTTCGGTAATTTAATCCCGGACAGCACCACCCTTTCCAATCCTGTCCAGCGCGCCTATATCTCAGCCAAGATGATTTCCCGTTTGTTCAAAAAGAAGTTTGTAAAGCGCCCGATCGACACTGCCCGTGTGCCAGAAGGACATCGCGTCTATGCCATTGGTGACATCCATGGGCGTAATGACTTGCTTATCGATTTGCTCGCCAAAATCGATGCTGATGATGCTGCACGGGGAAGCGCCGACACGCAGCTAATTTTCCTCGGCGACCTTGTGGATCGCGGTGCGGACAGCGCGGACGTAATTGAAACCACGATGGCATGCCGAGCGTCTGGAGGCAAGGTTCGCTACCTGATGGGCAATCATGAAGAGGTATTCATCCAGGCGTGCCGCAAACGTGATCCCAAAACTACACGCTTTTTCATCCGTATCGGCGGCGAAGCGACGATCCTGTCGTACCCGATCTCCCGCGCAGAATATATGGGTCTTGATATGGAGCAGCTATGCGCTCGACTAGAAAGCTTGGTACCCGAAGAACATTTGGCATTTCTGGAGAGCTTTGAGGATCAGATCGTCATTGGCGATTATGCGTTTGTTCATGCGGGCATTCGTCCGGGTATTGCACTCGCCGACCAGAAACCGAGCGACCTGCGCTGGATCCGCGAGGATTTTGTGGACCAACGCGGGGATCTGGAAAAGGTCATCGTTTATGGCCACACCATCTATGACGAGGTTGAAGAACGCGGATCACGGATCGGCATCGACACCGGTGCCTATGCTTCTGGTAAACTGACCGCGATCGGGCTAGAGGGTGGCGACCGTTGGTATTTGCAGACCTAGTTTGATCATATTTGAAGGTCTGTCGGCAAAAAAGAGGCGGCAGTCGCATGGACCGCCGCCTCTATGTTACTTCCGGGTGTAATCAGAAATATCAGGGTATTGTTATTTTAGGCAACCACCTCGTCAAGCGACGAGAGGCTGCTCCATATCGTCAAGATCGCGCAGCACATAGCCGCGGCCCCAGACGGTTTCGATGTAATTTTCGCCGCCACAGGCAAGAGCCAGTTTCTTGCGCAGTTTGCAGATGAAAACGTCGATGATTTTAAGCTCGGGTTCGTCCATACCGCCATAAAGATGGTTGAGGAACATTTCTTTTGTGAGCGTGGTGCCCTTACGGAGCGAGAGCAGTTCCAGCATTGCATATTCTTTGCCGGTCAAGTGAACGCGGCTGCCATCGACTTCAACGGTTTTGGCATCCAGGTTAACAGCAAGCTTGCCAGTACGGATAACGCTTTGCGAATGTCCCTTTGAACGGCGCACTACCGCATGGATGCGGGCGACCAGTTCTTCGCGGTGGAATGGTTTGGTAACATAATCATCAGCACCAAAGCCAAATGAACGCACTTTGCTGTCCATTTCGCTGATGCCTGACAGAATAAGCACCGGCGTCTGCACTTTGGCGACGCGGAGTTTCTTTAACACGTCATATCCGTGCATATCGGGTAAGTTCAGGTCGAGCAATATGATGTCATAATCGTATAGCTTACCCAGATCGAGGCCTTCTTCGCCCAAATCGGTGGTATAGACATTGAACCCTTCGGTCGCGAGCATCATTTCGATGGCTTTCGCGGTTGTGGGTTCATCTTCAATCAACAATACTCGCATTAGGCTTTCCCTCTTGCAGTTGCGCCCCCGACACGCTCCGAATATTCCCTTAAACGGTTCGTGTCGTATTTCATTAACCATAAGAGGAATGAACTGAAAAGGTTAATTTCGTCTTAACATAAGGAATCCAGCGAGTCGCGAGGAGGCATTCGCGACGAAAGTGACTCATTTCTGCGGGTTTCAGAGTCTTTTGTCTGACGTAAATTATTTTCAGTGTCGCGTGATAAATAATCGAAAATCCATAATAGTACGTTCCGCTCACCGTCAGGCAGATGCTTGACAGCGGGCAATGGCCGCCGCACATCTCTTGCAATGACTTGGAGCGCGCTATGAAGCCCACACGAAGAGAATTGCTTTTGACCCTATCCGCATCAATGGCCACCCCGCCTGCCTGGGCGGCAAAAAGTGGGGCGGCAAAAAGCGTGGCGGCTCCAGCAGTAGGTCGCAAGCCGGGCCGCTTGCATCAAGGCGACACCATTGGCCTCATTGAACCGGCGACGGGAAGCGACGAGGCGTTCGACATTACCCTCGTTGAAGAAGCGATTGTCGCGATGGGCCTGAAGCCGAAACGCGGGGCGCACCTGCTCAACCGGTTTGGTTATCTTGCAGGATCAGACAAGGACCGTGCAGCGGACGTAAACGCAATGTTTGCAGATAAGGACGTGAAAGCAATATTCGCGGTGCGCGGCGGATGGGGTTGTGCGCGGTTGTTGCCGTTCCTCGATTGGGATATCATTCGCGCCAATCCGAAATTGTTGATCGGGTATAGCGACATCACGGCGCTGCATATGGCAATCGCGGCCAAGGCCCCTGGAACAATATCGATCCACGGTCCCAATGGCAGCAGCGCATGGGGCAAGGCATCGGTCGACAGTTTCCGCGCAGTGGCATTTGACGGCGCAATGCCTTTATACCAAAACCCTGTCCCCGGTGAGGACCGCTTGGTTCAACGCCGGTTCCGCACGCAAGTGATAAAGGGCGGTAAGGCGCAAGGGAAATTACTTGGCGGTAACCTGACGGTATTAACAGCACTTGCCGGGACACCTTATTTGCCAAGCTTTGATGATGCGATCCTGTTCCTTGAAGATGTGGATGAGGCTGAATACCGGGTTGACCGGATGCTGACCCAATTAGGGCAGGCGGGCGTGCTAGGTAAATTGGCGGGCGCAGTTTTTGGCCAGTGTACCGATTGCGTGGCGAAGGATGGTGGCAGCGCTTTTACTCTTGGCGATATCCTGCGGCAGCATTTGGGGGCTTTAGGTGTGCCAGCATTCCAAGGCGCATTTTTTGGCCATATGGCGGATCAATATTGTATTCCTGTTGGCGCCCGAGCGAAGATTGATGCCGATGCAGGGACAATGCGGTTGCTGGAATCTGCGGTTATTTAGGAGCAGCTTTCGTTTTCGTCTTGTGCGCGGCGATACTAGCGTCGAGATCCGCGATCCTGAGCCTTTCGGGCGTATCCTTTGCCAATCCCTTTAACCGCGCTGTTGCCCATAAGGCCCGGCGTTCTGATTCGAGTGCTTTAAGGTAGAGATCGGCCATTCTTGCTTCCTAACCATTGGCTGCATTAAAGTCACCGGCTTTCGTAATTCGGTAAGAATTTGCTGCTAATGTCCAAATATGATCGCACATATTCTTTCCAATCTTACGCCAGGTCCATCCAGATGAGCGTTCCCGTTATCAATCTGGACGGAGCAACTCCGGTCACTGGCCCGGTCACCGCCCCATTGACCGCCTTTGCCGTAACGGACACAGCCGATGACCGTGCAGCAAAGCTATTGTTACGCGAAGTTCAAGCCATGCTCTTGCAAGGCCAACCACGTCAGGCCATCGCCCATATCTGTGCCGCTACCGGAGTAGAACGTGATGCCGCCAGCAGTTTCGTTGCCGAATTACAGGCGGGTGTGTTTCAACTTCGCCGTTGAAATTATGCGGGTGGAAGGTACCGGGATCGGTATCGACACTCCGCATTTCGTGATACCCGCGCCATATGACCACACAAACCGCCTATAAGATTTTCACCGCAGCACAGTGGGCGCAGTTTGAAGCCGACGGGGTATTTACCGGCGCACCCGTTGATCTCGCCGATGGCTATATCCATTTGTCCACCGCCGACCAATTGGAGGAGACACTTGCCAAGCATTTTGCGGGACAAGCAGGGCTGGTAATTGCCGAGGTTGATCTGGGCATATTGGGCGACACCGTGAAGTGGGAAATATCCCGCGGCGGTGCGCTATTCCCGCATATTTACGGGGTGTTGGGAATGGACGCCGTGTCGGGGGTTAGCAAGGACGGTGCGCCGGTTGCGTGAAACGCTTTTACCCTGATTATGGGCCTTGCAAGGTGACGGATGTGCAGGCATTACTTGGCGATGTTGATCCCGCTTTTATTGCTTGCCACCGCGCCGCAGGCTGGTGTTAATGGCCCTATCATAACCGATTCTATCGCGAATGCCGCACACGGCCTGAACGCGCAGATTGAGGATGATGTGAACCCCGGCGGCGATATGCGGCTGGTGTTGATGAAAACCACAGGATGCAAAACGAAACTCATCGGCAGCACCCGGAAATGGACAATCAATTGGCGTAAAACGCAAATGGTTGCGCCAGGCGATACATTTGTATTCGTTGACGTCCCGCCAGTAAAACTCGCCATTGTCGGTGACGCCAGCATCCCTGATCAAGCCGCAAAGCTGGACGCACTGTATCGTGCCATGTTGGCAGCAGCGGCAAAGTGCAAGGCGCCTTAAACCGAGCAATTCTGCCTTAACCAAAATAATTTTGACAGACCGGCAATGCAGGGCGTCAATTTACCCTATATGTCATGAGGTTTGTAATGGACGGTTTTTATTCAATATGCCCGTGATCGCGAAGTAATTTTGCTTCCCCAGCATCTTCTGGTTTATAAGACATAAATTCGCGGTAACCAAACTTAAGACCCAATTGGCGCATTAAATCCCGGTCGGTTTCAGAATAGAGAATGGCAATACCCTTAGGCCCCAATATATCTCGTGCACCGCCATTTTTGCGGAGGCGTTTCATATAGTCATCTTGGGCGGCGACGGAGGCAACCTGTATCCGGGAGACCGGCATTCCAAGGCATAGCTCGAATAAAGTAGCAAGGCGCTTGCTGCCCTTGCCACTGCTCATTATTCTCTCACGGGTCGCGTCATCAATTTGTGTCCAGAAATTTGGCGTATAATCAAAATCGGATACCAGCCACCAGATATTTGCCGTTCCTGCGGCAGAAAAAGAGGTTTTGGCATCGCGGTTGGTGCCACCACGCAGATAAGGTTGCCGCGCACGAACAAGGCCAACGGCACATTTTGCCAGTTTCTCGTTCACACGCAACAGGATACAAAACTGGTCAATCGCTTCGGGTGGGATCATCCAGCCTGAACCACCGCCTGTGGTCGATTTAACATCAACTTCGCGTTCACCGATCAGCAGGTCGAGCAATATGCCGCGTGGAACTTGCAACCAGTCACGGAGCAGTATTTCAAATTTGGTGCCAAGATAGGTCTTCTCGGTCTTTTCCAATTGGTGGAAGAAACAGCGTCCAGTTCGCGCCGTGTCTATCACTTCGTCAATGGCGGACCTAAAGAAACTGCGTAGTTTTTCTTCGAATAATTGCTTGCCTCCAACGGCGAGTAGCAAATCGGTTTCGAGCGCGTGTAAATCGGCATGGTCGATATGGTCTGTGCCGAGTGCACGGTATCCGCTACCCGCGAAAAGGTTCATGCAGCCCGCACAAGGAAATGTTTCTGCACCGAAAGCGCGATTTTAAGATTGGTCGCAACGGCTCGTGCCACCGGCGGAGGAAAGGCATTACCGATCTGACGGTATGTAGTTGTCTTGCCGCCGTGAAATTGCCAGTCATCGGGGAAACCCTGTAACCTTGCAACCATGCGTGTAGTCAGCCGAGGCGTGCCAACAAAATCGCTATTTGGTGCTTCGTTGGACAAGCTCTTGCCTTCTACGCCCAGCGTCGCCCACGCAGCACGCGCTCGCGTTGGGCCAAGGTCGGGGCCACCATGCTTTTTGGAGCCACCAACGATTGTGGGGGCAATGTCACTCGCCCCCTTTGCCCACGCCTTTGCTCCGTGCCAGCCATTTGCCCCCATCAGGTCAATTAGAGTTTCGCCAACAGTTAGCGGGTTGTGAGGTAAGGCTGTGGGCCAGTCGAACGCATCGACATAGTCCTTGCGCAGCGCCACAATCACCACACGTGGGCGCAATTGTGGCACGCCGAAATCCGATGCGTTGAGCAAGCGCCAATCGGTTTTGTAGCCAAGCTTTTCTAACTGGCTTTTCAGGCCATTGCGGTAATCCTCAAACACCGCCGAC
>JAYUPC010000126.1:0-9327 GCA_043760355.1 Sphingomonadales bacterium
GATCGACGGGCAAATCGCACTTCCTGCGCCGGGGCAGCCGACAAGCCATATCCTCAAACCGCCCATATCGCGGTTTGAAGGAACGACCGAGAATGAATACTTCTGCATGTCGCTGGCAAGCGCGATTGGGCTGGAGGTTGCGGCGGTTGAAATGCGTGTCGTTGCGGACCGGTCATTCCTGCTCGTCACCCGCTACGACCGGACGATTGACGCGAGCGCAACCGTAACCCGGCTCCATCAGGAAGATTTCGCCCAAGCGCTCGGCATCCCCTCGCATCGCAAATATGCCAGCGAAGGCGGGCCGATCTTTCCCGACTGCTTTGCGCTGCTGCGCCGCGCCACAACGCGCCCCGCGCGGGAAATCCTGAAACTGCTCGATGCCGCGATCTTCAACCTGATCATTGGCAATGCCGATGCCCATGCCAAAAATTTCAGCCTGCTACACAGCGTTGGGGACATGGGCGGCGGCGGCGTCACTCTCGCGCCGCTCTACGACCTGCTCTCGACCGTCCTCTATCCCAATTTGCATGTGAAGCTAGCGATGAAAATAGGCGGCAAGGCCGTCCTCGAAGAGATCGAGCCGCGCCACTGGGAACGGTTCGCCACCGATGTCGGGCTCGGCGCGCCCTTCGTGCGAATGCGGATCGGGCAATTGTGCAATGCCGTCATTGGCGCGATTGATGACGAGTTCGCAAAGGCGTTGCCGTCAGATGCTGACTTTTCGGCGGTTAAAGGGTTGGTTCGCGAGCGTGCCTTGACGCTTCAAGGCAAGGCGTGAAAGGCTCTACCTTGCAATTTAGGCCGGCTACCTCTGCATTTTGATCCTAGGTGTGTTTTGTCGATGTAATACGCTATGGTTCTTAGCTGAAAAATGTCATAGCTGATCAATGGGGCTAGATCGATATCAGAGCTTGCCTTGGTGGCCAATTACTTGCTGCACGGGGAATAATTACTTTTGATATTCGACAAAGAAATTTCTGTATACCATTCAAAGTATATCGCAGCTGATCTTACGCGGCGGCGGTCTGCTGATAGCAATGAAAAGCTCGCGATTGCAGTTGCGGGTGCCCAAGTTGATATGAATCCTCATCAGGTTGATGCCGCTTTGTTTGCATTCGCATCCCCGCTTTCAAAGGGCGCATTGTTAGCGGACGAGGTCGGTTTAGGTAAGACGATTGAGGCGGGGTTGGTCATATCCCAGCGTTGGGCCGAAAATCGGCGCCGCATCCTGATCGTCGCGCCGTCAAACCTCCGCAAACAATGGCATCAGGAGCTCGGCGAAAAATTCTTTTTGCCTTGCGAAATTATTGAAGGAAAATCCTTCAACGCTGCGGTGAAGGCTGGCGACCCACGCCCATTCGACAAGCCAGACCGCGTGATGATCTGCTCTTACCAGTTTGTGAAGAGTAAGGAGGCTGATGTCGCAGCCACCCCGTGGGACCTTGTCGTGATGGACGAAGCCCATCGTCTTCGGAATGTCTATAAGCCGTCAAATATTATCGCAAATACGCTCAAGCGGGTGTTTGAAGAGCGCAACAAACTGCTCCTTACAGCGACGCCTCTGCAAAATTCGTTGCTGGAACTGTATGGCCTCATCAGTTTCATAGATGAGCACACATTCGGTGATCTGAAAAGCTTTCGCGAGCAGTTTTCAAACCTGTCACAGGAACATGCGTTTGAGGTATTGAAGGAACGATTGCGGTCGGTTTGCCACCGCACGCTGAGGCGGCAGGTGCCCAACGTGCCCTACACCAATCGTCACGCGATTCTGGAGGCATTCGACCCGAGCGATGATGAAGACAGGCTATACCAGCTTGTGACGGAGTATCTTGGAAGGCCTAATCTTCAAGCGCTTCCGCCGAGTCAGCGTTCGCTCACCACACTCGTTCTCCGCAAACTGTTGGCGTCGTCGACGTTCGCCATTGCGGGTGCATTGACATCAATCGCGACCCGTTTGCAACGGCGGTTGGATCAGAGTCAGATGCTGTTGCAGCCGGAATTGGTCGATGAGCTCGATCAGGATTATGAGGCATTGGACGAAACGGCGGAGGAATGGGCCGACGATGATGTCGAGCCCATGTCCGAAGCCGAACAGGGCGCGCTCGCGGACGAGATTGCTGACCTCGAAGGCTTCTCAAAACTGGCCAGTTCCATTGACCAGAATGCCAAAGGTGTTGCGCTGCTAAAGGCCTTGAAAATCGGGTTTGATAAGGCGCGTGAATTGGGCGCTGCGGAAAAAACGATCATCTTCACAGAATCCCGCAAGACTCAATCCTATCTGCTGCGACTATTGGGCGACAGCGCTTACGCGGATGGCATAGTCCTGTTCAACGGTTCCAACACCGATCCCGGATCAAGGCAAATTTATCAGAATTGGCTGGCGCGTCACAAGGGGACTGACCGCGTTACCAATTCCAAATCCGCCGATATGCGTTCCGCGCTCGTGGACTATTTCCGGGATGAAGGCCGCATCATGATCGCGACCGAGGCGGGCGCGGAGGGTATTAACCTTCAGTTCTGCTCGATGGTGGTGAACTATGACCTGCCGTGGAACCCGCAGCGGATCGAACAACGGATCGGGCGCTGTCACCGTTATGGGCAAAAACATGATGTCGTCGTGGTCAATTTCCTCAACAAGAAAAACCAGGCCGATCAGCGCGTTTATGAACTGCTCGATCAAAAATTCCGCCTGTTCGAAGGCGTGTTCGGGGCGAGTGACGAGGTGCTGGGCGCTATCGAATCCGGCGTTGATTTTGAAAAGCGGATCGCCAGCATCTATCAGAATTGCCGCAAAGAGGCGGACATTAAACAGGCGTTTGACGAGCTCCAGCTTGAGCTAAGCCTTGAGGTCAACGAAAAGATGACCGACGCACGTCGGAAGCTCCTCGAGAACTTCGATGGCGATGTCCGCGACAAATTGCGTGTTCTTGATGCGGAGACGAAGGTTTATCTGACGCGTTTCGAAGAAAATTTGATGAAACTTGCGCACCGTGAATTGGGGGAGTGCGCAGAATTTCGCGACAGCTCCTCGTTCCAGTTAAACACGTTGCCGGACTGGGTAAACGGCGCGGTTGTGCCCACCGGGCTTTACGAGCTGCCTCGCCGTTCGGGTGAAGCGCATTTCTTCCGAGTCAATCACCCCTTGGGCAACGCCATCGTCACCCGCGCGAAAAATCGCGTGCTGGAGACCGCCGAGCTGAATTTCGATCTGACTGGCCATGATGGGCAGGTCGCCTTGCTCGATCCACTCAAAGGGCAATCCGGTTGGCTGCGGGCATGCCTATTCTCGGTCGAAGCGTTGGGTCAGGCGGAGGACTATCTTTTGCTGTCCGGCATTACCGATGGCGGCGCGATGCTCACCGACGAAGTGACGAGCCGGATGATGACCATCGGCGGCCAAAAGGGTGCGGCGGTATCCGTCCCAAATGGCACAGCGACCACGCTGCAAGGCAAGATCGCTGAGCAACAGGCGGCGCACCGCAAAACAATTTCGGAACGCAATGCCCTGTTCTTTGAACAGGAAGCCGACAAGCTGGATGGCTGGGCGGATGACTTGAAGGTCGGTCTGGAGCGCGAGATCAAAGAGATTGACCGCCAGATCAAAGAAGCCCGCCGCGCCGCAACCGCCGCGCTAACGCTGGAGGAAAAGCTCGCTGGACAAAAGGCTGTCAAGGCGCTGGAGGGCGAACGTAACACCAAGCGGCGGTCGCTGTTTGATGCGCAGGACCGGATCGACGATCAGCGTTCGGAGTTGATCGCGAGTATTGAGGGAAAGCTGGAGCAGGTCGTTACCGAAGAGGAACTCTTCACCGTTCGGTGGAGCATCGTCTGATGGCGGCGGATCGTCCCGTCGAGATACTCGCCCTGCCGCCAAAGCTGCACGAGCTTTTCGATGGCTTGGTTCCTCCAAAGACGAACGGAAATCCAGCCCACAACGAGCTTGATTTTCTCAGCCGCGCGCTAGCCGCCTATGTCATGCACAAGCTCGCAGGAGCGTCGCTTGCCGACGCCGCGAACGCAATTGTTGACGGTGGGAACGATGGCGGCATCGACTGCGCCTATATTTCCGCTGAGACCAACACGCTTTGGCTAATCCAGTCAAAATTTGCCGACGACGGAATGTCGGAGCCGGGATTGCAGGAGGTAGGACGATTTGCATCCGGCGTTGAAGATTTGATAGCGCAGCGCTTTGATGAGTTTCGTTTGAACCCATCGTGGCAACCTATGCTGCCTCGTGTGGAGGCGCTTCTGAAGAACGCGGCCACAAGGGTTCAAGCTGTCCTTTGCTATTCTGGGCTACGCCTTATTTCCGAAGATCGAAAGCACAGGTTCGATGCCTTGAAAGCCAAGCTCTCGCATGATGCTGCCGACGATTTCTTTGGTTTCAAGTCGGTCAATCTGACAACCCTGAACGATTGGATTTGTGGCGCAGATCAATCACCGGGCGTGGAGAGCGTTGAGCTTGAAATATTCCGGCCCGGACGGGTGACCGAACCTTATGACACGGTATTTGGCCTAATCTCGCTTGAGAAGCTGCACGCCCTACATTCTGCGTATGGCCGACAATTGATCGCAGCGAACTTGAGGGGGTTCAAGGGCAGCACGGAAGTAAACGCCGAGATTGAAAAGACAATTGGTGAAGAGCCTAATCTGTTCCTCTACCTAAACAATGGGCTGACAGCCTATTGTGACAGGCTCGAAGACGATAATCGGGACAGGCTGAATCTTGAACAGAAGCGCTATACCGCGCGCGGCTTTTCAATCATCAATGGCGCGCAAACCCTTGGTTCGGTCGCTTCTGTGGTTGGGACGGTAGCCGATGGTCAGCCCAAGCCGAACGGCTTCGCTTTCATCAAGATCATCTCTTTGGAAAAGTGCGATGATGACCGCGCTTTTGCCGACCGGATTTCCCGCACGGCCAATTTTCAAAATCATGTCGGTCTAAAAGACTTTGCCGCAGCATATCCGCTGCACGCGCAGATGGCGCAAACGCTGCGGCCACATGGTATCCATTATCACTTCAAAATTGACGAAGACACACCGCCAACTGATGCCGAAAACTATACGATTGATGAGGCGCTGACGGCTTGTGCCTGCCTGAAAAATGCACAGGATTGTGATTTTGTCACGCGTGTGGCGGCCAACCGGCCCTCCTTGCTGTCGCTCGATATGATCTATCCCGAGATCGACCTGCTGCGCAGTCGGCATGAGCGGGTGTTTCCGCCGGACCTTTCGGCGCGGACGGTATGGCGGGCGGTGCAGGCGCAGCGGATCGTGCTGCAAGTCATGGCGGACAGCGCCAAGGCAAGCACGGGTGCGAACAAGGCGTTTTATACCAATGCGAAATGGATCGTGCTGGCGGCCGTCTTCAACTGGCTGAAGCCAGAATTGGGCGAGGCGCTTGCCTTGTCTCCCGCAGAACTGGCAACCGTGACGGCGGCGGTGACCGGATATGCCGAAATGCTATTGGCGCAGGCGGTGGCCAAGGGTTTTGCCGCTTATGAGGCCGCGCCGGGCGGGTTACAGGTTCTGAAGACGCAGCGCGATTTCCAATCGGTGTTTAAACAGCAAAACGACTGCCAAATATTGTTCAATGCGTTAAAGGCAGAAATCAGGAAAAACGATAATTTAGCGCAGCCCGTAATGGCCGCGCCCCAAGGATACCCATGACTAAAAAACAAAAACTCGAACTGACATGGGTGGGCAAGGAGAACCGGCCTCGGTTGGAGCCGCGGATTTTGATTGAGGACCCGGCGAAGAGCTATCATGCCGCCGCGCGGATTTCGGATGCGGATATTTTCGACAATGTGCTGATCCACGGCGACAATCTGCTCGCGCTCAAGGCGCTGGAGACGGATTATGCGGGCAAGGTGAAGTGCGTGTTTATCGACCCACCCTACAACACCGGCAGCGCCTTCACCCATTATGATGACGGGCTGGAGCATTCGATCTGGCTGGGCCTGATGCGCGACCGACTGGAGATAATCCGCCGCTTACTGTCCGAGGACGGCTCGCTGTGGATCACGATTGACGACAACGAGGCGCATTATTTGAAAGTTATGTGTGACGAGATATTTGGGAGACCTAATTTCATTGGGAACATTATCTGGGAAAAATCCGATAGTCCGAGGATGGACGCTGTATTTTTATCAGGACGCCACGACCACCTGCTTGTTTATGCTAAAGATATATCAAATACTCTTTGGCAGCGAATGGGGATGGATGAGGACAATTTGCCAGCACACTACGATAAAGTTGATGAAAATAGCCGAAAATACTATCTGAAACCTCTAAGAGCGATGGGCGGGCAAGGTGATAGCCGTGCTACGCGCCCCACACTTTACTATGCGCTTATAGCACCGGATGGGTCTGAGGTATTTCCTATGCGGCAGGATGGTAGCGACGGGGCTTGGCGGTGGAGTTCTAAAAAATCTACGGATGAAGTTGCCCGTATTGATTGGGTCAAAGGCCGTAATGGCTGGACGCCTTACTACCGAATTTTTGCTGATACAGGTTCCGGTCGACCGATTGAATCAATTTGGCCTCATGCCGACGTTGGAAGTAATCGAACTTCAAAGGCAGAGGTCAAAGCGTTGTTTCCTGACCAAGTTGCATTCGGCACTCCTAAGCCAGAGCGGCTTCTCAAGAGGATAATCGAAATTGCTACCAAACCAGATGACCTTGTTCTCGACTCGTTCGCCGGTTCCGGGACCACTGGCGCAGTCGCCCATAAAATGGGCCGTCGCTGGATCATGGTCGAGCTTGGCGACCATTGCATCACGCATATCGTGCCGCGTCTTCAAAAAGTAATCGATGGCAGCGACCAGGGCGGAATCAGCAAGGCAGTCGATTGGAAAGGCGGCGGTGGTTTCCGCTATTACGAACTGGCGCCATCGTTGCTCGAAAAGGACAAATGGGGCCGGGAAATTATCTCCAGCCAATATGACGCCGCGATGCTGGCGCGGGCGCTCTGCAAGCTGGAAGGCTTCACCTATGCGCCAAGCGATAGCGTTTATTGGCAGCAGGGCCATTCGTTCGAAAGCGACTTCATTTATGTCACGACACAGACTTTGGGGCCAGAGGAGCTGGCCGCGCTGTCCGAAGATGTCGGCGAAGGCCGCTCGCTTTTGATCCTGTGCGCCGCATTCCGGGGCAATGCCGATCTATGGCCCAACCTTACCATCCGCAAAATCCCCAACCACATCCGCAGTAAGTGCGAATGGGGGCATGACGATTATTCGCTCAACGTCGCCAACCTGCCAATGGCTGAGAAGTTGGAGGCGGTTGCGCCGCCGCAATCTGACCTGTTCGATGGGGAAGATGAAGCATGAGCAATATCCGTCACGTCAACGCCATATCGAACCGATTGATCCTGCGCGCGCCCCAACGCGAGAGCTTGATGATCCTCGACCGGATTACCGAGACGGTATCCTTACGTGGCGATACCGACTTGGCCGCCGCGCTCGACATCATCCGCAGCGAATATCCCGGCGTGACCGATTTCGAGCGAGAGTTCCCCTCGTTGTGCTTTGCGTTGGCAACCGGCGTTGGCAAAACCCGCCTGATGGGCGCGTTCATCGCCTATCTGCATATTGCCCACGGCATCAATAATTTCTTCGTGCTCGCGCCGAACCTGACGATTTATAACAAGCTGATCGCCGATTTCACCGCGAACACGGCCAAATATGTGTTCAAGGGCATCAATGAATTCGCAATCCTGACGCCCGAAGTGATCACTGGCGAGAATTATGAAACACGCGGTGCGCTGCTCGATGATGTGCTGCGCTGCAAGATCAACATTTTCAACATTTCCAAAATCACGTCCGAAGTGCGCGGCGGCAAACAGATGAAGATACGTTCATTCAAGGAAGAGCTTGGGGACAGCTATTTCGATTTTCTCGCCAAGCAGTCCGACTTAGTCATGCTGATGGACGAATCGCACCGATACCGCGCCACGGCGGGGATGCGGGCGATCAACGAGCTGAAGCCTGTGCTCGGCCTCGAGCTGACCGCCACGCCCTTTGTTGAGGGCAGCAAGGGGCCAGTGCCGTTCCGCAATGTGGTGTTCGATTATCCGCTATCGCGCGCGATGGATGATGGCTTTGTCAAAGACCCCGCCGTCGTGACGCGCAAGAACTTCATCGCGGCCGGGAAATCGACCGAGGTGATCCAGCAGATGAAGCTGGAGGACGGCATCCGCCTGCACGAAAGCGTGAAGGTGGAGTTGGAAACCTATGCGCGCGAAAATGGTTTGGCCATCGTCAAGCCGTTCGTGCTTGTGATTGCGCGGGATACGACGCACGCGGCGGAGTTGATGCGGTTGATCCAGTCCGACGCGTTCTTTCAGGCGCGTTACGCCGACAAGGTTATCCAAGTCGATTCCAGCGTGAAGGAAGAGGAGACGGTCGAGAAGCTGCTGACCGTCGAACATACCGACAATCCGGTCGAGATCGTCATCCACGTCAACATGCTGAAAGAAGGGTGGGACGTCACCAACCTTTACACCATCGTTCCCCTACGTGCGGCCAATGCCCGCACACTGATCGAACAGAGCATTGGACGCGGGCTGCGCCTGCCTTATGGCAAGCGCACTGGCGTTGCCGCCGTGGATCGGCTCAACATTGTCGCGCATGACCGGTTTCAGGAAATTGTCGATGAGGCGAATAATCCGAACTCGCCGATCCGGCTAAAGGCGCTGATCCTTGATGATGAAGTGCTGGAACGCAAGACGGTGACGGTCGTTGCCGCGCCGACGATTCTAGGCGCATTGGGCATATCCTCTGGCCAAAGCGACGAAGGCGCAAAATATGCTGGGCCTGCGCCGGTGCGCGCCTTTGATAATCCACAAAGCGAGAAAGTCGCACAGCTCGCCTATGAGGCCATTCGCAAGCTGTCGCGCTCGCCCGGTGTGGTGCCGGATATCAGCTATATCTCCCGCCCCGAGGTGCAGGCACAAATCGTGCGCGAGGTGCAAAGCCAATACCGCCCGCAGCAAATGGAACTGGAAGGCGTCGCTCCGCCACCGCCAGACTTTGGCCAGATAACCGCACAAGTGGCGACCCTATATGTGGACCGCACGATCAATATCCCGCGCATTTCTGTGATGCCCAAGGGGGAAGTGAAGGCCGGGTTCAAGCCGTTTACGCTCGATCTGACGAGAATGAATCCTCCCGCGCCGGAGGAAACCCTATGGGTGCAATATCTCAATCGAAACGAGGGGCATTCGATTGGCATGTCACAGGGCAATTTCCTTGAGAAGCGGCCCGAGGATTATGTCGTCAGCGGCCTGATCGATTTTCCAGACGTTTCCTATGAAGACAATGCCGA
>JAYUPC010000127.1:0-3263 GCA_043760355.1 Sphingomonadales bacterium
AACAATCCCGCCTCGGTTCCCGTCATCCACACTTGCGCGCCGGTCGCCGCCAACCGCTCATACAGAGCCGCACGCCGTATAGGATCAAGATGCGCGGCGACTTCATCGAGCAGCATGATCGGTGCGGCTCCGCGCTGATCGGCAACCAAAGACGCATGGGCGAGGATCATAGAAAGCAACAGCGCCTTTTGCTCACCGGTTGAACATAGCCCTGCGGCTTGCCCCGTCACAGCATGATGCACGATCAGGTCTGCACGGTGCGGACCTAAAAGCGTGCGGCCTGCCGCCCGGTCCCGGGCTCGTCCCCGCGCCCAAGCTGCATTTAATGCGCTTGTGTCTTCGCTATGTGGGGCATCAAGTGCTATAAGTGGAACGGCAAACGGGCCTTGCGGCGCCGTCAGCAACCGTTGCGACAGACCAGACAACAGTCTATTGCGGCCAGCATTGATCTCCGCTGCGCTTGTCGCCATTTCTGTCTCAATCGCATCCAACCACATTGGATCAGGCGCACTATCCCCGCCCAGCAGCTTGTTGCGTTGCCGTACGCCCTGTTCATAACGGTTGCTGTAAATCGCATGAGCGGGCTCAAGTGCCAGCACGAGCCGGTCCAGAAACCGCCGCCTTGCCCCAGCACTATCAGCGAATAACCGGTCCATAGCCGGAGTAAGCCAGATGATCGCCAGCCATTCGGCCAAGCTGTTCGCCGATGCCGTTGCGCCGTTAATGCGCACCTTACGCCGTTCAGGTGCACCAATCTCCGTCCCAGTACCAATTGTAATATCGCCCAGCTCGGCGGCGACAGCAAACACCCCGCTACCCCCGCCTCGCGCCATTTCACCAAGCGCAGCCCTGCGCAAACCGCGCCCCGGAACGAGCAAAGACACCGCCTCCAATATATTGGTTTTTCCCGCTCCGTTCGCGCCGTGCAGGACGACGAAGCCATTGCCGGGAGCAATACTGAGCACTGCGTGATTACGAAAATCTGTCAGGGAAAGACGGGTCAAGATCATAGAATTGCGGTGCTAACGCCCAAGCTTGCGACGTCAACTGACAATCCATAAGCAGACAAATCTAAGTCACAAAATGAAATACTATAAATTGGCATAATTTCCCAACTTATGATGTAATGTAAACAATGAAATTTGTCTGGATATCGATCATATCGCTGATTTATATTGATAATCAAAAACTGGCACACCCTATGCAGTGTATCTTTTGTAACCGAATGGTTCGGTCAACATCATAAAGGAACTTCAAAATGACACTTTCATCACGCACCCAATTCGCTTCGTTCTTTGCTGCTATCGTATGTGCATTCGTCACAATCGGCACCAGCGTAGCCCCTGCCATCGCAACTGCGTCAACCCTGATTGCTTGATTTGCGAATACCCGATCAGGAACGGTCGCCGCGAAAGCGTAAAGCGACCGACCCTGAAAATATTTAAGAAAGAAAATCATCATGCCAAAACTTATGCTCAATAAAGCCGACAAGAAAATTCTTGGTGTTTGCTCAGGCCTTTCCGATTGGACCGGCATTGATGTTAATTTGATGCGGATATTGTTTGTTGTCGCAACATTGATCGGCGTAGGATCACCAATACTGATCTATATCGTGCTTGCTTTAATCCTGAATTGATTAGGTTAAAAAAGTCACAACTATCAATTCACTTTGTTCTTGCAACCAAATGCACAACCAAGGCATTAGGACAATATGGGAAATTAATCCCGGGGCAAGAAAGAGTGTCGCATGTCATCGCAAGACGGTCATTCGGATCATGATGCAAAATGGTTCAATTCCCGCGAATATAACCGCGGCGATGTGGAAATCTATGCTGACATCCGTGAGCACGGCGCAGGTAAGCACAAGGTCCATATTATTGATCTGTCGCGGTCGGGCTTTCGCATCAAGTCATCTACCTATATTCGCGATGACCGACCTATATTCCTCACGATTCCCGGCTATGCCGCGTTAGAGGCGCGGATTGCTTGGCATGAAAGCCATCTTTACGGCTGTGAATTTGCAAATCAGCTGCATGTTGCGATTTATGAACATATCGTACGCCAATTCCCATCACTGGGCGTAAAGCGCTGATCTTCAGCCGAAAAAGCAGCCTTAGATTTCCAAAGCCACGCGGTTCCCGGCTTAAACGTTTTTTACGAAGCTTTGGCTTTTCTGTCGTGCTTTTGTTGTTTTTCGCCGCTGCTTATTTTTTCAGCGATAATCCTGCATCACGGTCCATCATTCAGGCAAACGCGCAAAAGGTGACCGCCACCGACGGCGACAGCTTTATGATCGGCGCAAACAACCTCCGCCTTAAAGGCATTGATGCACCTGAATATAATCAAAGCTGTACCGACAAAGCGGGCCAGCAATGGCAATGCGGCAAAGCTGCGCGCGGCTCCCTCGAAGCATTGCTCGCCGATGTCAGCCTTTCCTGTGAAGCCGAAGTCCGCGACCGTTATGGCCGCGCTTTATCGACATGCTCAACCGCGCAGACTCAGGATATCGCCTCTGCCCAGGTCCGTGCAGGAATGGCTGTAAGTGACGAGTGGATGGCCATGCGCAGTTACGACGCGGAAGAGGATGCGGCCAGACAGGCAAAACGCGGCATATGGCAGGGGAATTTCATGCAGCCAAGCGAGTGGCGAGCCCGGCATCCGCGATAATGCGGGGTTAGGAGATAGCCCCACTCACTCCATCGGCTTGGGTTGCCATAACTCGATCTTGCGGCCCTCGGGATCGATAATATGCGCGAAATGGCCGTTGAATTCGTCGCGCATGACCTTGATCGGCTCCACGTCGTGTTCGGCGCAGCGGGCAAGAACGCCGTCCAGATCATCGACCATCAGGTTGAACATAAATTCATGTGTCGATGGCGCAAAATAATCGGTATCAGCTGCAAAGGGCGAGAACACAGTACCAGCACCGGGATGCGCGGCGGCGGTTTCCGGCAAAAATACCAAACCGCCCCAATCAACAAATTGGAGGCCGAGCACACGCCCATACCATTCGCGCATTGCATCAGTATCCACTGATTTGAAAAACAGACCGCCAAGGCCGATGACTTTGGGCATGACCAGAACTCCTTTTGTGGTGCGTGATGGCGGCAAGATGGCTGGTTTAGTCGATACGGACAAGGGGTTTTAACCAGCAATTCCACAGTCACTAATCCGCTTGCGCCGCAGCGAAAGGTTACAGAAGGTTACGACGTTGTCGCGTTTTGACAGAACACGTGGCGGAAGCCAGCAAGCAGTGTCCAGCA
>JAYUPC010000128.1:0-9288 GCA_043760355.1 Sphingomonadales bacterium
AGGGTCGAGCGTGCTTTCTGCCCGATCATCGTGGCACCAGCTGGCACATCGTCGGTAACCACAGCTGCAGCACCAATGCGCGCACGTTCACCAACCGTGATCGGTCCCAATATCTGTGCACCCGATCCGATAATCACATTGTCGCAAATTGTCGGATGCCTCTTGCCGCCTTCGCCGTTTGCCGGATTTGTGCCGCCCAGAGTTACGCACTGGTACATGGTAACATTGTCGCCAATCTCGGCGGTTTCGCCAATCACGCTGAAACCGTGGTCGATAAAGAAATGCCGCCCGATCTTTGCGCCCGGATGGATATCAATCGCGGTGAACAAACGCCCCAAATGGTTGACTAGGCGAGCGAGGAAAAACAGCCGCCCTTGAAATAACCAATGCGCCAGACGGTGAAAACCCATTGCCCAGACGCCTGGGTAGAGCATGACTTCCCAACGTGAACGTGGTGCCGGATCACGCTCTTTAATAGAATCAAGATAGTCGATCAGATCGGAAAACATGTTCAGCTGCTCCGCTTTCACCGCGACTATTGCGGCATATGGATGCGTATTCGAGATTAGTTGGGGATAAGTTAAGCCGCGTGACACTAATTTTCTAGTGTCAGATGCAGAAAAACTGGATTTAATCGCCATTATCGATTAATATTGATGTATTAAAAGGATATACCGATTAATGAATGCCTATCTCCCCAGTCTGAAACAATTACAATATCTCGTTGCGTTGCAAGAACATGGCCATTTTGGTAAAGCGGCTGAAGCTTGTTTTGTGACACAGTCGACGCTTTCGGCAGGTATCCGCGAACTGGAGTCGCTTCTGGGAATAATGCTGGTTGAACGCACCCGCCGCGTAGTGCGCTTCACGCCTTTGGGAAACAAGATGGTTGCCAAAGCACACAGGATCTTGCGCGAAGCCGAAGAGCTTACTGATATGGCACGTTCGGCGGGGAAGCCACTTGCCGATGATCTGCGGATGAGTGTGATTCCGACGATTGCGCCGTTCCTGCTACCCAAATTGCTGCCTGCTCTGCGTAAACAATATCCCGACCTAAAACTCTATCTGCGCGAAGAAGCAAGTGCAGCGGCGGTTGACGCCTTGCATCACGGGCAAGTTGATTGTGTGCTACTCGCTCTGCCTTTTGCTGCCGGGGATGTCGAGAAAGCCAAATTGTTCGATGACGGCCTTTATGTTGCATTTCCCAAGGACGACCCCCGCGATCCACCGGCGACTATTTCACCCGATTTGATTGACGAAACCCGGTTGCTTTTGCTGGTCGATGGTCACTGCCTGAAGGACCATGTGCTTGCCGCGTGTAACCGCCCCGAACTTCGCGCTTCGGCAACGATGCTTGGCACGTCGCTGCACACATTGGTGCAGATGGTGGATAATGGGCTGGGTTTGACCCTGATCCCCGAAATGGCGGTGACAGCCGGTTTACTGAACGGCACCGACGTGCAGGCGCGTCCCCTTGATGCTGAACATGCGTCGCGTGAGATTGCGCTTGTCTGGCGGACGAACAGCTCAAGGCGCGAGGAGTTCGAGATGTTGGCCGACGCATTAAGGGCATTGCATAACGGCTAGGGTCAGGACGAACGGGTCTTTTAATGTCATCGCGTTCTATGCCCAACGCTTCCCCGCCGCGTCGTCACTATTTTTAGCTTCCACCCACTGCGTCCCGTCCTTGCGGTGTTCCTTCTTCCAAAACGGGGCATCAGTTTTCAGCCGGTCGATCAGGAAGGCGCAGGCATCGAGTGCTGCGGCACGGTGCGGTGATGCAGTGCCGACTAGAACGATTGCTTCGCCGACCGGAATCACTCCTACACGGTGGATAAGCACACAACCGAGCAGGTCCCACCGCGCATTCGCCTTGGCAACCAGCGCCTCAAGCGCGGCCAGCGTCATTGCCGGATAATGCTCCAACTCTATGGCTATTACGCCACCTTGTTCACTCACATCATCACGGGCAATCCCCGTGAAGCTCGCCACTGCGCCGCCGCCAAGGGCCGCCAACGGTGCAAGTTCGATCCCGGCATCAAACGCCTCATGCTGTACGCGGACGGCAATCATCCGCCCGTAACCGGAGGAAAAATCGCAAGCTCGCTCATATCTGTGAGCGCTGCATCAGAATTCACCATTTTCTGGTCAAGCGCAAAGCGAAGCTTGGAAGGATTGGCAAAAGCAGCTCCATATTGCGCACCCTGTCCTTCCAACCAATCTAGGCATTCAGCGATGGTAGTAACATTAGCTGGCAAAACCCGTTCTTCGCCATCGCAACCAATGGCTTCACGCACAAAAGCGAAATAGACGATCCGCATCCTGCTCTAATCCATATGCTTTAAGCCGACGCGCAGATAATCCCAGCCGGTGATCAGCGTCAGCCCAGCCGCAATCCAGAGGAGCGCCAACGCCGCCAGTTTTAGCAAAGCAAAGTCAGAAAACGCACCCGCCAATATGATCCCGCCAAAGGCAACCATCTGAAACGCCGTCTTCCACTTCGCAAGCTGGCTAACCGGAACCGAAATCTGCAAACCCGCCAAAAATTCACGCAGACCCGATACAATAATTTCGCGCAGCAATATGATAAGTGCCGCGACCACATGCCAACCGTCAATATCGCGTGTAAAAACCAGCATCAAGATAACTGCGGCGATCATGATTTTGTCGGCAATCGGATCAAGAAAAATGCCGAGCCGCGACACGGCACCTTGCGCACGCGCCAGATATCCGTCGAAATAATCGGTAATCGCCATCAAGCAATAAAGTACAAATGCAAAAGCGTAATCAAGCGGCACAGGCTGCACACCCAGATGCTTTGTACCCGGCCACAACAGGAAAACCAGAATGGGTACCGCAAAAATGCGCGAAAGGGTTAAAAGGTTCGGAAGACTAAGCATTCAAACTGTCTAGCGACATCTTAAATCAAAATCACGATACTATTTGGACAAAGTGCATGGCATTACAAGCCGCCGGAGGTTAAGACATTTTATCAACAGATAATCAGGGCATTCCATATCCTATGAAAAGCGGGCTTTCTTTAATGAACAAACGGCGTTTTTTGCCATTGTTTATCACCCAGTTTCTCAATGCATTTAATGACAATTTTTTCAAAATGGCGATGGTGATGGTTATCACGTACAGCATTTTGAAAGGTGGGGAGCAGGAAGAGGCAACGTTTAACGCTTATGCAGGCGCGGCATTTATTATGCCATTTTTCCTATTGTCTGCGGTGGCCGGACAACTTGCCGACAGTACCGACAAAGCCCGAATGATCCGTACCATAAAATCGGCAGAAATCGGGATAATGGTGGCCGGGGCCGCTGGCATTTATTTGCACAACATACCTTTGATGTTCCTTGCGCTGTTTTCGATGGGGGTTCATTCGACTTTTTTTGGCCCGATCAAATACGGAATATTGCCACAGCATCTGGGCGAGGATGAAGTGCTCGGCGGAACAGGCCTGGTGGAAGCCGGAACGTATCTCGCCATATTACTGGGCACCATAGTTGGCGGAATTCTGCCCTATGAAGTCTCTGCTATCGCCGTAATATTGACGGCTATTATAGGCCGCTTTGCTGCACAATTTGTTCCTACTGCACCGCCCGAATTGAACGGGCCATCCTCAAAACTGGACTGGAATATTATCCGCAGCAGCTGGCAATTGGTATCGGCCACAATGCATGTGCGCCGCTTGTTTCTGGCAATTATAGCGATCAGTTTTTTCTGGGGCGTGGGCGCTATATTGACAGCGCAATTCCCGCCCATGGTTAAAAACGGGCTTGGTGGCGATCCCAGTGTCGCCACCATGTTTACAGCGATATTCTCGGTCGGAATTGCGATCGGCTCTGTCGTCATCAACATAATGCTCAAAGGCAAAGTATCTGCAAAATATGCTCCTGTATCGGTTATCCTAATGGGCATTTGCGTACTGGCATTATGGTGGAATGTGAAGGGATGGCCGCACGCTGGCGACACACTAATGAATTACAGGGCGTTCTTATCCATAGCGCAAGGTGACTATATCTTGCTTTCTTTGTTGGGAATTTCCATTTTTGGCGGAATGTTCGTCGTTCCGCTCTATGCGTTTCTAACCACCACGGTGCAAAAATCAGAAACGTCGCGGACTATTGCCGCCAATAATATCGTCAATTCAGGGGCAATGGTGATCGGCGTTCTTATCTATGGGCTATTGGTGCAATTTAGTATCAGCATTGCCGACACTTTATTCATTGTTGCTGCTGCGTGTTTGATCGCCGCATGGATTGCGCAGAAACTGCACAAAGCCTGCGATTAAATCAGTTAATAAACGTCGATATTGCAATAAAAAACGCAGTAAAGCTGAGGAGAAACAAATGCGTATCTTCTTGCTTCCACCATTTGACCGGAGCCGGAGCAACAAAGCTCACGTCCAACTGCGGCGGGGGCAGCATCATGCGGAGCGGATGCCTTGCGGTTTCGTTGCGACAGACCAATTCTCTTTTCATAAACAATCGTTAACGTTTTGTTAGGGATTATGACCAGACACTTTGATGGTTAATGTGGAAACACAAAAAGACTGTCCCATAATGCAACAGTCTGTAAACAGGTTCTTAACCACAATGGGACTGATAATAGAGGGCAGAATATTATGGATATTGCAGGCAAATTGGTATTGGTAACAGGTGGAACCGAAGGTATTGGCCGTGAAGTCGCATTACAAATGAAGGGCAAAGGTGCGGGTGTTATCGTCTGCGGCAGGCGCGCCAACCTTTTAGATGCTGCACGCGGTGACGGACTCGAAGCAATCACCGCAGACCTTTCAACTGCCGCGGGTTGCGAGGCATTGGCAAAGGCACTTGCGGGCCGTCCGCTGGATATCCTGATCAACAATGCAGGCATGAGCGGCAATTTCGGGCCCGGCGAACCGCTCGATCTGGCGCTGACTGACCAGAGTGTTTTCCTGAACCTCAATGCGCCAATGCATCTTATCGGCCATATGCTGCCTGGACTTCTCGCCCGGCCAGAGGCGGCGATTGTCAACGTGACATCGGGCCTCGCCATTGCGCCACGCGCTGGTGGTCCGGTTTACTGCGCCGCAAAGGCTGGCCTACGGAGCTTTACGCAAAGCCTGCGCCATAACCTTAAAGGTACAAATGTACATGTGGTTGAGGCATTACCGCCGGTTGTCGATACCGCAATGACCGCAGGTCGTGTCGGCGGCAACAAAATGTCAGCACATGATTGCGCGGCACAGATTGTTGCTGCGATTGGTTCAAACAGGGCCGAAGCCAATGTGGGTTTGGTGAAAATTTTGCAGCTGGTGTATTCAATTTCTCCTAAGCTCGCGCGGATGATTATGATCCGGTTTTAGAAGGAGCAAATTTCTGAAAAATAAGAACGCAAATGTAGTTTTGAGAGGAGAGGCGCTACCCGCGCTTGCGCTTGGCAGTTTTTGGGGAAATGTCCCCCGGACATTTCCTGTCTCCCAAAAACTGGTGCCCCAGGCCGGACTCGAACCGGCACTCCTTTCAGAACAGGATTTTGAATCCAGCGCGTCTACCAATTCCACCACTGGGGCACAGCTTCACGGGTTGAACCCGGCAAAGCGGCGCTTCCAATAACCGACCGTTGTGCTATATGCAATGGGGAATGGCACAGCAGTCTATTTCAGGTGATGTTCATGCTCAAGCAACGCTCAACCCAACATCAATATTGCCCCGCGTCGCGTTAGAATAGGGGCAAACCGCGTGTGCCGCATGCACCAGTCGTTCGGCGTCCACACGGTCAACGCCGGGCAAATCAATTACCAAATCGGCGGTGATGCCATATCCGCCTTCTGAACGGGGGCCAAAGCCAATGGTCGCGGTAACAGTGGCGTCGTTGGGTACGCTGACGCCTTCTTTGCCCGATACCGCCTTCATCGCGCCGAGGAAGCAAGCTGAGTAACCCGATGCAAACAGCTTTTCCGGATTTGCGCCAACGCCGCCGGGGCCTCCCATTTCTTTGGGCACCACCAACTTTACATCGACCGATCCATCGTCTGATTTTGCCGATCCATCACGGCCACCTGTAGCGGTGGCAGAGGTTTTATAGATTACTGTTACAGGCATTTTTCTTCTCCTTTTGGTAACTTTCCAACGGCACGATCAAACCAAGCAGTCTTGACCTTTACTTCTTTAATTCCTTAGCAAGAGTTTTGGCCGTCGTCTTGCCATAAGGTGCCTTGAAACCTCCAATCCCGGCAACATCCAAGCCCGTCTGACGAAAGACAGCGCGCATATGGCTAAACGTCTTGAAGCCGTCTGCCCCGTGATAATTGCCCATTCCCGATGGCCCAACGCCGCCAAAGGGCAGGTCCTCCATCGCATTATGGAACACGACGTCATTGATCGTCACGCCGCCCGAAACCGTTCGCGAAAGCACGCGCTCTTCCTCGGCCTTGTCCGTGCCGAAATAATAAAGGCCAAGCGGGCGGTCATGATCGTTAACATATTCAATCGCTTCATCCACCGAAGAATAGGTAACAACAGGCAATATCGGTCCGAAGATTTCTTCCTGCATCACTTTCATATCACCGGTTACATTACGAACGATAGTAAGCGGCATTTTGTTCCCGTTTGATCCGGAAAAATCTTCACCTGCTGGATTGACCTCAATCAATTCTGCACCCTTTTCACGGGCATCGGCGAGATAACTTTGCAGGCGGTCATGGTTGCGACCGTTGACCACCGATGTGTAATCATCATTGGCGAGCAAGGTTGGATATTGATTGGCCACACCCGCTTTCACCGCCTCGATCATCTCCATTTCCTGATCCTTGGCAACCAGCAGATAATCGGGTGCGAGGCATATCTGACCGGCGTTCATCATCTTGCCCAGAGCAATGCGTTCGCCAGCCTTTTTCTTATCGGCACTCCGCCCGATAATCGTCGGTGATTTACCGCCCAGCTCTAGCGTAACGGGCACCAGATTGTCGGCCGCCGCGCGCATTATATGGCGACCAACCCCGGTCGCGCCGGTAAAAATCATATGGTCAAAGGCAAGCTTGGAGAACGCCATCCCAACCTCTGGCCCACCAGTGAACACAGCCATTTCTTCATCAGCAAAGTATTTAGGCACGACTTGCGCGAATAGGTCCGAAACATTTTCGGTGAATTCCGAAGGCTTAATCATCGCCCGGTTGCCTGCCGCCAATATCCCCGCCATCGGCACCATTACCATACCGATAGGAAAGTTCCACGGGGCCACCACGCCGACAACGCCCTTGGGTTGATAGACCACTTCGGCCTTGGCCCCGATCAGTCCAAGCGGGAAAGTCGGTTTGCGTTTTTCACCTCGCGCCCAATGTTCAAAATGTTTGCGCGCATGTTTCATTGCGCCAAGCGAAGGCATGATATCGGTAAGGAGTGTCTGTTCACGGCTGCGGTGGCCAAAATCGGCGGATGCGGCTTTGGCAAAATCTTCGGCATGATCGACAAGCAAGGCAATGGCGCGGTCCATCCGGTCACGACGCACCGACATCGCTTCGGGCATAGCGGCGGTAAAGCTTTTGCGCTGGGTTTCCAGAATGGCTTGCATATCGGCGGGCATTTGGTCTCTCCTATTTAATCTCTTACCTAAGATGCTAGCCTATAAGGTTGCAGATGAAAACCCATATGCACAACTTGCCATTTGTCTTTACGGCACCGCAGGATTATTAAGCTGTAAAATCCCCTCAAGGACTCGCCCGCATGACCAACACAGATCCCATTGTTATCCTCTCTTATGCCCGCACGCCAATGGGCGCAATGCAAGGGGTACTATCTGACGCCAGCGCCACTGAATTGGGCGCAGCGGCGGTAAAGGCGGCGGTTGAGCGTTCGGGGGTTAATGGCGACGATATCGAGCGCATCTATATGGGCTGCGTGCTACCCGCAGGTTTGGGCCAAGCTCCTGCACGACAGGCCGCGATTAAGGCCGGCCTGCCCAAATCGGTGCAGGCGACAACAGTCAACAAAGTATGTGGTTCGGGAATGCAAACCGTCATCATGGGCAGCGAGGCTCTGTCTGCTGGTTCGGTTGATTATGTGATCGCGGGCGGGATGGAGAGCATGACCAATGCGCCCTATCTCCTTAAAAAACACCGCAGCGGCGCACGCATCGGACATGACACCGCTTATGACCATATGTTCCTTGACGGGCTGGAGGATGCCTATGAAGAGGGCCGCGCTATGGGCACCTTTGCACAGGATACCGCGAACGAATATCAGCTGACCCGGGAAGCACAGGATGATTACGCCATCGCCTCGCTTGCCCGCGCAAAGGCCGCAATTGCCGAGGGAGCGTTTGCCGCCGAAATTACCCCTGTCACGATCCGCACCCGAAAAGGTGACGTCACCGTCGATACCGACGAAGCCCCCGGCAAAGGCATGCCCGACAAAATCCCCGGTCTGCGCCCCGCCTTTGCCAAGGATGGCACGATCACGGCGGCGACAAGTTCATCCATCTCAGACGGTGCAGCGGCTCTTGTCCTGACCCGTGCCAGCGTTGCCGATGCCAAGGGCCATAATCCCGTCGCGCGCATCGTCGCCCATGCCGCACATGCGCAGGAACCTTCGGCCTTTACCACAGCTCCCGTTGGTGCAATCACTAAATGCCTTGCAAAGGCTGGGTGGTCGGTGGGTGATGTTGACTTGTTTGAGGTGAACGAAGCCTTTGCCTGTGTCGCGATGTTTGCGATGCACGACCTTGGTATCCCGCATGACAAGATCAACGTCCACGGCGGCGCAACGGCGCTTGGCCACCCCATTGGAGCCAGCGGCGCACGGATCATCACCACCCTGATCGCCGCACTTCAACGCCACGGCAAGAAGCGCGGCGTAGCTTCGCTGTGTATTGGTGGCGGCGAAGGAACAGCTCTGGCGATCGAGCTAGTCTAATATATGGAGAACCCGGTATCCGCACCCTTTAACATCGTCTTCGTCATATTCGACGGCATCACCCAGCTCGATTTTGCCGGACCGGTGCAATTCCTGTCCCGTCTTCCTGGTGCAAAGGTATATGTGGTTGCAGAGACCATGTCACCAGTGCAGACCGATTGCGGCTTTGCGATCCTTCCCGGCGGGACGTTTGCCGATTGCCCGCAAGCTGACTTGTTATGCGTGCCCGGTGGCCACGGTGTTACCCCTGCACTGAGCGACACGGAGATAATCAATTTCATCGCCGACCAAGCTGTGAACGCCAAATGGGTAACCAGTGTTTGCACCGGATCCATGCTCTTGGGTGCCGCCGGTTTGCTACAAGGCAAACGCGCGACATCGCACTGGG
>JAYUPC010000129.1:0-9215 GCA_043760355.1 Sphingomonadales bacterium
GCCGCGGGGTCGCCGGGGCCGTTGGATAGGAACAGGCCATCGGGTGCGTGAACCATGATGTCTTCGAAACTTGCGGTTGCGGGGACGATTTGGACTTCGCATCCTACATCAACTAAGTTGCGCAGGATGTTGTGTTTTATGCCGTAATCTATGGCGACTACTTTTGGTTTGCGCCTTTTGGGTGTCTCGTCTTGACCTTTGGTCAAGTTTATCCTGAGCGGCTGCAAGCCAGCCGAAGGGCTCGACACGAACGGTGAAGGAGAATGTGGCGCTAAATTCCCGTTCGTGTCGAGCGAAGACGAGAAACCGTGAGGCAATTTCCACAATCCTTGATCCCAACCATAACTCTGCAACGTCGTCACGTCCTTGGCGAGGTCCATGCCTTCTAACCCTGCCCAGGCCCGTGCCCGTGCCAGTAATGCCGCCACATCAAACACGCCGTCCGCCGCATGTGCAATCACCGCATTGGGCGCGCCAGCATGTCTGATTAAGCGCGTCAACGCCCGTGTATCAACGCCCGACAAGCCTATCCGGCCATTCGCTTTCATCCACGCGTCAAAATGTTGCGTACTGCGGAAATTCGACGGCTCGGTTACATCCTGTGCCGTGATACAGCCCAAAGCATGGGCGTTTAGCGCCTCGACATCTTCCGGATTTGTGCCAACATTGCCAATATGCGGAAAGGTGAAGTTGATAATCTGCCCAGCATAAGATGGATCGGTCATCACCTCTTGATATCCGGTCATCGCGGTGTTGAAACACACTTCACCAACCGTCTGCCCCTGCGCACCAAAGCCCCTGCCCCAGATAACCTGACCAGACGCCAATATCAATACGCCTGTTGCTCCTTTGGGGGCGTGCGTAATGATGGGCTCGGCCATGATGGGTCGCTCATTTAATAAGGTTAATTGCAGTAATGTCGCTAAGGAGCCGCAGCTAAAGAAAGGCACGCCAACCGTCAATCCATTTATCAGGAAAACTGTGGATATTATGTGCCAGTTCCTAATATAGTACAGCTTTCTAACTCTCCGCGCCTCCGCGTCTCCGCGTGAATAAGAATTTTCACGCGGAAACACAAAGGCGCGAAGATTGTAAGGCGGTGATTGGCTCTCTATGGCAGTTAAATAACTGAAATTTGAATTGAGATCATTATGATTCGTGACACCTTAAAAGCAGCCCAAATCACAGCCATGAAAGCAGGCGAAAAAGACCGCCTCGCCGCCGTGCGCCTTATCCTCGCCAAAGTGAAGGACCGCGATATCGAGCTACGTACCGCAAGCGTGCAGCCCGATGACGACGCCATGGTGGTTGAGGTTTTGCAGAAAATGGTCAAACAGCGCCGCGAATCTATTGCGTTATATGAACAGGGCAACCGCGCTGAGCTCGCCGCTATTGAGGCTACGGAATTGGTGGTGATCGAAGAATTCCTGCCTGCGCAAATGAGCGATGCTGAAACGTCGGCGGCTATTGAGGCTATCAAGGCTGAACTGGGCGCAACTAGCCTAAAAGACATGGGTCGCGTGATGGCCGAATTAAAAGCGCGCCATGCCTCTGAACTGGATATGAGCAAGGCGAGCGGTTTGGTGAAGGCGGCTTTGGGCTGAGGCAGTTTTGCAACGCATTATCCCCGTTCGTGTCGAGCGAAGTCGAGACACTGTTAAGGCATAAGCAGACGATGGCATTTTGGGCATACATATTACTTTGTGCTGATGGTAAATATAACACGGGCCACTCCGACAATTTAGAAAAACGCATTGGGCAACATCAGTCCGGTGTTATTAAGGGATTTACATCATCACGTTTGCCGGTCGAATTAATGTGGACCCAAGAGTTTCCGTCTAGATATAAAGCACTGGATGCAGAGCTAAAAATTAAGAAATGGTCAAAAGCCAAGAAAAAGGCGCTTATTAAAGAGGATTGGGAGAGTTTGTCTTATTTTGCAAAGCCACCGCTTGAACGAAAGAGTGTCTCGACTTCGCTCGACACGAACGGTGATCTAGGCGACGATACTAAAAATCCGTTTGTTTCGAGAGAAGTCGAAACACCCTTCCCAAAGAAACAAACCCAAAAATGTCGCTAACCCCGCAATGGCTGGATGAACTGCGTGCGCGGACTACGCTTTCTGCGCTGATCGGCCGTTCGATCAAGGTTACCAAGGCGGGGCGGGAATATAAGGCCTGCTGCCCGTTTCATAATGATAAGACGCCAAGTTTTACTATCAATGATGAAAAAGGCTTTTACCACTGTTTTGGGTGTAGCGCCCACGGCGATGCAATCCGTTGGATGACCGATCAGCGCGGTTTGGGTTTTATGGATGCGGTGAAGGAACTCGCCGCAACCGCTGGAATGGACGTTCCCGCCGCCGATCCACAGGCCGCCAAACAGGCCGAGGCGCGCTTGGGGCTGCATGACGTCATGGCGGCGGCGCAAGACTGGTTTGTAGCGCAATTGCAGGGCTTGGACGGCGCGACTGCACGCGATTACCTATCCAAGCGTGGTTTGAGTGCGACCATTATCAAGGAATTTGGCTTTGGCTTTGCTCCCGACGCACGTGGCAAGTTAAGAGAAAGTCTTAAGTCCTTTGGCGATCCTTTGCTGATCGAAGCAGGGATGCTGATCTCGGTTGAGGATAAAGAGCCTTATGACCGGTTCCGTGGCCGGTTGATGATCCCTATCCGTGATGCACGCGGGCGGGTTATTGCCTTTGGCGGGCGCATAATTGGCGAAGGCGAGCCAAAATATCTCAACTCCCCCGATACGCCTTTGTTTGATAAAGGGCGGACACTCTACAATCTCAACAAATGCTCGCCTGCTTCGCGGCAAACCGGGCGAGTGATCGTGGTTGAAGGCTATATGGACGTGATCGCTCTTGCCCAGGCCGGGTTCCATGATGTTGTTGCGCCCTTGGGCACGGCTCTTACCGAACAACAACTTTCGATGCTGTGGCGGATGACGGAGAAGCCCTTGCTGTGCTTTGATGGTGATAATGCGGGGCAGAAAGCGGCGATGCGTGCGGCTGGGCGGGTACTGCCCATGCTTAAACCTGGCCATAGCTTGCAGTTTGTAACCCTGCCAGAGGGACAAGATCCCGATGATCTGGTCAAGGCATCGGGTCCCAAGGCGCTCACTACCTTACTGGAGTCCTCAGAGCCGCTCGTAGAACGCCTGTGGAACGCGGAAAAGGCCGCAGCACCCCTAATCACTCCGGAAGACAGGGCAGCGCTTAAACAGCGTCTAGGGACGCATATGGCTAACATAGCGGATGGCGAAATACGCCGCCATTATGCCGATGCTTTTCGGGAGCGGTTCGACACACTGTTCGCGCAAAAGCCCCGCGCTACTTATGTACCGGCTGCAAAAAACGGTAAATGGTCAAAAGCAATCGCCCCTCCCCCGTCAAGTCAGGCCAAGGCCATCGGACAGCATGGATCAGACTTGCTTGTGCAAGGCGTGCTGACCGCTTTGCTGCTCCATCCGGTCATGCTTGGCCACTACCGTGAGGCAATTGGCGAGTTTGTGCCCCGTGACCCGAATCACCATGATTTGTTAAATGCGATGCTGGATGCAACAATCTCAAAAGAAATGCTTGATACTGCGGCCCTGCTTACCATATTAGAAGGGAAGTTGTATAATGTTGCAATGAAGTTACTCGGTGGTGATGGTAAAGCCTTCGCATTTAACCGCAGTATTGACATTAACAACGCGGCCGATCTGGACTGCGCATCGAAGGAATTAGGTGAAGCGATCAAGCTGATGAAGCAGAGGCCGGCCTTGGAATCGGCTTTAGAACGCGCGACATTAAGGGCAAGTTCGGAACTGACAGAAGAAAACTACGCCGAGCAACAGCGTTTGCGGAGCGAGAAAGCAGCATTCGATTTACGCATATCCGCGTTAATGCAGCGCGATGCGGATTTTTAGAATTTAATTGGGGAAACATTTTGGCAAGCCGCGCAAATGAAGACGAAGTAGAAATCGAGAGCGGTGATGCACCCCTGATCGATCTGAACGATGCCTCTGTAAAAAAACTGCTCGCTAAGGCGAAGCGCCGGGGGTTCATCACCTATGACGAACTCAACGCTGCCCTGCCACAGGACCAGATGTCTTCGGAACAGATCGAAGACGTGATGTCCTCAATCTCTGAAATGGGCGTAAATATTGTCGAAAGCGACGAAGATGCGCCTGAAGAGGCAGAGGAAGAAGTCGAAACTATCGACAATATTTCCGAGAACGATCCGCGTTCGCTGACCAGCACGATCAAGAAAACCGGCACAGGTGAACGCACCGATGACCCTGTCCGCATGTATTTGCGTGAAATGGGCGCGGTTGAACTGCTAAGCCGTGAAGGCGAAATCGCGATTGCAAAACGCATCGAATCAGGTCGCGACACGATGATCCTGGGCCTGTGTGAAAGCCCGATTACCTTCCACGCGATCATCGATTGGTCAAATGCACTCAACAATGGTGAGATGCAGTTGCGTGAAATTCTTGATCTTGATGCGATGCTTTCCAAAGAACCTGCTCCAGAGAGCCTGACCGAAGACGGTGAAGAAGATAATGGTGGCGAAATCAGCGAGAAGACTGCTGGCGTCACCTATAAAGAAGAGGAAGAGGTCGAAGACGCCCCACCCGAAGCCAATGAGGATGAGGACGAAGACATGACCGAGCGCCGTGCGCGTCCGGTGGAGGAAGAAGAAGAAGATAACACCCTTTCGCTTGCCCAGATGGAAGAAGCATTGAAGCCTGCTGCACTGGAACGATTTGCACAAATTACATCGCTGTTCAAAAAATTCTCGAACATTCAGCTGGACCGGATGCGGGCGCTTAATGCCGGAGAAGATTTTTCGACTGCGCATGAAAACAAATACCACAAACTACGCGAAGAGCTGACTACGGAAGTTGAGAGCGTCAAGTTCCATGCGAACAAGATCGAATTTCTGGTTGACCAGCTTTATTCATTCAACCGTCGCCTAACGGCGCTTGGCGGCCAGATGCTTCGCCTTGCCGAGCGTCATAAAGTACCGCGTCGTGCGTTTCTGGACCGCTATGTCAATCATGAACTTGATGAAAACTGGATGGCAGAGGTTGCTGGTATTGATAAGAAATGGGCGGCTTTTGCGGCGAATGAAGCCGATGCTGTCGAACGAGTCCGCACCGAGATATCCGACATTGCCGCAGCAACCGGCATGTCGCTGGGTGAATTCCGCCGTATCGTAAACATGGTGCAAAAAGGCGAACGTGAGGCACGTATTGCCAAGAAAGAAATGGTCGAGGCAAACCTGCGTCTCGTTATTTCAATTGCTAAAAAATATACCAATCGTGGCTTGCAATTCCTTGATCTTATTCAAGAAGGTAATATCGGCCTGATGAAGGCGGTGGATAAATTCGAATATCGGCGCGGGTATAAATTCTCGACCTATGCGACGTGGTGGATCCGTCAGGCAATTACCCGCAGCATTGCTGACCAAGCACGCACCATTCGTATTCCGGTGCACATGATCGAAACGATTAACAAGCTGGTTCGCACAAGCCGCCAATTCTTGCACGAACAAGGCCGCGAACCGACGCCCGAAGAAATGGCCGAGCGTCTTTCTATGCCGCTTGAAAAAGTTCGCAAGGTGATGAAAATCGCCAAGGAACCAATCTCGCTGGAAACGCCTATTGGCGATGAAGAAGATAGCCATTTGGGCGATTTCATCGAGGACAAGAACGCGATCATTCCAGTTGATGCAGCTATTCAAGCCAATCTCAAGGAAACTGTCACCCGCGTTCTAGCCAGCCTCACACCGCGTGAAGAACGTGTGCTTCGTATGCGGTTTGGGATCGGCATGAACACCGACCACACCCTGGAAGAAGTCGGCCAACAGTTCAGCGTAACCCGCGAACGCATCCGTCAGATTGAGGCCAAAGCGCTCAGGAAACTGAAGCATCCAAGCCGCAGCCGTAAAATGCGGAGTTTCTTGGATCAATAAGTTGTGGAAAAGCAACCTGTCGTAAACCACTCATTTAGAACTTTTTGCTAAATCGTCTGCTTGTTCGTGTTCCAGCTTTGGAAATGCGTGACTTGCGGAGACTTTAATGGATAATCTGGCTCGTCCTGATTCTGAATTGGCATTTGGCGGGGCATTGCTGCGTTTGGTAGAAACTGATGGCAGCGTTAGCGTCACTGCGCCGATGCAGAAATTCCTGAATGACAGCCGTGAAGTCCGAGATTTGCGGTCTTCTGTGAAAATTCTCCGCCCTGCTATGATTGCAGATATTGCGCATTTTATGTGTATTTCGCACGGTCGTTTACCGGGTGTTGTTGATCACGCCGCGAGCAAGATAGTGGATGAAGCAGCTCGTATCTGGTTGGTGCAGGCCATTGAAGGCTTTGCAGCCGAACGTTCTTTTCTTAATCAATTGACCGTAGCAGCAGGCCCGATCCGTCGCTTGGCGGGGCAGGATAAGATTAGCGCGTTGCTCACAAATCAATCAAAAAGTTTTGAAATGCTTGCGACTTCAGACCGCAATGGATGTCCAGCAGGCGCGGCGATTGCGTTTGTTCTTGATTGGCAGGCGACACGCGAGGTCCTCGAATTGGCATCATTGGCCTTGGGGATCGAGCCCGTTACGCAAAAGCTCCCGGACGACTTGGACAGCGAGATGCTTGGCAATGCATTAGCCATTAGCGAGCCGATAAAGCGCGCGATGCTCTTTGGCGCTCAGCAGCTTTTGGCGCAACAACGCGGGCTGTGGCAGTTGATCGCGGCCCGTCATGCCGAGATGTCGAAACTTCACTAAGCATAAAGGTTGCATTCCGCAATCTGTCCACTTAACAGCTTAATCGAACGATTAAGATGGGGTAAATGATGCGTTTTGATGGCACCAAAAATTATGTGGCGACCGATGATTTGAAGGTTGCAGTCAATGCCGCGACAACGCTGCGGCGGCCTCTGCTCGTTAAAGGTGAGCCTGGTACAGGAAAGACTGTATTAGCACAGGAAATTGCGACCGCGCTTGGTGCGCCGCTCATTGAATGGAACATCAAATCGACAACTAAAGCGCATCAAGGGTTGTATGAATATGACGCTGTGGCGCGGCTCCGTGACAGCCAATTGGGCGATGAACGCGTTCACGATATCAAAAACTACATCAAAAAAGGTAAGCTCTGGGAAGCATTTACTTCACCCGTATTACCTGTGCTCCTTATTGACGAAATCGATAAGGCAGATATCGAATTTCCGAACGATTTGCTGCAAGAACTCGACCGGATGGAATTCTACGTTTACGAGACGCATGAGACGATTAAAGCGGTTGAGCGGCCGATCGTTATCATCACCTCGAACAACGAAAAAGAGCTTCCCGACGCATTCCTGCGCCGCTGTTTCTTCCATTATATCAAATTTCCTGACCGCAATACGATGCAGGCCATCATTGACGTCCATTTCCCAGCTATCCAGAAAATCCTTGTTTCCAAGGCCATGGATATTTTTTACGAGGTCCGCGACGTGCCCGGTCTCAAGAAAAAACCAAGTACGAGTGAACTACTCGATTGGTTGAAATTATTGCTGCATGAAGACATGCCTCTTGACGTTCTGCAAAACAAGGACCCAACTAAGGCGATACCGCCTCTGCACGGCGCTCTGCTGAAGAATGAGCAGGATATTATGCTGTTTGAACGCCTTGCATTTATGGCACGCCGCAACGGATAATTATAGAATATAGGCGATCTCGAAATCTCCCCAGCGGCGACCGTTAAAGCGCAGCGGGACATAGACGTTTCGGACAGTATGATAGGTTTTGCCGTCGCCTTCCTGACGGTAAACCGCCATGATGTAACCCTGCTCGCTCGCTTTTGCCGTTATATCAATGCCATCGAATACAATGCGCCCATTACGGCAGTATTTGGTATCATGTTGTAATTCGCCCGTTGGCGTTCGCGAATGATCTTTCAAATGCGTCGGTAAAAAACCTTCGCGGCTGCTGCATACTACCGATAATATCGCGCTGCTCTGATCTTTTACATTTTCAAGACAAGGTTGCCAATATTGAGCAGCCCAAGAACTTAGTCCAGTAGTGTATCTTGGCGGCATACTGCCTGCAATTGGAACAAGATTGGTATCAAACAAGTCCTCCATACGAAGAGTACCATTCGCAATCGCCTGTTCGGTTAACATGGTGATATGATCGACTTGTTTTTGCGCCATTTGAACGAACCGCATGTCATCATGGGCAAGGCCACTATGAACTATATGATCGAACATCCGGTTGGATTCGAATTCAAGCGCGTTGATTTGTCTATGTGCATTTTTAAGCCATTGGTGCATTTCGTCGTTGGCTTCAGAAACCGAACTCCGCACATTTTGCGATTCATTCAGACTGCGGTGAATGGCTGACGTGCTGTTGGCGATTTCTTGATTATATTCACCCACATTGGTGACGATTTCGCTGACTCCGGAAAGCAGCGATTGCAGATTGGCATATTGGCGCTGCGCCGCGTCACTCCCTGCAACACCGGCTTCGATTTGACCAACAAATTTGGATGCTTCATCCGACAGCGAATTTACCGTTCCGGTTATTTCTACAGCAGCAGACCGTGTATCGAGCGCCAATTTCTTCACTTCGCCAGCGACGACCGCAAAGGTAAGTCCTGCTTCGCCCGCTTTTTCAGCTTCAATCGCGGCGTTCAGGGCGAGCATATTTGTCGTTCGCGCAATCGTGTCAATGGTTTGCGAAACTTGTTTGACCTGCTCCATAGCAGCAGCAAAGCCTGTAATATGGCTACCCAAATGGTTGATCAGCACAATCATTTCGGAGAAGCTTTCCATCGACATTTGGATCGTGCGGTTGCCACTCTCCAACTTCTCCCGCGCTGATTCTGACAGTGATTGTGCTTCTGACGTGGCAAGCGCAACATCTGCAATATCTGCTTCCAGCTTGCCGGTAATGGCCGCCAAATTGGCATGGCCTTCTTTGAGTGCATCCGCTGACTTGATCGCACGCTCCAATACTCCGGCGGTTTCTGCACAGCCAACGGTTACATCACCGCAAATTTTGGCAGTTTCGTCAATCCAATGGCTTTCGCCAGATGCAATTTTTTCCATTTTCACTTGGGAGCGACCTCAATTTTTTACGTGAACTTACGATTAGACATAGATGGTTATCGAATGATTAACTCCGCGCCCATTGACGCGACCAAATCGAGCGTTCAAAGAACTTGACGATAACGTAAAGGA
>JAYUPC010000130.1:0-27850 GCA_043760355.1 Sphingomonadales bacterium
GTGGAAATCGGCCGACAGCAGCATGAAGGATGTTGTGTGGGACGATTACATAGCGGCGCAAATCGAGGCGATCGACACCGTCTGCAAGGCGCTGAAGGTTGATGGTGTCCACACAATCGGATATTGCGTGGCAGGAACCACCCTTGCGGCCACGCTCGCTATACTCGCCGCGAACGGTGAAGCCGACAAGGTCAAAAGCGCTACCTTCTTCACAGCGCAAGTGGATTTCACACAAAGCGGCGAACTGCTTAACTTCATCGACGATAATCAGTTGAAAATGGTCGAGGCACTGGCCGAACCTCAGGGCTATCTCGACGGTCGGTTTCTTGCGCTCAGTTTCAATCTTCTGCGCGGCAAGGATTTGATCTGGTCCACCGTCGTCAAAAACTATTTGCTCGGCGAAGAATATCCGGCGTTCGACCTGCTGCACTGGAACGGCGATGTCACCAACCTGCCCTCAAAATGGCATCGTAGTTATTTGATTGACCTATACCGTGATAACAAGCTCGCCACCCCGAACGCAATGTCCGCCCTCGGCACCCCGATTGATCTGACACAAGTTAAGACGCCCTCCTATATCCAGGCCGGTAAAGAAGACCATATCGCGCCAGCAAACAGCGTATGGAAAATGCAGGAACATTTCAATGGCCCGATGAAATTCGTACTGGCAGGAAGCGGCCATATCGCTGGCGTCGTCAACCCGCCGGTACACCAGAAATACCAATATTGGACAAACGACAGTGGTGCCAAAACGCTGGAGGATTTCATCACCGGCGCCACCGAAACCAAAGGCAGCTGGTGGCCCGATTGGCTGGATTGGTTGCGGGCGCACGGTGACAACATGGTCAAAGCCGATGGGGCACGGATACCTGGAGACGGGAGCCTAAAGGCGATTGAGGATGCGCCGGGGAGTTATGTGAAGACGCGGTGATACTGCTTAGGCTCGACACATTGGCATCTTCAAGTCGCAAACTCTATACTTTACGTAAACGTCAACTTGTGTCATTGATTAGTTTATACACAATAGGAGAGTCGCCATGGATATGGAATTTAGCGCTGACGAATTAGCATTCCGGGATGAGGTTCGTAAATTTATAGCCGATCATTACCCCGAACATCTGCGCGGTAAGCAGGATGAGGGCGAGGAATTGTCCAAGGAAGATTTCCTGATCTGGCATAAAGTTCTCGCCAAAAAGGGTTGGGTCGCACCAGCTTGGCCGGTTGAATATGGCGGCACGGGATGGACTGCGACACAAAAATATATCTGGTCCGAAGAAACTACCGCTGCCGATTGCATCCGGTTGATGCCCTTTGGCCTGTCGATGGTTGGGCCTGTTATTTATACCTTTGGTACGCCTGAACAAAAGGCGCGGTTTTTACCTGGCATACTTTCCGGAGATGACTGGTGGTGTCAGGGATATTCGGAGCCCGGCGCTGGTTCCGACCTTGCCAATTTGCGGACGGCTGCGGTGCCAGACGGCGATGATTACGTCGTAAACGGTCAAAAGACATGGACGACTATGGCGCAGTACGCCGATTGGGGTTTCTTCCTTGTCCGCACCAACAAGGACGTGAAGGCACAAGAAGGGATCAGCTTCTTGCTGATCGATATGAAATCACCCGGCATCACTGTGCGGCCGATCATCACCCTTGGCGGTGAACATGAGGTCAATGAAGTGTGGCTGGAGGATGTCCGTGTGCCGCAAAGCCAGCGTGTGTATGAGGAAGACAAGGGTTGGACCTGTGCCAAGTTCTTGCTCGCGCATGAACGCACCGGAATTGCCGGTGTCGCATCGTCAAAACGCGGCGTGGAAAAGGTAAAAGCGATTGCGCGCACCGAAATGGACGGCGAACGCACGCTTCTCGCAAATCCGTTTTTCAAGCGCAAAATTGCCGAATTGGAAATTGACCTGACCGCACTTGAATATACCGAGCTGCGTTCGCTTGCTGGTGAAAATGCAGGTAAAGGCCCAGGTCCGGAATCGAGTTTGCTCAAAATCAAGGGTTCTGAAATTCAACAGCGTTTGACCGAACTCGCATTGGAAGCAGTAGGCCATTACGGTGCGCCGTATTTCCGCGGTTTTGGAGAAGGCGATAACGAGCATCCCATCGGCCCCGATTATGCGCACCGCACCGCACCAACCTATTTCAATACGCGTAAGACCACCATCTATGGCGGATCAAACGAGATCCAGCGCAACATCATCGCGAAGATGGTATTGGGGCTTTAATTCCAGACTGTAAGCTAATCTATACGTCATCCTGAATGTATTTCAGGGTGACGTGATTGTATGAAAGAATAACCACATGGATTTCACCTATACCGAAACACAGGACATGATCCGCGATACGTTATCGCGCTTTTTGGCCGACACCTATGACTTCGACAAACGCAGCAAAATGATCGCAAGTGACGCAGGGCGCGACTCTGGCGTATGGCAGGCTTTGGCTCAGGAGCTCGGCATGTTGGGCGCGGCGTTCAGCGAAGAACATGGCGGCCTTGGTGGCGGTGCGCTTGAAAACGCAATCATCATGGAAGAACTGGGCAAGGTGATTGCGGTAGAACCTTATCTGCAAACCGTTGTTATTGGGGGCGGCGCATTGAAAGCGGTTGGTGGTGCAGTTGCCGATGCTGTGATCCCCGAAATCATTGCGGGCAATGTTATCATCGGTTTTGCCTATGCCGAACCACAAGGCCGCTATGACCTTGCCAATATCCGCACGACCGCAAAAAAAGATGGCGCTGGTTATGTTTTGAACGGTCACAAAAGCGTGGTCTATGCCGCCCCGTGGGCAACACATCTGCTTGTCACTGCCCGTACTGGAGGATCGGGGCGTGAACGGGACGGCGTGTCGTTGTTCCTCGTCGACGCCAAGACCGCCGGCATCGTCCGCCGGGATTATCCGACGGTTGACGGTTTTCAGGCATCTGAGATTTATTTCGAGAATGCGGCTATTCCGGGTGATGCACTGATCGGTGATGAAGGTGCTGCCCTGCCCTTGATTGAACAAATTGTCGATGAAGCGACCGTTGGCATCTGTGCCGAAGCATGTGGCGTGACCGAGCGGTTGCACACCGGAACGCTCGATTATTCCAAACAGCGCCAGCAATTCGGCCAACCCATCGGGCGCTTTCAAGTGTTGCAACACCGCATGGTCGATATGTTCATGGAGGTTGAACAAGCGCGTTCGATGACACTCATGGCGACGCTCAAGCTCGGCCATCCGGCAAACGAACGTCTAGCGGCGGTATCGGCATGCAAGGCGAAAGTCAGCCTGGCGTGCAAATTCGTGGGCCAGAATGCCATCCAGACGCACGGCGGCATCGGCATCACACAAGAGCTTTCCATCGGCCATTATTTCAAACGCGCGACAATGATCGAAAGCCAGTTTGGCAGTGCCGACCATCATTTCGACCGCTATGAACGGCTAACTATAGACGCCTGACATGGTTACGTACCGGACGCCAGATATTGCCGAAGCCGGGCAAGTTGCAAAGCTTGCCCGCGACACTTTTGTCGAAACCTTTGGCCATCTCTATTCAGCTGAAAACCTCGCGTTGTTTATTGAGCAGGTGTATCAGCCCGATTTTATAGCGTCCGAGTTACATAATCCGAAGGTGTGTTACCTGATAGCCGAAACGGACGGTGAGATGGTCGGATTTTGTAAGGTGGGTTTCGGTGTTACACTTAATTATGATCCGGGTGACCGCCAAGTTGTCGAGCTTAAGCAGCTTTATTTGCACCAGGCTGCGCAGGGCACCGGCATCGGCCAGTCACTGATGGATTGGGCAATTGCAGAGGCCAAGGCGGCGGATGCCGATGAAATGCTGCTTAGCGTCTATAGCGACAATCCCCGCGCCCAGAGATTCTATGTGCGCAACGGCTTTACGAAGATCGCCGACACATTCTTCATGGTCGGCAACCACCGCGATGCAGAATTTTTGTTCTTGAAAAATATGTCGAAAACATAATTATTGTGCACTGCACAAAAAATGGTTGACGTCACGAACGCATCCATATATATTGCACTGCAACACAACAATGATGGTGCAAATAGAAATGACAAACAACGTAGCATCCACAGTTAAAAAAGTTCGCAAAACTGCGGCCCCAAAAACTGCTCCTGTTGCTATGGCTGAAAAGCCTGCGCAGCTTGTCACAAACATCGTCACGGTTGAGCCAACTCCCGCTAAACCAATTATAGCACAAGGAATTGAAAAAATGACTGAAGCCACAAAGACAACAACTGAAACAGCAACCGCAAAGGCGAAAGACTTCTTCGCTGACATGCAAGTTAAAGCAACCGAAGCCGCAGAAAAAGGCAAGAAGCTTGCCGCTGACGCAACCGAATTCAGCAAGGCAAATGCCGAAGCCGTAATCGAAGCTGCGAAAATCGCTGCCAAGGGCGCTCAGGAAATGGGTCAAACCAATCTTGAATATGCCAAGAAGAATTTTGGTGAAATGCAAGTTGCTGTTAAAGAAATCACGGCCGTTAAGTCGCCAACCGATTTCGTAAAGCTGCAAGGCGAGTTCGCTCGTAAGGGCTTTGACACCGCAGTTGCACAAACTTCGAAAAACACCGAAGCCATGGTTAAGTTGATGAGCGACATGTTCCAGCCCATCTCGAACCGCTTTGCTGTTGCAACCGAGCTTTTCAAGAAAGCTGCGTAATTGTTGACGCGATTTCTTAACCGCAAGGCTGGAAATCGCTCATAAACGCACTCTTGAACGAATGTGTCGGTGCGCAAAAGTAGCACCTGCTGCCCTCTCTCTCCTCCCTCAAGGCGGCGGGAAGCCTTAAGCGAACCGATACATTGAAATAGAAAGCCGTTCTTTCCGAATATGGAAAGGGCGGTTTTTTGCATCTGGGCTGGTGCTGGTCGGGCTTGCTCGGTCCTGAGTAACCTTTGCAGCTATGCTATTTTTTGAGAGCCTTTAGGGCATAATAATAAGGCCACCCCAGAAGCACTTATGCTTCCGCTGCCCCGTCATACTTCATCTCCAGATACCGCCCCCGCACCGCCAGCTTATCCAGCTCACCGCGCGAAATCTGTCCGGTCATCGTCTCGATTTCGCGATCAATCAGCTTCAGACCATCTACCAATTGTTGTTCAGGGGTTTTACCGGCGTGTTCCTGCCGCTTCAAACTGTCGGGAATACGTTTATATCCGTTTATGAGTTCAGGCAGGTGTTCGCCGACCAGCTTGCGCACTTCGCGTGCCGCTGGATCATTTTCGCTTAGCGTCGAAAGCTGTGGCGCAAGTTGATCAAGGCGCAGGCCAATATCCTGCATCAAAGTTACCGCAGGCGCGGGAAGTGCCGGACGCTGTGCCTCCAACCATATCTCGGTTTTGCCGGCCAAAGTAGCAAGATCAGTCTGGCGCAGGGTTTCGGTCGTGGGCATCGGCATATCGGGATAGCGCATCAGGACATAAGCTGCGGCGGCCCCGGCAATCCCGGTAATCATCACACCCCAAAATCCGATCCCGTCGATGATCGCACCGACAATCCCTGCTCCGATCAGAACCGCGCCAACGGCCAATGCCGCCCGACTGATCTTGCCCCAGAAATGCGCACGGCGCAGCGCGCGGGATTTGGTGCCGATGGGGGCATAGCGGACATTACGAAGCGCCCGTTTACTGTTATCGATAATGTCATCGGATTGCGAGGCGATGTTGACCAAGGATCAGGCCTCCAATGCCGAAAGCAAGCCGCTTTCCTGTGTTGATTTTAGCGCCTGCGCCTGACCCTCGGCGCGCGCGATATAGCCTTTTGACTTTTCAACCTCTTGTTCCAGCGCCACGCTCGTTTGCTTCATGCTGTCGAGTGCCTTCATCTTAAACGTGTCAATGGCATCCATCGTATCATAGATATTCTGGAACGCGCGGCTGAGTGTTTCTAGCGGGATTGTTGCACTAACGGCTTGTTCATGAATACGCGCCGTATTGTCGCGCAGCAATGCGCCGGTGGCATCGATAATGTTCGCTGTCGTGGTGTTGAGCGCGGTAACCTGATCCAGCACCAGTTTCTGGTTGGTCATTGCCTGCGCCACTGTCACCGCCGTACGCAGCGCGCCGACGGTGGTGGTCGATGCACGGTCGACACCCTTAACCAGTTCGACATTGTTCTTCTTAACAAGATCAAGCGCAAGATATCCTTGCACCGTTACCGCCATTTGCGTCAGCAAATCCTGTGTACGTTGCCGCACATAAAACAGCGCACTTTCCTTGATCGCCTTTGATTTTGCAGGATCAGACAGTTCAAGCTCGGCGGCTTTTTCTTCAAGTTTTGCATCGAGTTGCTTGGACATGACAATCATCTGTTCCAACCGGCCCATCGCCGCCCAGAGATTCTGCCGCTCCACATCAATCGCGGCGTTGTCCATCAACAATTCGTCTTTGCCGTTCGCCAGCCGCCCCAGAATCGAGCTGATATGCGTTTGCGAGCTTTGATAGCTGTCAAAATAATTACGGAGTTTATTGCCCCAGGGGATGATGCCGAACAACTTGTCCTTCGACATCAAATTGCCCTTTTTGGACGGGTCAAGGTCCTCAACCGTCCGGCGCAATTCGGCCAAATCCGCACCGACGCCCGATCCTTCATCCATACGCCTAATAGGTTTATCTAGGAATCGGTTCGATTGCCCCGCCGCTTCCATGATTTCTTTACGGCCCATATTGGTCAACTGATCAACGCGCTTACCGAATTCGGGGCTATTCACATCCTGCGCAATCAGGTCCGTGATATAAGCCTCGACCCGTTCCTCCAGCTTGGTTTTCTGTTCATCGGTAACCGGCACCAAGCCCATTGCCTGCGTCTGTGTAACCACAGGCACCGGATCAGGCGGAGTGAGTTTCAAATCGCTGGCGGTCGCGGTTACGGTTTCTGATGACATGGGTTCTCATTCCTAAAGTCTGTAATATCCCCAAGATGGAGGGAGAAAACATGGATTTCAAGCGTTTCCGTTATAAGGTGTATTATTTTTATAGGACAGTCCTATTTTTTAGCCTTCAAAGCCTGCGCCACCATTGGTTCAATCCCCTCTACAATCACGGCGACACCTTTGGCATTGGGATGGATATCATCATCCAGCATCAATGCCTTATTCGCCACCACGCCTTTCAGGAAAAACGGATAGAGCGGCACGCCGTATTCTTTGGCGAGCGCGGGGAATATCGGGTTAAACGCACTCGCATAATCCGGCCCCATATTGGGTGAGGCCAATATGCCGGTCAAGATAACAGGAATGCCGCGTTTTTTGAGCTCGTCGAGCATAACGATCATATTGCGCTTGGTTTCATCTGGCTTGATCCCGCGCAGCATATCATTCCCGCCAAGACCAAGCACCACAAGATCTGGCTTACGTTCCAGATTATCGAGCACAAAGTTCAGCCGTATTTTACCCGCATCGGTTGTATCGCCCGAGACCCCGGCATTATGCACCCGCACCGATTGCCCATGTGCCTTCAGAGCGGCTTGCAATTGCGGAGCAAAGCCTTGCTTGGGGCCAAGTTTATATCCGGCGTATAAACTATCACCAAACACCACGACCAGATGATCCGCCGCAACCTCTGCTTTAACGTCCTTTGTCGGGGCCGGTTGCTCTTTGGTCGATTGCTGCGCGGGGCCACATGCAATCAGCCCTTGGAGAAGCAGGATAAGCGCCCCATATAAGCCAAAATTTCGTTTCATGAGGGCTCTCCTGTGCACGCTCCAAATACCAACTTGCGCGATATGGCAATCGTCGCGTCAAATGTCACGCTTAGCCTTGGGGCAAGCGACGCCCGTGTCGATATATTGCGCGGCGTTGACCTGGAAGTACCTTACGGGATGAGCGTCGCTTTGCTTGGGCCATCGGGTTCGGGCAAGAGTTCGCTAATGGCAGTGCTCGCGGGATTGGAGCGAGCGAGCGGAGGCAGCGTGAACGTTGACGGACTAGATTTCACGACGCTGGATGAAGACGGGCTGGCCCGAGCGCGGCGGGGACGGATCGGGATAGTGTTACAAGCGTTCCACCTGCTGCCGACGATGACTGCGCTTGAAAATGTTGCCGTGCCCATGGAACTTGCGGGAATTGATGATCCTTTTGGTCGTGCTGCGGCGGAATTGGAAGCTGTCGGGCTTGGTCACCGCTTGACACATTATCCTTCACAATTATCAGGAGGAGAACAGCAACGGGTGGCGATTGCGCGTGCGGTTGCGGCGGGACCGAAGATCATATTCGCCGATGAACCCACGGGTAATCTGGACGGCGCCACGGGAAGCGCGATCATCGATTTATTATTTGCCCGGAGTGCCGCAATGGAAGCAACTCTGTTGATTATAACGCACGACCCGGAGTTGGCGGCGCGCTGTGACCGGGTGATTTCGATGCACGATGGTTATGTGGTGGAGGGTGGAGTTTGAACCCCGATTGGTCTACCCTTTGGCGGATTGCGCGCCGCGACCTGAGCGGTCGGTTTCGCGGGCTAAGACTGCTCGCACTTTGCTTGTTCTTGGGCGTTGCTACACTTGCCGCGATTGGCAGTTTGACTGCCGGGATAACGAACGAACTGCAAAATCGCGGACAGACAATTCTAGGTGGCGATATTGAAGTCGCTTTGGCCCAGCGCGTGGCAACCGTGGAGGAGATGGCCGCGCTGCGCAAGATCGGAACTGTGTCGCAAACCATCCGCATGCGCGCGATGGCAATTGGCGGGCAACAACAGGATAGCCTGCTCGCCGAGTTAAAGGCGATTGACGGCGCATATCCTTTTTATGGCAAGCTGACGATCCAAGATGGCACTCAGATAGTCGCACCGCCAAAGGGTCAGGCCTATATCGCGCCAACATTAGCCGACCGTCTTGATATCAAAACTGGCGACACCATCCGCTTTGGCTCGGCCAGTTTCAAGGTCGCTGGCCTGATCGGTGATGAACCTGACCGGCTGGGCGAAGGTTTCACCGTTGGTCCGGTTGCGCTCATCAACATGGATGCGATGGCCTCCACCGGCCTGATCCAACCTGGCAGCATGTTTCGCGCGAAATACCGGATTAAATTGCCTGCCAATATCAACCCGGCGATAGTAACCGAACGCCTAAAAGCACAATTCCCTTCCGCAGGATGGGAGATTACCGACCGGTCAAATGGTGCTCCCGGAACACGGCGGTTTATCGAACGCATGGGACAGTTTCTAACACTGGTCGGACTTGCCTCACTTGTGATCGCAGGGATCGGTGTCGGCAACGGTGTTGGCAGCTATCTGGAGGGCAAACGCGCCAGCATTGCGACGTTAAAGGTTACGGGTGCGGATAGCGGGATTATATTCCGCCTTTATATGATGCAGATATTCACCGTTGCTGCACTTGCCATCATCGCCGGGTTGTTGGTTGGCAGCGTCATGCCGCTCGCTATCGGCGCAGTAGCGGGCGACATCTTGCCCATCGCGCCGGGTCTCGCACTCTACCCCGCGCCCTTATTAGCAAGCGCTGCTTACGGCTTGCTGATCGCCCTTGCCTTTGCCTTGCCGCCGTTGTCCCGCGCTCGCACGGTTCCGGCAGCCGGGCTGTTTCGTTCGGTTGTTGAAGGGGACAGGCGGTATGACCGGCGCACGGTCATGTGGGTAAGCTTGGCCATTCTCTCCATTGTTGCGCTTGCCGTTGGCACCGCACGCGAGCCTCTGTTTTCACTTGGTTTTGTCGGCGCATCTCTTGGTCTGCTATTAATCCTATGGACCATTGCCTGGGCCGTTCGCTGGACCGCCAGCCGCCTGCCCAGACCTAAAAAGCCGCTGCTCCGCGTTGCGCTTGCCAATCTGCACAGGCCCGGCGCACAGACGCGTGGCCTTGTCGTTGCGCTCGGGTTAGGGCTAACCTTATTCGTCACCCTCGCCGCCATCCAGACAAGTATCGGCAACGAAATTAGCCGCAGTGTCCCTGAACGTGCGCCCAGTTTCTTCGTCCTAGATGTGCCACGCGATGGCGTCAGAAAGTTCACGGAAATTGTCCGCGTTGCCGCACCCGATGCCGGTATCAATATGATACCGTCGCTGCGCGGTAGCGTAATTGCCTATGCCGGTAACCGCGTCGATCAAATGGAAACGCTACCCGAGGGCGCATGGATACTTAACGGCGACCGGGGGCTTACTTATAGTCCTGAATTACCCAAAGGCAGCGAGCTGACCGCCGGCACTTGGTGGGCAAAGGATTATAGAGGCCCCCCGCTTATCAGCTTGGAACAAGATGTCGCAAAGTCGCTGGGTGTTGGCGTCGGCGATAGCATGACAGTAAGCTTGCTCGGCGTGGAAGTAGAAGGCAAAATCGCCTCACTCCGCAAGGTCGCATGGGACAATTTCGGCCTCAATTATGTGATCGTGTTTTCCCCCGGCGCACTTGACGGAGCCCCGCATAATATGGTCGCAACACTCACCGTTCCCAAGGCGGCAGAAGCGGTACTCGCCAAACAATTACCCATTGCGTTTCCCTCAGCGTCGCTCATTCAAGTGGGCGAGGTTGTGAGTAAAGTGACCGGCCTGCTGACCCAAATGGCGCAGGCAATTGCGGCGGCAGCATCCATCGCGATACTTGCCGGGATCGCGGTTCTGGTCGGCGCAATTGCCGCATCACGTGCGTCGCGGATTTACGACAGCGTTATCCTGAAACTACTTGGTTCAACGCGTGGACAGATACTAGGTGCACAGGCAATCGAATATGCGATGTTAGCGGTATTGCTGGGATTGTTGGCGTTAGGGTTAGGGCTGCTCGCCGCTTGGTTTGTGATTACCCGGATATTCGATTTCACCTTTGCACCCGATTGGAGTGTATTGGCGCTGACCTTGATCGGCGGCGCGGGGATTACGTTTGTGCTGGGGCTGGCCGGGTCGTTGCCGATATTGGCAGCCAGGCCATCTGAGGCGCTGAGGAGTTTGTAACCAAACAGAATGGTTGAAATGTAGGGTTTCGTTTGCGAGTGCAGGGTTTGCTCTTTGAACTGTCTAAACCAATCTCGCTCGTGCAACGTACAAGTAAAAATGTTGAATTATTATCCTACCGTTAAACACTGATTCAGGTGTGAACTTGCGCGTTTTTCTGAGGGTTTCATTGCGGGTCGTGTTGTGAGTTTTTCAAGCGCGCTGCAACCGGTGCCGATACAAGCAACTGCATCATATGATACAGAATCGCTGGCAAGATCACCAACCCGGCATCCGCCCCGAAGAGGATCGCCGCCATTGGCGCGCCGGTTGCTATGCTCTTATGCGCGCCTGCAAAGAGAAGGCTAACGCGGTCAGCATGGTCAAGGCCGAGTACACCGCCCAAACCCCACGCGCCGGTAAACGCAAATACCAATAGGATAAGCAAAGCAGCCGAGAGCACCGCCAAAACCTCTCCATCAAGCGCCAATAAAGCCCCCGACGACACCGCCCCAGCAAAAGCAACATATACTGCAAGCAGGAGAACACCGCGATCAAACAAGGACAGCAACGTTTTCTGCCCTTGTGCCCAACCGCTCAAATAGTGCTGGGCCAATTGGCCGAGCACGAACGGCAGCAACAGCATCGTCGCAATCTTCATGACCACGCCTGATCCAATGCTAACCCCTGCCACAACGCCGATCAACACCGCGACCAATGCTGGCGTCAAAATAATCCCCGCCAAATTGGAAAGTGCCGCGCCAACCACCGAAGCAGCCACATTCCCTCGCCCCAGCGACGCATAAGAAATTGCCGATTGTACCGTCGAAGGCAGCACCGCAAGATAAAGTATCCCGGCGATTAGCGGTACGGGCAACTTAGTCCCGGCCAAATGAGCAAGCGCCCAACCCGCCAGTGGCATCAGCCCGAAACTAAACCCCAACATAGCCCCCTGCACCCGCCAGCCCTTCGCCGCCTTCGCCACTTCCGAACGCGGCAATCGCAATCCGTGGAGGAAAAACAGCAGAAAAATACCGATGAAGATAACATCTTGAGCAAATGCCAAACTGCTCCCGGTAACAGGTAACACCCAACCAAATGCGAGCGCACCAAGGAGCATCAGGACAAATCGGTCGGGGATGAAGTGTGTCATTCGCCTCCTATTGGCCAAGTTATGACAAACCGGCAAGAGTCCCTTGTTGCGCCGCAGCACAAATCGCGCTAAAGTCGCTCGCAACACAGGCTGCTTTGTTGCAGCCCCACATCCCATAAGGTTTATCAAATGTCCCTGCGTAATATCGCCATCATCGCCCACGTCGATCACGGCAAAACCACATTAGTCGATCAGCTTTTCCGCCAATCAGGTACATTCCGCGATAATCAGCGCGTGGAAGAACGGGCGATGGATTCGAACGATCTGGAAAAAGAACGCGGGATTACGATTTTGGCGAAATGCACCAGTGTTGAGTGGGAAGGCAACCGCATCAACATCGTCGATACCCCGGGCCACGCCGATTTTGGGGGTGAAGTTGAACGCATCCTTTCAATGGTCGACGGCGTTATCCTGCTCGTCGATGCCTCTGAAGGCGCGATGCCGCAAACTAAGTTTGTGACCGGAAAAGCTCTGGCTTTGGGCCTGCGCCCCATTGTTGTTGTCAACAAAGTCGACCGCCCCGATGAACGTATTCAAGAAGTGCTCGACGAAGTGTTCGACCTGTTCGTGTCGTTGGATGCAACCGATGAACAGCTCGATTTCCCTGTGCTCTATGCATCGGGCCGTAATGGCTATGCCTCGATCAATCCGGACCTGCGCGATGGCACTTTGACGCCGATGTTTGAAACCATCATATCGCATGTTCCAGCGCCAAAGGCAGACGAAGACGGCGAGTTCAAAATGCTCGTCACATTGCTGGATCGCGACAATTTCCTCGGTCGTATACTGACCGGACTTGTGTTGTCGGGTAAGGTTAAGGTCAATCAACAGATCCACGCGCTCAACCCCGATGGCAAGATTGTCGAAACCGGCCGCGCCTCGAAAATTATGTCGTTCCGCGGACTTGAGCGCGTTCCGGTTGACGAAGCTAAGGCAGGCGACATCATCTCCATAGCGGGCATGACCACTGCAACCGTGGCCGACACCATCGCTGAACCAAGCGTTACCGAGCCTTTGCACGCACAGCCCATCGATCCGCCAACACTCTCAATGCGCTTTGCGGTGAATGACAGCCCGATGGCCGGCCGCGAAGGTACCAAGGTAACTAGCCGGATGATTCGCGACCGTTTGCTGCGCGAAGCAGAAAGCAATGTAGCCGTTCGTATCACCGAATCCTCTGATAAAGACAGCTTTGAAGTCGCCGGTCGCGGTGAACTTCAGCTGGGTGTCCTGATCGAAACAATGCGCCGCGAGGGTTTCGAACTCGGCATCTCGCGCCCCCGCGTACTCTTCAGCGAAGACGAGAAAGGCCAGAAGACCGAGCCTTATGAAACCGTCGTGATCGACGTCGATGACGAATATTCAGGAACTGTCGTTGAAAAAATGGCGATCCGTAAAGCTGACCTTACCGACATGCGTCCTTCGGGCGGCGGCAAGACGCGCATTACCTTTTCCGGCCCGTCACGCGGCCTGATCGGTTATCACGGTGAATTCCTGTCAGACACGCGCGGCACCGGCATCATGAACCGCCTGTTTGAAAAATACGGCCCACATAAAGGCAACATCGAGGGTCGCAAAAACGGCGTTCTGATCTCCAACGGCGCCGGTGAGGCCGTTGCCTATGCCCTTGGCCCATTGGAAGAACGTGGTATCCTGATGGTGTCTCCTGGTGAGCCGCTTTATGAAGGCATGATTATCGGCGAAAATGCAAAGACCGATGACCTTGAAGTCAACCCAATGAAGAGCAAACAGCTTACGAATTTCCGTTCGACCGGAAAGGACGACGCCATTCGTTTAACGCCGCCGTGGCGGATGACATTGGAGCAGGCCATCGCTTACGTCGATGACGATGAATTGGTGGAAGTGACGCCGAAATCGATCCGATTGCGCAAGCGTTTTCTGGATGCAAACGACAGGAAGAAGGCCAGCCGCGCAAAAGCAGCCTAACATCATGAATTATCGGTTTTTAAAAAACGTTTTGTTTCGTGATCGCGATTAAGTTAAGTGCTTGTATTTAATAATGAACTTATCTTTTCGTAGGAACTGAAGGAACTTTTACCGCGCTACCTCCAGTTGGCGGAGAAGCGATAGTACCAGTCGGAGGTATATAGCCGCCTTGTACTCTTGCGGGTTGATGTCCCTTTTGCATAGGAACATAGCCATCTTTTAGAAATACTCTTTCTGCCATTTTAGTCTCCTTTGAATATCTCAATATAGTTGATGTCAGCTCCACATAAAAGGACTGATCGTGAAGGGTCAGCTTGTTTCCATTCCTTCTGTTCTACTGTCCAAACATCCTCAATGAGCAAATCACGCTCATCCTTGCTCGAAGAAGCAAAGGAAGAAGTACCAAATAACCCTCCTACTTGTGATCCATCCTTTAACGTAGCCAATATGTAAGATGCCTCAGGCATTTGACTAAATGTATAATCCCAAGCTGCTGGAATATGATGAGAAAAATTCAAACCTAGAAGCCTTGCAATTTTATATTCCCATTCTCTTTGTGAAGCAAATGCAAGCCCTATCCCGAGTAGAATAGGAACCAGAGCATAATGCAAAACTGTCCAAAGCCAATTAGGCAGTTGCAAACCATTCGAAACATAGAACAATGGACTTACCGCAGCAAAATATGCGGTGGAAGCAACCGCGTATCCGATCAGCCGATCTTGGAGCTCGGGTGTAGGTCCTGCTTTAATTCTGCTATTAGTCCAAAGCAACAGCATGCCGGGAGCAAACAAGCTCACGATTTCTTTGATATTTGCAGCTGATGGAATATCTACCATTGTGCCCCCACAAGATTGCTAAATTACAAAATGATAAATTAGAACATATAAGGAACTTAGAAATTTTGCAATCCTCTCATTACTCACATAACAATGGCCTTCAAACCTCTTCCCCCGCCACTATACCGCTAAAGCGGCAACAGTCCCGCTCGCCCAAGCCCATTGGAAGTTGTAGCCACCGAGCCAGCCGGTAACATCTACCGCTTCGCCAATCGCATAGAGCCCCGGGATTTTCTTTGCCTCCATGCTCTGTTGCGACAGGCCATCGGTGCTAATGCCACCGGCGGTTACCTCGGCCTTAGCATAGCCTTCGGTGCCATTGGGATGGAATGCCCACGTGGACAGCCTGTGTTCGGCATCGCCAAGCACGCGGTCTTGGGTGTCGGCTAGGTTACCTTGTCCGCCAATTCGCTCAGCCAAAGTTTCGGCAAGCCGTGCTGACAGCATAGCCGACAACACCGATTTGATCGTGCTTCGCGGTTGTGTGCGTTTCAGCGTATTCAGCCATCCCGTCTCCATCTGTGGCAAGAAATCAATCTCTACCGATTGTCCGTGCCGCCAATAGCTGGAAATTTGCAGAATGGCTGGGCCGGACAGGCCTTTATGTGTCAGCAGAGCGGCTTCCTGAAACGCGGTCTTGCCAACCCGCGCAATCACATCGGCCGAAACACCCGATAACTCTCGAAACAACACATCATCCCCGCCCAAAGTAAAGGGCACCAATGCCGGACGCGGCTCAACTACTTTCAATCCAAACTGTCGCGCCAGATCATAGGCAAATCCGGTCGCGCCCATTTTGGGGATACTGGGGCCACCGGTTGCGATGACCAGAGATGATGCTTTTGCGGTCTGGCCTCCATAGTTGACGGTGTAAACCGCATCGGCATGACCAACCGAACCAATATCGACACCAAAGGCAAAATCAACGCAACCACCCTGCCCCTTGGACTTGTTACATTCTGTCATCAGCATTTCGACAATTTGCCGCGCGCTGCCGTCACAGAATAACTGCCCCAGCGTCTTTTCATGATGGGCAATGCCGTGTGCATTTACCAGATTGATAAAATCCTGGGGTGTGTAACGCCCCAAAGCTGACTTTGCGAAATGCGGATTGGCCGAAATATAGCGCTCTGACGCATTCTGGCTCGTCGCATTTACATTGGTGAAATTACAGCGACCCCCGCCCGAAATCAGGATTTTCTTTCCCGGTTCATCGGCATGGTCGATCACCAGCACCCGCCGCCCGCGCTGCCCTGCACCAGCAGCGCAAATTAGCCCCGCTCCGCCAGCGCCTAATATAATAACGTCGTAATTTTTGCTCTTCATCTGTTGCCTTTGGCATGGCATATCGCCTGCATGAAGAAAATAATGCAATTGGCTTTTATCGGCACCGCCATCTTGGTCGCTGCGCCGCTTACCGCAAATGATTCATCCTCCGCCATCGGCATCGGCGGATTGCAGCTAACTAAGAACGATGCAGTCAGCATGGATAGCGAAGACCTGTTCTTATCAGCCGAAAAAGTTGTTGTTAAATATCGTTTTACCAACACAACTGCACACGATGTTGAGACATTGGTTTCGTTTCCATTGCCCTCGATACCAACCGGAATTGAAGGTTATCTTGGTGACCAAAGCTATCCCTCTTGGTCAGAATTTGAATTCAAAACACTGGTAGAAGGTAAACCCGTCAGCTTTGAAAAAATTGATACGATAGAAGCGGGTGGCCGTGATGTTAGTGCCAGATTGAAGGAACTTGGCTGGCAGGTCAGCTATTGGACATATGAGGATGATAATTTCTTTGGCGATCTGCAGAAGCTCGGCAAAGCTGAAAAGGCCGCTTTTGTCAAAGAAGGTCTGCTCAAATGGCGCGATGATCGAAAAGAATATGTCGACCCCAATTGGCAGGTTGCCACCAATATCACCCGCAAGCAGATATTTCCCGCCGGTAAGACTATCGGTGTTCAGCACAGTTACAGGCCGCTGTCCGGGGGGTCAGTTGGCGGATCGCTGGAGCAAAACCAGCGCAAGGACAAGAGTTTCCAGCAATATGCCGATTATTATTGCATGGATAAGGCGTTCCTGCGTGGCTTTGATAAACGGCGCTACACGGGCAAGAAAGACGAAGACGGCAATGAAATTGGTAGCATGTACGTCGAAACATGGCTCGATTATGTCCTGAAATCCGGTGCCAATTGGAAAGGCCCGATCAAAAATTTCAGGCTTGTCGTCGACAAAGGCGCAGCAAAAAATTTGCTAAGTATGTGTATGTCGGGCGTGAAGAAAATCAGCCCGACACAGTTCGAGGTCGTGAAGAGGAATTTTGAGCCGACCAAGGATATCAACATATTGATAGTTCAATTTGCGCCACTTGATTAGTGAGGCATATTGCCATCGCCTATAGTTTGCGGCAAAGGCGGCTTTATGACCGACACAACCCAGACTCCGCAAGCCCAAACCCCGCCAGATCGTCTTTCGATCCATTCGTATAGCGAACATTATGACGCCGATGTTTTGGAACGCGGCATAGGTATCCGTTTCAAGGGCGAGCAACGCACGACTGTTGAGGAATATTGCATTTCCGAAGGCTGGATCAAGGTTCAGGCTGGCAAAGCACTTGACCGCAAAGGACGGCCATTACAGTTGACCCTTAAAGGTCCGGTAGAGGCATGGTTTGAAGATATGGGCGATGATGCGCCAGTAGCAAAGCTGGGCTAAATCCTCAGAAATGCGTGTAAGTTCACACCCAAATCACAGTTTCCTTGTAGAAAAATAATCCAACATTTTTGTTTGTTTCTCGTAAAAACGAGATCGATTTAGACATTTAAAAGAGCCACATCCGCGTTCGCAAATGAAATCCTACATTGCAACTATTCTGTTTTAGACCTGACAAACACCTTCAACTTTTAGGGAACGCCGCCACAATACGTGAGAGTTGCATACTTACTGAATCAAGTTCTGCATCCACAGTTTTCCCAAGCCTGACAACGGTCAACTTCTGTTGCGGGGAAACAAGTGTAAATTGACCTAGATGGCCGATCGCAGAAAACACATCATTTGGTCCTTTATCCGGGAATAACACCTGATTCCGGCCATCGGGGCGTTTTTTATTCAGCCAGATTTGCCCCCCATAAGCTGCATCGCCAGCACTTGATGTTTTCATAAACCGCGTCCAGCTGGTGGGCAATAATTGCGCACTGCGTACCGAACCGTTGTTGCGCAGGAACTCCCCAAATTTTGCCCAATCGCGCGCTGTGGCATGGATCATGCTGCCGCCTAGCATCGTTCCATTGCGGTCATATTCGGCAAAGGCGGTTGTCATGCCAAGCGGATCAAACAGCCGCCCTTGCAGATATTCGTTCATCGCATCACGGCGGACCTCCGGGTTTTTGCTGTCGGTTAGCGAGCGGGTCATTATGTCGATCAGGATGTGCGTGGTCGGTGTGCTATATTCAAATTTTTCACCGGGAGCTGCTTCCATCGGACGACTTTTGGCATAGCGCGCCACATTTTCGCGGCCATCAAGGAACAGCATACGTGTGGTGTCGGCTTCATATATAGGAATGCCGCTTGCCGGATCATCCCCCTCGTTATGATCCAGTCCGGATGCCATGTTGAGCAACTGACGCAGCGTAATTTTTGCGCGCGGGTCGCCCGGGGTCTGCCATTCGGGCACTGGTGCGGGTTCATCAAGCGCTAGCCGACCATCGGCAACCATCAACCCGACCAGCGTTCCGGTAACGCTCTTTGCCATCGACCAGCTAATCAAGCGGGTATAGGCGTCATATCCGGGTGCATAGCGTTCGGCGACCAAACGGCCACGGTACATAATAACCACAGCGCGGGTTTCGGACATAGCCGGGTCTTCAAAAAATGGGGCGATAACCTTTGCGATTCTGTCCTTTGATATTCCGGAGTCGTCGACAATATTTGTAATGCCTTGAGGTGATGGTGCGTTAGCTGCATCCTTATCTTCGCCTACTGCCGCACTGCATCCGGCAAGGATTAAAGGTGCGCATAGCGAAAAAGCGGTTGCGGCGAGCGTTGGTTTGTTCTTAGACATAAATAATAATGCCCAGATGGAGGTCCCATGGCAACCGCAACTTCACCTTTATTTGCAAATGTAACGCGTAACCGTTTGCGAGTGGCGGGCTATGTTGCGCTTGGGATTGTGATACTCATGCTGCTGTGGTTGGCATTTAACTTTGCCTCAATCACAGGACAGGCGCGACTGGGTGTCGCGTATAGTTCACATATTGTATGTTCGTGCCGTTATATTCAGGACCGCGACCTGAAAAGCTGTATTACCGATCTGGATCCCGGCACAGAGATGATCAGCTTTGCTGATGACCCTGCGAAAAAGAGAATAACCGCATCTGTGCCCTTACTCGCCAGTGCAACGGCGGAGCGGCGAGGTAAATTCGGATGTTTGCAGATGACTGATGAGGAATTAAAGGCAGGAGGTGGAGGCTAAGCCGCCACTAACGCACCCTCAACCGCCATTGTTTCTTCGATCCAGCCGCCGCCAAGCACACGCTCGCCGTCATAGAGCACCGCAGCCTGACCCGGTGCGACACCATATTCCGGAGTGTCAAAATGCAGCCAGCCATTTGCAAATCGTGCAGGAGCAGGCTTTGCCATTGAGCGTACCTTTGCCATTAAAGGCATGTTCTGAACCTGATCGAGCCAGTTCGCATCCTCAATCCGCGCCGCGCTTACTGCCAAAGCCGCGCGCGGCCCGACGATTACTTTACGCGATGCCGCATCTAGGCGGATGACATAAAGCGGCACAGGCTGACCGCCGACATCAAGCCCTTTGCGCTGGCCCACAGTATAATGGATCAACCCCTTATGCTGTCCAAGCACATTGCCATCAAGATGCACGATATCGCCGCCAGTATCTGCATCAGGCCGGATTTTGCGTACAACGCTCGCGTAATCACCGTCAGGTACGAAGCAGATATCCTGGCTATCGGGCTTCAACGCCACGACCAGCCCAAGGTCGGTCGCGATTTCCCGCACCAAAGGCTTTGGCATATCACCCAAAGGAAAACGGAGATAATCGAGCTGGTCTTGCGTGGTTGCAAACAGGAAGTAACTCTGGTCCCGCGCCGCGTCCGCCGCACGGTGCAACTCAGCACCAGCAGGTCCTTCAACACGCTTCACATAATGGCCAGTTGCCAAACAGTCAGCACCCAGTTCCTTTGCAAGCCGAAACAGGTCGGTAAACTTAACGCCCATATTACACCGCACACACGGGATCGGCGTGCGCCCTGCCATATATTCATCGGCAAAATGATCGATCACGGTTTCTCGGAACTGGCTTTCATGATCGAACACATAATGTGCGATACCCAGCCGGTCGGCGACCGCACGCGCATCGCGGATATCCTGACCCGCACAACATGATCCGGCACGTTTAACCGCGCTCCCATGATCGTAAAGTTGCAGAGTCACACCGATCGTTTCTGCGCCTGTACGCGCAGCAAGTGCCGCGACCACCGACGAATCAACGCCGCCCGACATCGCAACAACGATTCGCTTATTCGATAAATTGGAACCCAATTGGAAATTTGCTAAAGAATTTTTTTCACTCATCACGCGCCGCCCTTAACGCTTTGCCGTGCGAAAAGCCAGAATGTACCTGTAATTCTCATAATGAAACATATTTGGCGGTTAAATGATAACTCAAATTAACCTCGCCTAACATCATCTGAAGCCCGCTTTTACCAGACGTTATAAACTGCTGTATAAAAGAGGGGTATGGAAATGAACTTCCCCCATTTAGAGACCTTGTCTGGTTTGCCTGCAAAAGGGTCCGATTATCGTGCCTTATTGTCGGCAGCTATTTCACGGCAGGGGAATAGCCAAACTGCACGCATAATGCTGATTTCGTCGAACCGCAAAAATGATGGTCCGTTAACGAAGGACACCATTATTTCAGAACGTATTCGTTACTTTGCGGCGCGTTCGGGGCGTTTTGTAAAAGAATGCGCGCCACACGGTGCTTTTTTCCCGTTGGTTGACGCTGAAAAAACCCAGAATTCAATATGTGAAGATGCCGTTTACCAAGACGCTTCAATGAATAGCAAAGACCGCATATTATTAACATCATTGTCTGAAACACAGACGGCAATGTCGGGGCAGGAAAATTCGAGGACTATATGATTGAAAACCAGAAAATACGCCCAGCCCAAGTAATCGGCCCATTGGGCGAATCATTGACGCTAGACAGCTTGCCTCCAGCAGGTACAACCCGCTGGGTCGTGCGCCGAAAGGCAGAGGTCGTTGCCGCAGTTAATGGCGGTTTGCTGACTATCAATGACGTGTGCGAACGGTATGACCTGACGCTCGAAGAATTCGCGTCATGGCAGCGTGCCGTAGACCGTTCAGGAATGCCCGGCCTGCGTGTTACCCGCATCCAGCATTACCGCGATTTGTATGAGCGTCAGCAAAAATACTGATCGCGTGATTACAAAGCAAAAAACGAAAAACCCCGTTAGCCAAGGCTTGCGGGGTTTTTTGCTTTAGGGTCAGTATCATTATGGTCAAAGCCTATTAAATTCAGATTTGGAAGTTTTGCAACTTCATCCTATACTATTTCCGGTTCGTAGGAACGTTCCGAAAGAGAACAGGAGGAGAGAAAGATGAATTTCATTATTGCACTCATCGTTGGCGGTATCATTGGTTGGCTTGCCAGCAAGGTTATGAATACCGATGCGCAGCAAGGCATTTTCCTGAATGTAGTGGTTGGTTGTGTTGGCTCTTTGATCGGCAAATTCATTGCCGGTACTTTTCTAGGCATGGGCGGCATGGGCCTGCGCGATGGCGTTGATATTCCATCACTGGCCGTTGCCTTTGTTGGCGCACTGATTTTGCTAGGCATCGTCAATCTGGTTCGCCGCGGCAGCGTCCGCTAAATCAGTTTCATATTTTCATATAAAAGGCCGTGCGAGTGTATCGCGCGGCCTTTTTCATGTCGTTTGTCGAAAAAAAACACTGACAGCCCAGATTGCAGCCCGCGATTGTCTCTGATACTCTAGGAAATGTAACATGATTTGGCCATTTTGTCCTCTCGCTCTTGCGTTTGGTGGATTACACATATAATACACCTCCCGTATTTAATAGACATATTATTTTTTGGATCACCAAGATGAATTACGAATCCAGTATTAGCAGCGCGATAAACAGCGAGCCGTTGGACGCTAATGACGATTTAGGTGCCAACCGTAAACTTCGCTGGATCATAATAGCCGTGATTGTATTGCTTTTGATCGCAGCAGCAGCTGCTGCGATGTATTTCATGGGTGGCGACAAGGTAGATACAGCCGTTGCTGCCCAAGAAAAAGCTAATCAGGCGCAAACAATTACCGTAGTTGCGCCTGGTCGTGAAACCATAACGCGTTCTATCAACGCAACAGGCACACTTGCTGCCCGGCGCGAAGTGCCTGTCGGTGTTGTCGGCGAAGGTGGACAGGTATCACGCGTCTTCGTCGATGCAGGCGACTGGGTGGAACAAGGACAAATTCTCGCCAGCATTGATCGTTCGGTTCAAGTCCAGCAGGCTGTTGCCCTTGATGCGCAAATAAGCGTTGCGCGCGCCGATGCACAATTGGCGCAGAATGAATTGGATCGTGCCATGAAGCTGGTTGAACGGGGCTTCATCTCGAAAGCCGATGTTGATCGCAAAACGGCAACACGCGATTCAGCACGTGCCCGCGTCAATGTCGCTATCGCGCAACTAAATGAAACCCGCGCTCGCAATGCGCGGCTAGATATACGAGCACCGGTTTCCGGCTATGTCTTGGAAAGAACAGTTGAACCCGGACAAACCGTAGGCGGCGGCAACGGCATATTGTTTCGTTTGGCCAAGGGCGGTGAAATGGAGTTACAGGCACAGCTAAGCGAAGATGATCTGGCACTGGTATCCCAAGGTGTAACCGCATCTGTTACCCCCGTCGGCACGGACCGGCAATTTAATGGCCAAATCTGGCAGGTTGCGCCGATGATAAACCAACAAACGCGCCAAGGCATCGCCCGCATTGCCCTGCCCTTTGATCGTGGGCTGCGTCCGGGTGGTTTTGCCAACGTCACAATACAAGCGGGCACTACAATAGCGCCCATCCTCCCTGAATCTGCGATACAAACCGATAAAGACGGCAATTTCGTCTATTTGGTTGGTACTGACAACAAAACTGCAAAACGCCGCGTTAAAATCGGTACGGTTGCTGCGACTGGTATACCCGTATTAGAAGGCCTTACCGGAAGCGAGCGTATTGTCCTGCGCGCAGGTAGCTTTTTGAGTGAGGGCGAGGTTGTCAAAGCGGTATTTGAGAAAAAATAAGCATATTGGCGCCATGACGTATCCGCGCCCGATTGGATAAACGAGTATGAATTTCCGTAATATTTCGGCGTGGTCCATCCGCAATCCGGTCGTTCCGATAGTGCTATTTATTGCGCTGACGTTGGCTGGAATCGTCAGCTTCATGGGTATGGAGGTTCAGGACGACCCCGATATTGAATTCCCTGTCGTCATCGTCAATATCGTCCAACCCGGTGCAGCACCGAGTGAAATCGTAACCCAAATATCTCAAAAAGTAGAATCTGCGGTCCGTAACATTAACGGTGTTCAGCAGATTGATACTACCGCTGATGAAGGCAGTTCAACTGTTGTTGTGGAATTCGAACTTGGCAACAACATTAATGAAGCCGTCAACGAGGTCAAAAATGCGGTGGATCAAATTCGTTCGGATTTGCCCGATGGCATTTTAGAACCACAGATTTTCAAAGCCCAAACATCGGGTCGGCCAATTGCCTATTTCGCGGTGCAAGCCAATGATATGACGTTAGAACAGCTTAGCTGGTTTGTTGACGATACGGTTGGCAAACGCCTGCTCGCGGTTCCCGGCATGTCAAAAGTTAGCCGTAGCGGCGGGGTTGACCGCGAAATCCGCGTCATGCTGGACCCCGGCAAAATACAGTCGCTTGGTGTGACCGCAGGCCAGATTAACAACGCCTTACGTCAAGTAAACTTTAATACATCGGGTGGCAAATCTGAAATAGCAGGATCGCGGCAATCCATTCGTGTGCTCGGCAATGCAGACACGGCATATGCATTATCGCAAAGCCAAATTTCTTTGGGCGGGGGTCGCACTGTTAAGTTGTCTGATGTTGCCGAAGTTAGTGACGGTTTTGGCGAACAGCGTTCGATCACGCGCCAAAATGGGAAACAAGTAGTAACCTTTGGCATCACCCGCGCAAAAGGCGCATCCGATGTTAGCGTCTTTGACGGCGCATTTGCCGAAATGAAAAAGATCGAAAATGAAAATTCCGGTGTTAAATTTATCGAACTAACCAATAGTGTTGTTTACACCCGCGCCCAATACAAAAGTTCAATGGCAGCAATGATCGAAGGCGCGTTGTTGGCGATTGTAGTTGTCTTCCTGTTCTTACGCGATTGGCGTGCAACGATCATTTCGTCAATTGCTATACCTTTGTCGGCAATCCCGTCATTCTGGTTCATGAGTATGCTGGGCTTTAGCCTTAACCAAATGTCCCTGTTGGCACTTGGGTTGGTGGCAGGTGTTTTGGTCGATGACGCCATTGTTGAGATCGAAAATATTGTTCGCCATATGCGGATGGGTAAATCTGCCTATCAGGCATCAATTGACGCAGCAGACGAAATTGGCCTTGCCGTAGTGGCGACGACATTTTCAATTGTCGCTGTGTTCCTGCCAGTTGGTTTGATGCCAGGTGTCGCGGGACAATTTTTCAAAAACTTTGGTCTTACCGTTGTTGTATCTGTGCTTATGAGCCTTGCCGTTGCACGTATGATTACTCCTATGATCGCAGCCTATTTTATGAAGGCAGGTGAGATGAAAGACCACGGCGATGCACCGTGGTTAGCAACTTATATGCGGGTGTTACGTTGGTCGCTGTCACATCGCTATTGGATGATGTTCATCGGATTTATGGCGTTAATTGCCAGTATTGGCATAGGATATGTTCTGCCTAAACAATTCTTCCCTGACGCTAATCGCGACTCCTCCGATATCTCCATTCAGGCGACTCCGGGAACTACATTGGATCGCACGTCACAGCTATCCGCTGAAATCTCTGCGTTATTGCGCAAGCAACCTGAATCAGACATCATATTAGAACGCATTAATGAAGGATCATCAAGCATCACGGTAACTTTGAAAAAAGACAGGGTTCGTTCGTCACAGGAGTTTGAAAAAGACCTAACGCCGTTATTGCAAAAATTCCCTGACGTCCGCGTGAATTTCCAACAGCAAGGCCCAGGCGGCGGAGATGGCGGGACAGGTCGCGGAATAACCGTTATGTTATCGGGCAGTGATCCTGAATTGATCAGCAAAACAGCGTCAACATTGGTCGAACAAATGAAGGGACTTCCACAATTGCAATCGCCGCGCATTGCCGCAAATCTGGAACGTCCTGAACTGTTAATCAAACCTCGCAAAGAACTAGCTGCACAATTGGGCGTTACGACAGCTGCGCTAAGCCAAGCAATCCGCAACGCAACCCAAGGTGACATTGACCAGAATAGTGCTAAATTCTCGCTTTCCACGCGCCAGATTACCATTCGCGTAATGTTACCCGCAGGATCGCGACAGGATTTTGCAACTATTGCCAATCTGCCAGTGCCAACAGAAAACGGCGGCTCTGTTCCGCTGGGCCGGGTGGCCGATATCAGCTTTGGTTCCGGGCCGACCTCAATCCAGCGCACGGATCAGAAATCACGTGTGTTTGTCGGGGCAGATATGAGCTCGGGTATCGCCAAAGGGGACGCTCAAGCGTTGATAGACAAATTGCCGATCATGCAAAACCTGCCTACCGGAATTTCAAATGCCCCGTTTGGTGAGGACAAATGGCAAGCGGAAATGATGACAAATTTTGCCATTGCTCTGATGTCCGGCATACTTCTGGTGTTTGCCGTGTTGGTGCTGTTATATAAAAGATTTATGTCACCGCTGGTGAATATGGGATCGTTGTTGCTTGCTCCATTGGGCGGATTACTCGCGCTGGGCATCGCCGGGCAACCGATATCAATGCCTGTATTTATCGGCATTTTAATGCTGTTTGGTATCGTCGCCAAAAACTCGATTCTGCTGGTTGATTTTGCGATTGAGGAGATGGAGAGGGGTGTTCCAAAGTTTCAGGCGATTATGGAGGCTGGGCATAAACGTGCACAACCCATTGTCATGACTACGGTCGCAATGACTGCTGGTATGGTCCCCACGGCGATATCCTTGTCCGGTGACGGCGCTTGGCGTGCACCCATGGGTACTGTAGTTATCGGAGGCTTGATTGTATCTACATTGCTGACCCTGTTAATTGTACCTGCTGGTTTCAGCCTTGCCGACGGTTTGGAAAAACGGATTGGCCCTTGGTTGCGCAACAACCTGTTAACTTACAAGCCGGGCGATGATACCGGTGCTGATGACGGGCAAGGTAATATCCCAACCAAAGCGTCGGGATCCAGCGGCAATCTAGGCGGCTTACAACCTGCCGAATAAAATCTCACCTGTGACCCTTGGCAGCGGCGCGTTTTCTGCGCTAAGGATATGTGTGTGAAGCGGGCAAGCAATCTGGGGCAATCGGAAAAGCTGCGCTATGCCCAGCGTGATACGGAATTGCGCCACATGCGAATTATCGCCACTGGCTTGCTGCTTTTTATGTGCGTGCTGTTCTTCATCGGCAACCGGCTCGAAACCAACTATCACAGCCATTGGGGTTTCCTGCGCGCCTTTGCCGAAGCCGGGATGGTCGGCGGCCTTGCCGACTGGTTCGCGGTGACAGCGCTGTTTCGTCATCCCTTGGGCATCCCGATCCCGCATACCGCGATCATCCCCAATAACAAAGAACGCCTCGGTCGCACACTTGCCAGCTTCCTGCGCAGCAATTTCCTGACCACCAAAGTTGTTACCCGGCGCGTGCAACGGATGGATGTGGCGGGTGCGATGGGCAAGTTTTTGAGTTCCCCTTCGGGTGGTGAAGGCAGGATGCGGATGGGCGCTTCCCGGTTGATGGGCGACATGCTTGCCTCACTTGATGATGAACGCCTGGGCAATGTCGCCAAGGACGCAATCCGTAAGCAACTCGATAAGCTCGATATTGCGCCGTTACTCGGCCAATTGCTGACCGCAATGATTAAAGAACGGCGACATTTGCTGGTGCTCGACGGCGTTATCAAATGGGCCTCAAAAACACTGGAAGCCAATGAGCATCTGATCCGTGCGATGGTCGAGGAACGCGCCAATACGATCATGCGCTGGACCGGGCTTGATGACCGGCTCGCCGATGCGATAGTCAACGGCCTTAACAAATTGCTCCATGATATGGCCGCTGATCCAGACCATCCATTGCGCGAAAAGGGCGAAGAGGGACTAGCCAGCCTTGCCCACGACCTGCGCCATGACAAGGAATTGCAAACCAAGGTAGCCCATTGGAAGGGACAGCTGCTTGATAATCCGGCCATGTCCAAATGGATCAACAGCCTTTGGGATCAGGGCCGCAAAGGCCTATTGAAAGCCGCCCGCAGCCCTGATGCTGCACTTGCCGGAAGCTTTGGCGAAGCGCTGATTAAACTCGGCGGTACATTGCAAGAGGACGAGCGCCTAAAGCTGCAAATCAACCGTTTTGCAAGGCGCGCTATCGTCGGCACCACAGAAAATTACGGCGACAATATCGTAGCCCTGGTTTCCGACACCATCGCCAAATGGGATGCCAGCACCATCACTGACCGCGTCGAAAACGCCGTTGGCAGCGACCTGCAATTTATCCGCATTAATGGCACACTGGTGGGGGGATTGGCGGGGATTGTTATCCATGCCGTAGGGCTGTGGATTTAGAAGTAGTTTTGCAATTGCGTCATTTATCCCGCTCTAGGTAACAAACTCATAAAAATAACCAAACGAGGAAGTAGTTATAACCATATAGGCTCTAGAATGCATTTTAAGGTAGCGTACAGGCGCATAATTACCTCTTCGCTACCCAGCCAGTCAA
>JAYUPC010000131.1:0-3194 GCA_043760355.1 Sphingomonadales bacterium
CCAGATGTCGTCGTTCGTCGGTTTTGGCGGCTTGCTCGCGGCGCTGACGATCCTGATCGTGATATCAATCCGCGACTGGAAATATTATGACGAGATGATGTTGCAGCTTTGCCGCGATGCAGGAAATCTCGCCTTTGGCGGTATTGGAGGAGTGCTCCTCATCTGGGCGTCGGCGGCGTGGGTGGAACTGGTATCTGCTCCAACTCCGCTTGAACTGGTTGCCATTATATCGGGCGGTTACCTGTTGGCGATCTTCGTGGCGAGTGCTCGTCGTGGCCTGCTGCGCCAACGCTAACTCGATAAAATGTAGCAGTCACGGTGATCTTTTATCCCGTTTGTGTCGAGCCCTTCGGCTGCAAGCCAGCCAGACATGAACGGGGGGCGGGGATGCAATTCGCGCATTACTCAAGAAGCCGTCGCTTTGCCGTTTTATTGCTATAAAATATTGCCTCATACCCCAAATCGCACTTGACGTTTACGCGAACGTCAACTATGCCTTCCCTTACGGTAAACGCGCTTTGGGAGGGGCGACTATAATGGATACTATCATGCAAGAGGCCAAACGTACGCACGCGACAATTGATACTCCTGATGCTTTTAACCGTGAGTCTTTCTCGATATCCGATCTCTCTTCCGAATTTGACGTGACCGCACGTGCGCTTCGTTTTTATGAGGATCAGGGGCTGATCGCGCCGCAGCGTCAGGGACTGGCGCGGATATATTCGAAGCGTGATCGTGCGCGTCTGGCGTGGATATTGCGCGCCAAGCGTGTGGGTTTCAGCCTGACTGAAATACGCGAGATGATCGATCTTTACGATCTTGGCGACGGTCGCAATATCCAGCGCCGCGTGACGATTGCCAAATGCCGTGACCGTGTGGAGCTGCTGAAAACCCAGCGTGATGATATCGAAAGCGCCATTAAAGAATTGACCGATTTCATCAATCTGGTCGAAAAAGTCGAAGCTGATGAGAGCGTCGCCGCCTAACCCTCATTCTGAAGGACCCTAATATGCCAAGCTATCAAGCCCCCGTCCGCGACACGCAATTCGTTATCAACGAAGTGCTCGGCATCGAACGCTATGCCAATCTGCCCGGGTTTGAAAATGCGAACGCGGATATGATCGAGGCAATCCTGACCGAAGGCGGTAAGTTTGTCGAGGGCGTGTTGTTCCCGATCAACCAGTCGGGCGATTTGCAGGGCTGCACCCGCCACGCCGATGGTTCGGTAACCACACCAGATGGTTTCAAAGAAGCCTATAAGCAATATTGCGAGGGCGCGTGGGGCACATTGTCCGCGCCAGAGGAATTTGGCGGACAGGGCCTGCCGCATGTGGTGTCGATGGCGTTTGAGGAATATATGGCGAGTTCGAATATGGCATTTGCTATGTATCCGGGGCTAACTCACGGCGCGGTGTCGGCGATCCTTGTGAAAGGCAGCGAGGAACAAAAAGCGACATATGCACCCAATATGATCTCGGGCAAATGGGGCGGCACGATGAACCTGACCGAGCCACATTGCGGCACCGATCTCGGCCTGATCCGCACCAAGGCTGTTCCCAATGAGGATGGATCATATGCGATTACCGGCATGAAGATTTTTATCTCGTCTGGCGAACATGACCTCACCGAAAACATCATTCATCTGGTGCTTGCAAAAACACCTGATGCTCCTGATAATGTGAAAGGCATTTCGCTCTTCATCGTGCCGAAGTTCTTGGTAAACGAGGACGGCTCGCTTGGGGATCGCAACACCCTGTCTTGCGGATCGATCGAACATAAAATGGGCATTCACGCCAACTCTACTTGCGTCATGAACTATGACGGAGCGACAGGGTATATGGTGGGCGAGGAGAATAAAGGCCTTGCTGCGATGTTCATCATGATGAACGTAGCGCGTCTGGGCGTGGGGCAACAGGGCCTTGGCATTGCCGAGGTCGCCTATCAGAACGCTGTCCATTACGCGCATGATCGCCGTCAGGGGAGGGCGCTAACGGGCCCGCAGGATGTCGATCAAAAGGCCGATACGCTGTTCGTCCATCCCGATGTTCGCCGGATGCTGCTGGATGCCAAGGCCTTTACCGAAGGGATGCGGGCTTTATGCTTGTGGGCTGCGCTGCAGGCTGATCTGACGCATAATGCGCAGACCGAAGAAGACCGGCAACTGGCCGATGATCTGATGTCGCTCTTGACGCCGGTTATTAAAGGTTATGGCACTGACAAGGGATATGAAGTCGCCACCAATGCCCAGCAGGTTTACGGTGGTCACGGCTATATCGGTGAATGGGGCATGGAACAATATGTCCGCGATGCCCGTATTGCCATGATCTATGAAGGTACCAACGGCGTGCAGGCGATGGACTTGGTCGGCCGCAAACTTGGGCAAAATGGCGGGCGAGGAGTGCAGACTTTTTTCAGAATCGTGGATGAAGAATGTGTTGCGGCGAAATCGGGTGGGCTGGCGGATTTGGCTGGCCGCCTTGAAAAGGCAAATGGCGAATTAAAGGCGGCGACGATGTGGTTCATGCAGAACGGCATGGCGAACCCCGACAATGTGGGGGCAGGCGCGCATCATTATATGCACATCATGGGCATCGTCGCCCTTGGCCTGCAATGGCTGCGTATGGCAGAGGCTGCGCAGGCGGCGCTGGATGCGGGTCATGACAACAAGGCCTTTTACGAAACCAAGCTTGTCACCGCGCGCTATTTTGCCGAACGCTTCATGCCCGATTGTGGGTCGCTGCGCCGTAAGATCGAGGCCGGGAGCGAGGCGATCATGGCGTTGAAACCTGAGATGTTTGCAGTCGCCTGAAGCAATTAAGATAGGATTTTTTGTCTGGATAAGTTTGCATTAGCAAAATGATAAATCTCACCAATTAATGCCAGAGTATGATTGCTTCGGTAACATAATATTTTCGTGAAAAATCCCTCAATATTTCCATTGGCTGGGCGCTTTGCATCATCTTGTTGCTTGGGCTTGTTTCAGCAGGTGTGATTGGCAAATTCTTTGTTGCTGGCGCATTACAGGATGTCGAGATAGTCGATAAAGAACTGAGCGGTCTTGAATATCTCAACCATATCAAGCCGGTTGATGATTTCATAACCTATATACCCGATGAGTTTGTCGAGCGTCAGGATAAAGCCAAGCAGTACTGGCAGCTGTTGCAAACATCGTCCAATAACGGCGATCACGCAGG
>JAYUPC010000132.1:0-9095 GCA_043760355.1 Sphingomonadales bacterium
GCGGCAGCTGTAAGCAGCAGAAACAAGGTAATGAAGTACCGTGTCATAGGAGCTGGATCGTATAAATTTCGTCAGGCTGCCATCCCAACCCCAATGCCATACGGAGCGCGACCAGCAACACAATCCCGGACAACAGTAGCCTAAGATATTCAGGCCGCATGCTTTGCGCAAGCTTTGCCCCGATTTGCGCGCCAATAACGCTGCCAATTAACAGCAACACTGCAAGCACAATGTCGACGGCTTTAGTCGTCAGGCTGTGCATCATGGTAGAAGTCATTGTAACAAACAATATCTGGAACAATGATGTGCCAACAACAACCTGCGCCCCCATACCCAGCAAATAAAGCATGGCAGGCACCATGATGAAGCCGCCGCCAACCCCCAGTAACATCGTCATTATACCGGTGATAAAGCCAAGTATTAATGGCGCCAGTGGCGAGATATAGAGACCCGATTTATAGAAACGCCAGCGCATGGGCAAATTTGCAACCAAGGGATGATGCCGCCTTTTACGGGCGGGCAAAGGTTTTCCAGACCTAAGCGATTGGACGCTTTGCAAGCTTTCCTTCGCCATCAATCCGCCTATTCCACCGAGCATCAATACATAAAGGATACTGATAACCGTATCAATCTGGCCCAATCTCTCCAAAAGCTCAAATATGACTGCTCCGGCGAGTGTCCCAAACATCCCTCCGACCACCAGCACAGCACCCATCTGGAAATCGACACCGCCGCGTTTCATATGGGCAAAAACCCCTGAAACACTGGCCCCGGTTACTTGCGTTGATGCACTAGCTGCTGCGACCATTGGCGGGATGCCATAGAATATCAGGAGCGGAGTGGTCAGAAAACCGCCGCCGACACCAAACATCCCTGACAACATCCCGACAGCACCACCCAAAAGGATGATAACCAAAGCGTTAACCGAGAGATTCGCGATAGGAAGGTAAATGTCCATCTAGATATATCATCTCTACCCCGATTATGCAGCGCGGGTAAAGCATGGCTTCATCTATTTATAAAAATAGCACTCTTAGAAATTGGTAGACAGCGTTATTGCCGGGCCATCGCCAGGTGAAGCATTTCCTGCAACACGAAAACGCCAGTCCATATTTAATCGGAAATGGACATCGCTCACATCAAAATCAGTGCGTATAGAAGGGCCGATATCAATCCGAGATGCGCTCTTTTGTCCTCCCGCCCATATTCCTCCTCCAGCACTAATAGACAAGGGCGCTGCGTTGAAAACAGGTCGGTCAACCCGGACATTTGCGTCGAAGAACCTGTCAGGAAGTGCCCCGATTAATATACCAACCTGTGCGTAACTATCGAGCTTGAACTTTGCAACAAGCGGCACATCGCTTTTCCCTCCGGCTATGTAGAGCGCGATGCTATCCTGATTATCATTACGAAAGCGCCTCTCCGCCGATAAGGTTACAGGAAGACGGTTTGTTGGCTGCCATCTTATGCCAACTGCAAGTTCACGCTCTGCGGTGCGTGCATGTGCAACAGACACGCGCCACAAGATTGCCAGGGTATTCTCGCTTTCGCCTAATCTATAGGTTCCGATTAATCCTGATTGGCCACCGCCATATTGTGATGCTGGCGCCAAACCATTGACGCTTCCGGCCCGTCGCCAGAAATTATATCCATAAACACTTGCTCTTGGTTTAACGTAATAAGGGGACGGCGGCGCTATTCCTTTCAAATGCAAGTTCCTATTTTCCTGATCAAGAGGGTTTGAGAGAAAAGATATCGATGGTTTAGTAAATAAAATTGGCATTAACGCGATCATTTGACGATGCTTGCTTTTTGCAGCCAAGGTGTTTTCGGGCGTGACCTCCGTTCCGGGCCAAAACGTTATTTCGGAACTCCTCATAACAGATTTTGATACGGGATTTGTTTGGCTTTGCCTGTATGCAAGCATCCCTATTTTCTGCTTTAAACTCTGGGAGGCGGCTATTTGTGGAGAGCTTATGGCTAGCGCCTTATTATTCAGATTATACTGCACAGTGCGCGCAAAAAACCATGTCGCGAGTATGAGAATAATAAACCTCAACGGTTTGCCCCTTGCTTTATAGCGAGATGACATTAATTTAAATTTCCTTGATGGACTGACTTTTTGGGAAAATGCTCATGAGCTGTTTTATCCCATATCAGCCTGCCACCAAAACAATGGCGCACATACCCAAAACAAGCCCGACGTGCGGCCAATATACTAATGATATTGGCAACAAAGGTTCGCGGTATAGAAAGTAATGCTTCCCAAGGACCATAAAGATCGGCAACAAACGCGGCTCTAACGAACAAACGCCAGAGCAGGAATCCTAAGTTAATCCAAAGTAATTGCTCAGTTACTAGCGGTTGAGGAAGCAAAATATGTGCATTTATCAATTTTCCAAATATCAATATTCCTGTTAAGATCATGCACAAATACGCAGTACAAAGCACTACTGCACCTAAGATCGCCCGCCTGTCACGCAACAACATCCAATATTCAGCCAAATCGCCTTGCCAGCCAAGCCTGTCCCACCCTGCCAAGGCAATACCTGTCAACCAGCGTGCTTTTTGCCGAACAGCAGTGCCTATTGTGCTTGGAAAGCAGGCTCTGGTTCCGATAATCTCTCCGCGTTCATCAAGCACGCGTGCTAATATAGTTTTTCCTCCCATCGCCCCTATCCGCAAACCCAGCTCATAATCTTCGGTCAGGCTGCTGCTATCAAACGGTTGATGGTGGTTAGCGAGCGCGATTAGACCCAAGATATTGCGGTCAATAGCGCATCCCACCCCGGCAAGTGGCAAAGCGGCACCAACCGCTTCGCGCACGACCAGAGACTTGCCGTGCGCTTCAGCAAATTCGTCAAGATAATGACCGCTGACCCATGGAGATCCGGGAACGCGAACAGGAACAACGGGCAACTGCACAATTTGGTTGCGCTCAATTAAGCGATCATAAAGCTTGAGCTCGTCGGGATGCACCATATCCTCGGCATCGTGCAGGATGATCGCTTTGGACTTCCTGCCTTCACTTAGCTCATCGTTGACCAATGCTTGCCAAAGACGGTTGAGGCAATCTGCTTTTGTGGTTGGACCTGGCTGCAAACAAAGTACCAACCTGATATTGAATCCTAGCTGCGAAGCACGCATGATTGCTGCAATGCCTGCATTGTCGTTGGGGTAGCAGCCAACATAGATGCGGTAATTGCTGCCATTACCATGCCAGCAATAATGACAATTGCGAAGCATTTCCTCAATTACCGCGGACTCATTCCAAGTAGCAACGAAGATCGCGAGCAAGCCGGGCTCTGCAGGAGCGGGCAGTCGATCAATCTGCATCGGCGGCATGTGCCGGTAGTATCTGTACCGCCGATAAATGTACCGTACGCCCCAGATAGCATCAATCATAAAATCATCCAGCGCTCCGATCAAAAACCAGATCGCGCTGAATAACAACAATTCACGCTGCCAAAACTCCACCCAGTAGAACATGCCATCCACAGCACAGCCGCTCCCAAACCGCGCATCAAGTGATCGCAGCCAATAAAGTTAAAAAGATTTCGCTTAAGCCCGCTGGCTATGCTGCCAATCGAGTGTCGTTCCAGTGACCATCGCTGCCAATATCGGTATGCTCCAGAATGCGGCTATCGCTTGATACACCTTTGGTAAGATATCTGGCGCAGCTATTGTTGCTAAGTGCGTTGCAACAGCAGCTGTTTGAAATCCAAGAGCCCAAATCGGCCAATGGCGGTTGGTGCGAAGTGCGAGTATAACTAATCCCACTAAGCAAGCCGTATCAACTAATAGCACCCCGTAAGAAGTAGAAGCCCAAGATGGATTATATCGTGCCGCAATGTCCGTAAATGCGGTAGCAGAAATAAATATTATTGCTCCAACCCGCCCTGTTCTGCCTCCCCAAATACTCGCATAAACGGAACAAAGAACGAACATGATCATAAAAACGATTGGTAAAAAATACATACTTTGACCTAACCTTGCGACCTACATCAGGTCAAAGCTGTAAGCTCAATTGCTAACAATACAAAGAGAAAGACTGTCCATTCGAGCTGCTCTTTTTCCATTAGGTTTGGAGACTAGTCCTGGTCCCGTGCAGCCAAAATTGATTTCTTGTAAATTACTCACCCCTTGCACTTGGGCAATTTTACGGTGTGCGCTGACAAATCCTTTGCGCGCCTGTACCATATTACTAAGGCCAAGAGTGACATGCTCGATAGCGGCTTGGCTAGCCGCAGGGGGCACATCGGATACGCGACATACATCAATCATGGAATTGGTTAGTGCTGCAATATTGGCTAAAGCGTCATCGATTGCCACATGGGTTAAGCGAATATCGGTTGCCAGTTTTTCTGCTGCTTCATGCTGGATAGTAATCATTTGTGTCTCCTTGGTCTCTGTCGATCCCCATACACAGCCCGTTTACAATGACACTCATCCGATCATCCGCATTACTCCTGTTAGGACGAGTATGAGGATTGATACCGTGATGGTCGCATAAAACGCGATATTCAGTGCACTAAAGATAACCCTTTTCTTTGTTAAATCATGCCGTGCCCCCCCCATTGGCGGGACAGAAAGAAATGATCGTATCTGAACGAAACCACTTTTATGTTCGGCCTTGTTGGCCAATGTAGAAAAGATATTCGAGCCGGTATTTTCAACTTCATTCTGCCCCACCTGTCTGGGTGACGTGTCCAAAGTAAGCGGATCGAAGTTATTGGCAACGGGATGCGGTTGGTATACTAAACACTCGTATATGTAGCCTTCTTCCATTGAAGCAAAAAGCTTCGCTGCGTCAGTCCGGTTTGCAGCATTCAATTTTTTGCGGGCGGCATTTAGGCGCTGGTCTACAGTGAAGTGTGAAATGCCCAGTTGACGAGCAATTTCCTTTGAAGTGAAATGATCGCTTACAAGACGTAAGCAATCTTTTTGCCCCTCCGTCAGATCTGGACATTGTCTATCTGACATGACCATTTCCGATCAAAGTAATATGCAATTTTTGTACAAAGCTGCCATCGCAGACCCCCCTTTATTTGCATGAGATAGCGTATCCAAACATCATGATGCAAGGTTTTTGGTTTCTGGATTCTTGCCCCTTGTATTGCTTGATAATGAACCCGTCCTCCGTCATAGCTAAGTCATGCAAGAAATGATAAGATTTGCTTCTATTGCATCTGCTCTGCGGGAATTTTTGCGCAGCGAAGCAGCAGGGGGGATCAGTCTAATGTTCGCCGCTTGCATTGCCATGATAATTGCAAATTCGTCGTTTGCGAGCGCCTATTTTCATTTCATACATTATGTTACAGGGCCCGTATTAAGCCATAAAATTGGAGCTATGACAGTCCATTTGTGGATCAACGATGCTCTAATGGCGATCTTCTTTTTTCTTGTCGGGTTGGAAATCAAGCGTGAATTTGTTGACGGGCATTTGTCCACTTGGGCCGACCGCCGTTTGCCAGTGATTGCTGCAGCTGCGGGGATGGTTGTCCCTGCTGCCATCTATTTGGGCGTCGTCGGAAACGATCCCGTATTGATACGCGGTTGGGCGATACCAGCAGCGACTGATATTGCTTTTGCCATAGGCGTATTGGCGCTGCTCGGGAGCAGGGCTCCGGCTTCGCTCAAGCTGTTCCTGACGACGGTGGCTATCGTGGACGATATAGGTGCGGTGGCAATTATTGCCGTATTCTACACCTCCGAACTCAATACAGCAGCACTCGTCGCTGCCGCCCTGCTCTGGATTGCGATGATGGTGCTAAACAGGTTCAAGGTGAATGCACTCTGGCCATATCTTATTTTGGCGGCCTTATTGTGGTATGCAACTTTACTGACAGGCGTGCACACCACAATTGCTGGCGTAATGGCGGCCTTCGCCATTCCGTTCCGCCGTACCCTCGCCGCCCCCGATGCAGAAGATTCAGCGCTGCACCGTCTGGAACATGCGCTGGTCAAGCCAGTTGCATTTTTCATCGTGCCCGTGTTCGGTTTTGCCAATGCAGGCGTTTCGTTGGAGGGTGTCAGTGTTGCCTCGCTGGTTACGCCTTTACCGCTTGGTATTGCGGTGGGGCTGTTCCTTGGCAAACAGCTCGGAATTTTTGGCAGCGTGTGGGTGGCTGTTAAATTAGGGTTGGCAGTCCGACCAAAGGATGCAAATTGGGTGCAGGTATACGGCGTGTCGTTGCTCTGCGGAATTGGCTTTACCATGAGCTTGTTCATCGGCGGCTTGGCCTTTGCCGATACGGCACAGGCTGATGCGGTGAAGATCGGCGTGTTGATGGGATCACTCGCATCGGCACTTGCAGGGTACGGAATATTGTGGGCCTCTGGTCCAAAAGGCAAATCCACCACGTTTGATGAGAAATAATATGACGTTGATGCGCATAATGCTGGTGTCGGTTGTGTTTGGTATTGCAGGTACAGCAACCGCCCAAACGCCGCCGCCCATGAAAACATCTGGCATCACAGTTCCGCCACAAAACGGCATAATGCAGAACTCGGGGATGTCGAAGCCAGAGCTGACCCCTGAACAAAAACTTGCGGAAATGGGTGACGTCTTCCTCGCGCTGACCTTGGAAGCTGGAACATATGACCCCGAATATGTTGACGCCTATTATGGCCCCGAAACTAAAAAGCTGCAGGCGGCTGCCAATCCGCGCAGTAAAGAGCGACTGGTAATTGCGGCTGGTGAAATGATCCGTCAAATCAACGGCGAAATACTGCCCCATCTTCGTTCTGGTCCTGACCTTTCCAGAGCCGGAATGATGAAGGGACAATTGCAGGCGGCAGTCACCAAACTCCAAATGATCGGCGGTAAAAAGTTCAGCTTTAACGATGAAGCACAAGGTCTGTTTTCGACCACCCCGACACTCAAGCCGCTTTCCTATTTCGACCCCATTCTCGCCCGCCTCGAAAAACTCATTCCGGGCAAAGGGGCGCTTGCCGTGCGGGTTGATAAATTCAATGATCGCTACGTTATTCCAGCCGCCAAGTTGAAACCCGTGTTTGATGCCGCAATAGCCGAATGCCGCAAAAGGACCGCCGCGCATATTGCTTTGCCAGAGGGTGAAAGCTTCACTTTGGAATTTGTGAAGAACAAACCATGGGGCGGCTATAATTATTACAAGGGCAATTATAAGAGCCTGATTCAGGTTAATACCGACCTTCCGATCCGCATCAGCCGTGCGGTCGATCTGGGATGTCATGAAGGTTATCCCGGGCACCATGTCCTGAACCTGATGATCGAGAACAAGTTGGTGAACCAGAACCACTGGAGTGAATATCAGGTCAATCCGCTTTACAGCCCGCAAAGTGTGATCTCCGAAGGGTCGGCCAATTACGGCATCGACCTGGCGTTTCCGGGTAAAGAGAAGCTCGCCTTCGAACGTGATGTTCTCTATCCGCTTGCCGGGTTGAACCCCAAAACGGCAAAGGCATATTATGATATGCAGGCCGCGACAGAGGCGCTGAGCGACGCGCGGTTGACGATTGCCAAAATGTATCTGGACGGAGACATCACCCGTGCCAAGGCGGTCGAGCTGAGCCAGCGTTACATGCTGCTCTCCCCTGCCCGAGCCGAACAGTCCGTGGGCTTTACCGACCATTACCGCAGCTATGTTATCAATTATGGCTGGGGCAAGGATCTGGTGCGCGGGTTTATCGAGCACGGAAATCCCGATAATGCAGAACGCTGGGTCCGCATGGAAAAGGTGCTGAGCGAGCCGATGATGCCCGCCGATTTGATCGCTCCTTAAGATAGCATTTGCTGCAATATGGGCGATCAGCCCGGTAATTGGAAAAATACGCTTTCTACATAATAGGATGCAATCGGCGTTCCATCTTCAGCTAGCGCAGGCTCAAATCGCGCCCGCTTCATCAATGCGCGGCATACCGTGTCGTCAAATTCCTTTAACCGGTTTGATTGCTGGATATGGCAGCTGGTTGGATTGCCTGCAATGTCCACCATCAGGCGAAACTGGATGATCGATCGTTTGCCTTCCATCAGCATTTTTTCAGGATAATCCTTGCTGACGATCCAGGTGCTGGGAGATTTCGTCGGAGTTAACACACGTTTCAGTCGCGTATGTTTGGCAATATCAACTCCCCAAGACGCTGCAAGGCTATCGGTACATGCGCGCAGCGCGGCGAACGGTTTTGCCAACCCGTTAATGTGTAGAGCAAGGTTTTTGCGAAACGGCCCCTTGATCGAGACCATTTTTATTGCGGCCTCACGCGCGCTGCCCATCGGTTCCCATCTGTATTGCGGGTTAGACATCAGCAGTTTGATTTGGTCATCGTTCAACCCTTCAATCATAACAGTGCTAAAGAAAACGGCTGGGTTGTCTTTGCCCAGTGTTCCGGGTGTGAAGGTATATTTCCGTTCGTTTTCATCCGGCCCGAATTTTAAGGTCGCCTCGCCGTTCATCTCATTGAATTTCACAGGCTTACCGGCGAGTGAAAGTTTGAACGCTTCACCTGGGGCATAGCTTTCAAACATCAAAAGCACCTGTTGGTCGCTTTCGCCAAATGCCCTGCCCATCACGCAGCGATCAACGTCATAATTGACATTCCACGCAGAGCTAGGTTTCAAATCCAATATCTCTTTGGCTGCATATACCGGGGCGCTGACGGTGAAGGCCGCGCCGATAGCTGCGACGCACATGTGAATTATGGATTTTGTTATGGTCATTTTAGTATCCTATGATAGCTTTGCATTATAGGAAAGCCGTTGTTTTCTTGCAGAGTTTTTAGGGTGCCGTTCCTTATTCGCCCAACATCAAACTCCTTTTCCTTCGTAGCTACATGCAGCGACATTTGTGCCATTTGTGCCATTTGGTTTCACGCGATATCAGCCCTGTGCCTCGGTTCATAAAAGACAATAAGGAAAAATGATAAAATGGGATGAGCGTCTGATTGCATCATCTTCTTCCTTTTTACCTTTTTGTCTTATTTGCTTTTACGAAGCAAAAGCCAGCACCGCCTTAACCATTCCAACACGTCCTCACGCCGCCACCTTTCCCCCGAACCACGCATCACGCGCCAGTATGGCGGCATCGATCCAGGGTTGGCGTACACTGGCGAGC
>JAYUPC010000133.1:0-27467 GCA_043760355.1 Sphingomonadales bacterium
TTGTTGTTAGCATATGGCTTATGAAAAAATATGTTCTCGCTTGTGCCGTTTCGATCCTTTCTTTTGCGCTGATGGGTGCCACTGCGGAGGTGCCAAAGGGCTTTCCGGCACCCGGCGAGATAGTGGCTGCTGCTCCGCCGAGCGATTGGGTGGCGATTGACCCCAATGATTTGCTGTTCATGGAACTCGCGCCCGATGCGAAGGGCAGGCCGCGTAATGTTGTTATCCAGTTAATGCCTGCGCCTTTTTCGCAAGGCTGGGTGGGTAACATCCGCAAGCTGGCGGCGGCGCATTGGTGGGATGGTCTGGCAATCGTGCGCGTGCAGGACAATTATGTGACGCAATGGGGTGATCCCGATGGTGATGATCCGGTCAAGGCAAAGAAGTTGCCTGACGGTTTGGAGACTGTGCCGGAGAGTGCGTATGTTTCCAAGGCAAAGTATTTCACGGTCAATCAACGAGATCATGCGGTAATCCAGATATTACACGACAATTACCGCGATAATTACGCGCAAGGAGCTGGTTTTTTTAACGACTGGCCCGTTGGATATCGGGAAGTGAAAAAGCGGAAACGTGGACAATGGCCGGATGGCAGTATGTGGCCAACTCACTGCTACGGCATGGTTGGTGTAGGCCGCAATCTTTCTCCCGATACTGGCACCGGTGCGGAACTCTACACCGTTATCGGCCATGCGCCGCGCCATCTGGACCGCAATATTGCTTTGGTGGGGCGGATTATTGAGGGGATGGAGCATATGTCTTCGCTGCCGCGTGGCACGGGTGCGCTGGGTTTCTATCAAACGCCTGAGGAGCGAACCAAAATACTTTCGGTCAGCCTGATGAGCCAGATGGGGAATGACAAACCGCTTCCGACTTATGAATATCTGAGCACGGAAAGCACCAGTTTCGCCAAATACGCCGATGCCCGCGCCAACCGCCGCGACCCGTTTTTCCTGACGCCAGCCGGAGGCGCGGATATTTGTAACATCCCGGTGCCCGTGCGGCGGCACACACGGTAAGTTTTCAAAGTGACCGAAACCGTCCACCTCACAGGACCCCTGTGGCTTTGGACTACTGACAAGGCTCCGGCCAGTTGGCATTTCATCACTATCGACGGCGAGGCCGGGGATGCGGTCAAGGCGACGGCGATTATGCGCCGATTGGAGGGCGGCAAGGCTCGCGGCTTCGGGTCAATGAAAGTCACTGCAACAATCGGTGACACCAGCTGGGCAACATCGATCTTCCCGGCCAAAGATGTTGGCGGCTATATGCTCCCCGTGAAAGCCAGTGTCCGCAAAGCAGAGGATTTGGTCGCGGGAGATGTGATTGAGGTTAGAATAGTAATATAAACAACGTGCCTTTAATTGAAGAGTTTGTGATCCTATGTTATGTTGACATTCAGAACATAACGTCATGATAATAATAAGCTTCGTCATTCCCGCGAAGGCGGGAATCCATCACCTAACATTTCAAAATTCAGCAAGCGTGTAGTAAAATTCTAGCTCAGGCGATGGATTCCCGCCTTCGCGGGAATGACGCAGTGTTTTTCTGAAAGGTCTGTTCTGAATGCCAACACAGCCTATGTTATGTTGACATTCAAAGCATAACATCATGACAACGCTTTTGTTTGTGACCTAAGCCGCGTCCTTCGCCGTTCGCCGTTCCGCCAACTCCTCGGCACTGCGCGCGCGCATGAACGGGTTGGTGGCGCGTTCCAATGCAATCGTCGTTGGCACAGTAGGCACTCCCTTCAAACGTTTGGCATCCACTTCTGCCATCCGCTCCACCAATGCTGCATTACCGGGTTCAACGGTCAAGGCGAACCGGCCATTGCTTTGTGTATATTCGTGCGCGCAGTAGATCACAGTATTATCGCCCAGCGCCTCTAACTTGCGCATATTATCATACATTTGCGCCGCTGTTCCTTCAAATAACCGTCCGCATCCCATTGCGAACAGTGTATCGCCAACAAACGCAATGCCTTCATAGTCAAAATGAAACGCGATATGCCCGGCGGTGTGGGCAGGGACATCGATCACGGTCGCCTTAGTTGTTCCGAACCTCACAATATCGCCGCCCGACACCAATATATCGAGCGTTGGAATGCGTTCTGCTTCAGCGGCTGGACCAGTGATGATGCAACCGGTCGCGGCCTTGATCGCCGCATTGCCGCCGGTATGATCGGGGTGCCAGTGCGTGTTCCAAATCTGCGTAATCTTCCAACCCAGCTCGTCTGCTTTGGCAAGCACAGGTTCGGCGACAGCAGGGTCAACTACCATAACTTCGCCAGAGGTATTTTCGCGGACCAGCCAGATGTAATTGTCGGTAAGGACCGGGATGCGGACAACTTCGATGCTCATGCTACCATTTTCCCGTGTTCGCCATGCTCACCCACGGTTCTTGAGGGGGTAACGAAGCGCCGGCCTGTAGCAATTCCACCGAGATGTTATCCGGGCTGCGCACGAACGCCATATGCCCATCGCGTGGCGGACGGTTGATGGTAACGCCGCCGTCGCTCAACCGCTGGCACGTTGCATAGATGTCATCGACTTTATACGCCAAATGCCCGAAATTGCGGCCTTCGCCGTATCCGCTTTCATCCCAGTTATGGGTCAGTTCAACCTGGGCATCTTCATCACCGGGTGCCGCGAGAAAAATTAGGGTGAACCGCCCGGCGTCGTTATCAAAACGCTTGAGCTCTTTCAGGCCGAGTAGATCAAAAAACGCAATCGTCGCGACTGGATCAGATACGCGGATCATGGTGTGGAGGTATTTCATCATGTTCTAAACTCCGTTCATCTCTATTCATACACGGTTCATCGTTGCAAGCGCACTTCCGTGATCGGGTAAGTTGAACATGAGCCTGAGTGCGCACGGTTACAAGATGCAGCAACGGGCTTCCAACCAAAAGGGAGCGAATAATGAGTGAAAATGTTAAAACGGCACGTGAAGACGGCAATTGGCTGTCGCGGCTGACGGGCAACCAAGGCACGGCATGGCTTGCGGGGTCGGCGTTGCTCGCGGGTGGGTTGGTGATCGGTGGCTATTTGATGGGTGACGGTCTGGTACGGATGAAACAAGCCGACCGCGCAGTGACGGTCAAGGGACTTGCCGAGCGCAATGTAACCGCCGATCTCGCGACATGGACAATTGCCTATGCCGCCAAAGCAGGCGACCTGCAATCGGCGCAAACCAAGGCCGATACCGATACGAAATCGATCCGCAGCTTTTTCACCTCGCTTGGTTTTGATGCAGGCGCGATCCAGCCAACGGGCGCCAATGTATCGCAATATACCGATTCCAACGGAACGACGCTCTATACCGTGAAACAGCGTATGTCGTTGCGCACCACCGATATCAAAAAGGCACAGGCGGCGATTACGCGGCAGTTCGATCTGGTGAAAAGCGGCGTGGAGTTGGAGGAAGGTTCGGGCATGAGCTTTACCTATACAAAGCTCAATTCCGTCAAACCGCCGATGATTGCCGAAGCGACCAAAGACGCCCGCAAGTCCGCCGAACAATTCGCCAAGGACAGCGGCACTGGTGTGGGCAGCATCAAATCGGCAAGCCAAGGCTATTTCGAAGTCACGGGTCGCGACGGGGATGCGAATGGCGGCGAATGGGGCGTATCGGATACACCGTATAAAAAGGTTCGTGTGGTGACAACGGTGGAATATTATCTCAATTAATGAATAGCATAAGAAACTCTGTCTAGGCCCTGACTCTAGCGGTACTGTTATTATCTGGATATTACATCAGATGCCGGTGGCGGGGCTTTGTCGGCGGACATGGCGGTTAACCTTGACCTAGCTGTCACCGCTTGGCGGCTATTGGGCGCTATCTTTAACACTTGCTCCCATGCGCGCCGGGCTGCTGCTTCATTGCCAGCGGCGGCGGCGATGTTGCCAGCTTCTAAGGGTATTGCGGGCTCGTATGGGCTCAATACGGCCGCGGTGGTAATCAGGCTTTGCGCTTCAACAAGTGATCCCAGCCTGCGCGCTAGAGTCGCCGAAAGCAGAAAGCCCGTGCTGTTTTCAGGCGCCAGTTTACGGGCCTCAGACAGCACTCCACCGGCATCTTTTTCGCGACCCGCCCCGACCAGCGCGCGGGCCTTGTCGATCAACGCATCCCCGCGCTCGGGGTTGGTTAAACCGGTCGAAGCAAGGGCAGCATCAAGACTGGTTAGCGCATCGAGCGGCTGATCGGCGGCGATATCGGCATTGCCAGCCTGCGCCCAGAATTTCGCAGAACGGGTATCTTTGGCGGCCTCTGCTCCTTTGGCTGCTTTCACAAACAGCGGCGCTGCGTCTGTAAATTTGAAGTCTGTGGCGAGTGACGTTGCAAGGCAGTGCACCGCCAAATAGCCACCATTTTCTTTGATCCAGATACCCGCCTCAACCAAGCCGTCAGCCGGGTTTTTGATCGCAAGTGTTATACATTCTTCATACCGTAACTCTTTTATGGTTGGCAAGGGTTTGGCCGCAACAGGTGCGGATTGTATAAGAAAGAACAGGGGCAGCAGCATAGGTTTCCTTAAACGGGAAAGCGCGCAATGATATCCAACAGCAATGCGATGTCGGTGTCGCGCGATAACCGGTGATCGCCGTCTTTAACCAGCATCAACTGGACATCGGATGAACGAAGCGCTGTGGCCAGCTTGAGTGCGATTTTCCATGGTACGTCTGTATCTTGCTGCCCCTGTAACAAGCGGACCGGGCAATGAAGGGCAATCTCGCCGTCCAGCATTTCGAGTGCTTTGCCCGAACGATAAAGCGCACGATAGGTCGGGGTTGGTTCGGGGCCGTAAGGATTGGGGGAGAGCAGCACGCCATCGCGTTCGATTGTTGCGATCTCTTGTGGGCCAAAACCCCAATTGGTAAAATCGGGCGCCGCGGCAATGCCGATCATCCCTGCTACCTGGCTTCCCAAAGCCTGCGCTACCATCAGCATCAACCAACCACCCATGGACGATCCGATGAGCAACACTGGCCCGCGCACGAGCATCTCTATGGCAAACAGCACATCATCACGCCAAATCCCGAACGTGCTGTCGGCGAATACGCCGTCGCTTTGCCCGCACCCCGAATAATCAAGGCGCAGCATCACGCGGTTATGTTTGATCGCCCATGCCTCCAGCGCCAACGCCTTTGACCCCTGCATATCGGACATATAACCGGGCAGAAAAACAATCGTTGGACCTAAAGATTTTTTGGAAGAACCAACGCGGCGAAACGCAATCCGCACACCATCAGCGCGGGTCAGATGTTCCGGCGGCGTTTCTGGGTTGTTCAAATGATCCATTCGCAGCAGTGCATCTCGGCGACGCTATCGCGCTTCTTTTCGCGCTGCTCGACCATCCGGGCGTTTAGCAGCTTAATTGTACTGCTGCCTGCTGTGATGCAAAGACCCGGTACCACAGCGTGCACCAACACCCGCAATCCACCCCATATCATTGCGAGTGCAAAACCGCTGGCGACGACAAAATGCTCGATATAGTTTTCGTCAACACTACGCGGGTGATCGGTAAACAGGCGGGCAATCATATCTTCATCCTTATTATTCGAATTCAAATCCGAAACCGGATTTCGCTTTCTTATCTTGCGTACACATTGTCTTGAGTTCAATCCATTCGTCGCTGGTTAAGGCAGGCTTGTAATTGCGGCCTTTTTCCAAACTGCGCTCAAATTTCTTTTTGCGCTCCAGCGACAGCGGATGGCTCGACATATATCCAGCAACGCTATTGGCCTCAATATTCTCACTACCATCCATTGCCGCCAGACGTTTGAAGAAATCAGCAGTTGCAATGGGGGAGATACCGGCTTTTTTCATCGCCTTCATTGAATGCGCGTCCGCATCACTTTCCGATGATCTGCTATAACTCATCGATAGCGCGCCATTGAGTAAACCAGAGCTATTACCGTCCAGCCCGCCTAGCACCAGCGACAATCCCATTTGCCTGAGCAATGACTGCATCACATGGCGTTCGCGGACATGCCCCATTTCATGTGCAAGAACACCCGCGACTTCATCGGGTGAATTGGCTTGTTTGACAAGGCCGTCGAACAAGATGACTTTATTCCCGGGCAGGGCGACCGCGTTAATCATGTCGATCTTGGCAACCTCAACCTGCAAATCCTTCGGGTTGTCATCAAGCGATGCGACCAATTTGTTAAGGGCTTTTGTGCCTTTTTCGGTGCTGCAAAACCGGCCGCCAAAATCTCCGACGAGTGTATCGCCCATTGTCTTTTCAAAACTAGACGGAATGAGCGGCGCAAGCCATTGCGGGGTCAGCAGGACCACGGCTACGACCACGGCACTAACTACGGCAAAAGTAATGGTTGCTGGTCCCAATCCAAGCCGGTCGATCATCCCGCCATATTTGCGCTTTACAGGCAAAAACGCTGCAAGCTCGGTTGGCACCGGACCCGATAGCCCCAAACGCCAACCGTCACGTTCGGGATGGGTGTAGACCGCAGCATTTCCCTGTTCACCGACATAACTCAGGTCGCAAAAGGCAAAGGGACCATGCCGCTGTTCGCGTTCGAGCAGGTAAAAATTTGCGCCAATTGTCTGGATCTCGACCTTGCGCCTAACTGCGCTTTGACCGTCAAAATGCCAGGCGGAGAAAAATCCTGTCACGGCTTAGATCGCCCCCACATCAAACGCATCAAGTAAACCCTCGCCTTGTGTCGGGCTGGCGGTTTTTGACTGGGTCAAATCATCGAGATTAACTTCGCCGTACACCTCCATATGCGTCACAAAGAATTTCCAGTTGCGATAGGGTAAAAAGATATAGCCGATACCCAAAGTGCAGATAGCGATCGCCATATTAGCAAGCCAGAACAGGATCCAGTCAGGCGCACGTGCCTTGAATTCAAATTCCAGATTATGCAGACGCAGACCGCCCACTGCAACACGGTAAAATTTGCTGAAGAACATCAGCGATGCAATCGGAAGCAGGATGTAAAAGGCAAGCACAACAAAGAGTATATAGATGCCAAATGCAATCCCGGCACCCGCACCCATTTGATCGGCATTGCCGCCCGATGCAGCAACACCGACCCCGGCAATAATCCCGCCGACAACGAGCAAGAATGGCACCAGATAGAACAGCAGATAGCGCTTCATCAGATCGGTCCACTGCGCATCTGACGTGAATGTATACGGCCCGAAACTCATCTTGCTCCACCGTTCATTCCACAATGAAATCATCGACCAGGGCACCATCAGGAAAATCGGTATCCATCCCGCAATCGTCTTCCACATATAGGAAAGACCGAATGTGAAGCCGGGATCATCGCTGCCCCCGCGAATGCCGCGCCAATAGGTTCGACTAAGTCTGTAACGGAGCGCCCGAAACCGCGCGACGCCGCCAAGGTAGAAGATAAGGAGGAAGGCAAAGACGCCTAAAATCCCGGCGACCACTGGATACCCTTGTAAAGATAGCGCCTGCACGCCGAATTGCAGGAATATCAAGGGAAGGCCAATCAAAAAAAACGCCATCAGAAAACCAATGAACAGTTCAATTCCGCGACCGGTCCATTCGAGCCGTTCGTCGATGAAATCGGTTTTGGACCACAGATATTCGCGTTCCCGCGTTGTCGCCCAGAACCGGTAAATGCCTAGCGTTACGATGGTCAGCAACAGATTGGGAAATGCGATCCCGGCAAACTCCTGCCAAGTTCCGTGAAACTGGAATGCACTTGGTGCGCGTCCAGAAGCTTGGCCGGTAGTTTCCTGATCCATATGCGTATGCACTCCCTGAGAAGCACCAGATGGGGGAAAGTACCTTTGTTTGTCAAGGAAGCGGTTTAAGCGACGCGCCCTCTTTCCCGTAATCAAATATGGTCGTCAAAAAAGCTTCGAGTTCTTGTACGAATTTTCCGGGTTGATCGAGCATGATGAAATGTCGGCTGCCCGAAACCATCCTCGCGTCAAAAACCGGTGTTCCGGCATATTGCGGGACAAAAGCTTTCTCGGCGGCTTCGGGTGTCATCGCGCTATCATCTTGCGCATAGAGCAAGCCCAATGGCGCTTTAATCTTGGGGAGCTCGCTCCGCATATCGGTTGTCATATCATCGAACAATGCCTGCGCCGACACACGAGGGTCAGATGCCCGGATCCACCGGGCTATAGCCGTCCTGCCTGCTACCGTGTTTGAATAGAAACCCGCCATGCTGTTCGCACCAGGATCGGCGTCTTTGGGTTCGGGCTGTGGTTTTGCAGCGCGCATCATCGCCGCCATTGCTTGCGCTTGTGGCCTTACATTATCGACCGTGGCCGCAGGATTGAACAAAGTACCGATAAAAGGCAGGGCGTCGACCACAAATATCCCACTGGTCACATCGGGATAGCGTGCACCGATCATAAGTGCGGATAACCCGCCAAGCGAATGGCCGACGATCACTGGTTTGCCGCGGCCCCTGTCGATAATTTCATCGTCAATATAATCGGCCAGTTCTTTGACGAACGGTTCAAGTATGGGGCCATCAGCATTGATCCCGGCATCATCACCAAAACCGCGTATCTGGACGGTGTGAATGCGGTAACATCTGGCTAAGCCGGTGACCGTGCGGTCCCAAACATCACGCGGCGTTGAAAGACCGGGGATCAGGATGACGTCATGCACATCCTTGCCATCAGGTCCCTCAATCACGACGCTGAAACGTTTACCCTCTGCTTTGGCGGCATCCCGCACCCCGGTATCTGCAATGGAACAGGATTTGCCAGTATCGGCAATGGCAGCGGCAACGCTATCGGCATTGGCGCTATCGACGGTAAACACCGAGATAAAAATTGCCGAAGCGACCGCGAATGGTGATTTCCTGATTTGGGCAAACATGTGTCTGGTTCCTTGTTAAAATATTGTGGTTACGCGTTATTCGCGGGAAAATATCTCTTCGATAGATGTACCAAAAACATCGGCAATCCGGAAAGCGAGCGGCAATGATGGGTCATATTTGCCGGTCTCGATGGCGTTTACCGATTGTCGCGACACACCGAGCGCTTCGGCCAGATCCTGCTGGCTCCAGTCACGCGCAGCGCGCAGAACTTTCAGGCGGTTTTTCATTTGCAGTTATAGCCAGCAACACCAAGCGTGAGCTTGTTATAAATCGCTCCGACAAATAACCCCATGAACCAGAAAAACGCAGCGCCAAATCCGCCATTGCCCGGCGGAACCAGATCGAAATTCTGAAGGAACTCCCACACGGTCATGACGGTTAAGCAAAATCCGGTTGCGACCAAGCTTTGCCGGACGTGGAGCATGCGAAGAAACTCGTCTGGCTCCTCCACTAACAACCGCATTACTGCCCAGAACACCCCAATGATGGGAAGTGCTGGCAAAATAGCGAGCGCATATGCCGCGATGCCCGAAACTGCGTTCGATTTGAACGCGGTAACGGCTGCGATCAGGGTAACGATGTAGATCGACATCAGCACGAATAATCGGATGAGATAGCTGCGGATCGCGGGGCTTTTATATTTGGCCATGACAAGGTTCCTTATTTATTAGTAAAGGTAGCTTTACATGCGTCTCGCAGCATTGTCAAGGAAGCTTTACTTTTCTACAAGCAGAATTACCGCCTAAATCGGAACAAACCAAAAACAACTTTCCTACTCAGTCATCCCCATTTATTCCTGCTGCATGACACATATTCTTACTGATCCGCTTGTTCTTGTTCTTTAAGGAACAGCCCTTGAATTCACTCCCGTCCCTCACGTACGGAGGCGATATAATGGTTGGTCCATGGTGCAGCAGGAACGCTTTATTCTGGCGCTTGAAGCAATGGGGTCGGTGGGTCCAGCGGCAATGGCCATTGGGATGGGACGGGCTTCTGCGTACCGGTTGCGCGAACGTAAAGGCGCGGAAAGCTTTTCAAAGGCTTGGGACAGAGCCGTTGAAATGGGGCGGCAAAGGATGTTTGATTATGCTATCGACCGTGCGATAAACGGTGTCACAACTGTGCGGGTGCTTCGTGGCGGATCAATCTCGGTAGCGTGCGGACCGGATATGAAGCTGGTGCAATCGGCGTTTCGTGACGCGGGGCCTTCGGTTAATAAAGCGACAAAAGAGACAGTTTGAGTATGAAAGTTCGTCTCTTGTGTCGCTTTTGCGCGGCAATGACATGCGGCACATCATCTACAGCTCGCTCTTGCAGTGTGACTATTGGCAAGGCATAGGCTTGGCTTATGTCTACAATGTTCAAAATAACCCTTCCCGACGGCTCCATTCGTGAAGTTGCGCCTGGTTCCACCCCCGGTGATATTGCCGCAGCGATTGGCCCTGGCCTTGCCAAGGCGGCGATTGCCGCGCGCGTGGACCATGGCTCTGGGGCAGAGCTGCGTGATATCATGCGGCCTTTTGAGGGTGACGCCGCGCTGGCGCTGGTGACAGTGAAGGACGAGGCTGACGCGCTTGAACTAGCGCGTCATGATTTTGCGCATGTGATGGCCGAAGCGGTACAGTCGCTATTTCCGGGTACGCAGATCACCTTTGGCCCATCGACCGATGACGGTTTTTATTACGACTTTGCTGCAAGCCCGTCACGCGGGCCGTTTACTGATGAGGACCTTCCCCTGATCGAGGCGGAGATGCGCAAGATTATCGCAGCCGACAAGCCACTACGCCGTGAAGTGAAAAGTCGGGCCGAGTTGATTGAGACATGGACCAAGAACGGAGAAAGCTTCAAGGCGGAATGGGCAGGCCAGCTTCCTGAGACGCAAGAACTAACAGTATACTATTCCGGCGATGACTGGATGGATATGTGCCGCGGGCCACATTTGGCTTCGACCGGAAAGCTTGACCCGTCGGCTTTCAAACTGATGCGTGTGTCGGGAGCATATTGGCGCGGGGATCAGAATAATGCGCAGCTAACCCGGATATACGGTACCGGCTGGCTGAATAAGAAGCAACTTGACGCGCATCTGCTGCGGCTTGAGGAAGCAGCAAAGCGCGATCACCGCAAATTGGGCCAAGAAATGGACCTGTTCCATTTGCAGGCCGAGGCGCACGGGTCCGTGTTCTGGCACCCAAAGGGCTATCTAATCTGGCGCGAGCTTGAGGCTTATATGCGTCGCGCCATCGACGGCGGCGGTTATGTCGAGGTCAAGACGCCGCAATTAATGGACGCAAAACAATGGGAGGCTTCTGGGCACTGGGGTAAATACCGCGAGAATATGTTTGTCGTTCCCGACGAGATTCCGAATGCCGAGGAAGACGGCCCTGTCCTGACCGGTACAAGCGATTTGATGGCGCTCAAACCGATGAACTGCCCCGCGCACGTGCTAATCTTCCGTCAGGGGATCAAGTCCTATCGCGATCTGCCGCTGCGTATGGCAGAGATGGGATGCTGCCACCGCAACGAACTCCACGGTGCGCTGCACGGATTGATGCGCGTTCGGCAGATGACGCAGGACGACGGACATATCTTTTGCCGCGAAGACCAAATTGTCGATGAAGTGCGGACGTTCTGTGACTTGCTCGACAAGGTTTATAAGGATTTGGGCTTTGAAAGCTATGCAATCAAGCTCGCGCTACGCCCCGAAAAGCGGTTTGGGACCGACGAAATGTGGGACCGTGCCGAAAATGACCTGCGTGAGGCTGTACATTTGGCCGGGCGTTCAGGCCCCGAATATGAATGGGAAGAACTGCCCGGTGAGGGAGCATTTTATTCGCCCAAGCTCGAATTTCACCTGACCGATGCCATCGGGCGGACATGGCAATGCGGAACGATCCAGCTTGATTATGTCCTGCCCGAACGGCTTGACGCAAGCTATGTCGGTGAAGATGGCAACCGCCACCGTCCGGTGATGCTGCACCGGGCAATACTCGGAACGTTCGAACGCTTTATCGGCATATTGATAGAACACCATGCCGGGCGCTTCCCCGTCTGGCTGGCTCCGGTACAGGTTGTGGTGGCGCCGATTATTTCGGAGGCAGATTCCTACGGCGCACAGGTTGCTGCCAAGCTGAAGGCCGCCGGCATCCGCGTCGAGACCGATTTCCGCAATGAAAAGATCAATTATAAAGTGCGCGAACACAGCCTTGCCAAAGTGCCGCATCTTTTCGTGGTCGGTATGCGCGAAGCAGAGCAAGGTAAGGTCGCAATCCGTACCTTGGGCAGCGATGGCCAGCGGATCATGAACCTTGATGAGGCGGTTGCGATGCTGACAGCCGAAGCAACGCCGCCGGATTTGCGTGACTAGGCCAATAGTTAAAACTGGGTAACCATGAACTTTAGCCGCGTATTCGCCCTTTTTGCTTAGGGCGGAAATACCATGCGCTTTGCTTTCCTCGCCCTCCTAATCCTCGCTTCACCGGCAGCGGCCCTTAACGAAGGGCTGCAATGCGTGCCCTTTGCCCGGGCGGTCTCTGGGGTTGAGATACGCGGTGATGCGCATACCTGGTGGAATCAGGCTGCGGGCCGCTATGATCGAGGTGGCCGGCCAAAGGTCGGCGCGGTGTTGGCGTTCAAGCCCTATGGCGGAATGCGCCTGGGTCATGTTGCGGCTGTGCGCAGGATCATAGACAGCCGTACGATATTGGTGAGCCACGCCAACTGGTCACAGATCGATGGCACCCGTGGCCATATCGAAAACGACGTTCGCGTTATCGATGTGTCGGACGTCGGCGACTGGAGCGAAGTCCGCGTCTGGTTCGATTCGCTAGGGGGTCTTGGTACTACACATTGGCCCGTCCACGGCTTTATCTATCCAGGTAAAGTGCGCGGGGAGCGCGAGGTAAAGCAGGCGGTGGCGGAACTGACCGGTGGCCAGGGCGGATGGGAGAAGCCTGCGCCTGTGCGAGTGGTATCTGCGCTTCAATCATCAGGCCAAATATCCGCAAGGCCTGCCCTCCGTTTCTCGAACGGCTTCATGGCTGATATCGACAAAGCGGCAGCAAAGGAGGCGAGCAGCCGAGCCATTGCTTATGGAACCGTCAAACCAAAGAGTAAACGCGATACAATAGGCGACCTTATCGCTGGACTGCGTTAACGCCCGCGCTTCTTAAACTTGCTCTCCCGACCAAAGCGGCCCTTCCGGGTTCCCGGTTTGCCCTCGGTTGATCGACCCACTGGTCCTGCAACCTGCTGCCCCACCGGAATCCCTAGCTCGCTCTGTTCTAGCTGCCGGATTTCGTCGCGCAGGCGGCCTGCGGTTTCAAATTCCAGATCGGCTGCTGCTGCGCGCATTTGTTTCTCCAGATCGGCGATATAGGCGCGCAGGTTGTGGCCGACCATGTGTTGAGGTCCGTCTTCGATCTCGACAAGCACGGAGTCTCGGTTGCTGACATCGCCTATAATGTCGCCGATCGAACGCTTGATCGTTTCGGGGGTGATGCCGTGTTCCAGGTTGTAAGCAGTTTGCTTTTCCCGCCTGCGGTCGGTTTCACCTATTGCGCGTTCCATGCTGCCGGTCATGCGGTCTGCATAAAGGATGACGCGACCGTCGACATTGCGTGCGGCACGGCCAATCGTCTGGATCAAGGATGTCTCGCTGCGCAGGAACCCCTCTTTGTCAGCATCAAGGATCGTCACCAATCCGCATTCGGGAATATCAAGCCCCTCGCGCAGCAGGTTGATGCCAACGAGCACATCATAGACACCCAGCCGCAAATCACGGATCAGCTCAATGCGTTCGAGGGTTTCGACATCGCTGTGCATATACCGCACGCGAAGTCCCGCCTCGTGCATGAACTCGGTCAAATCCTCGGCCATGCGTTTGGTCAGGGTAGTGACCAGCGTGCGGTATCCGGCTGCGGCAACCTTGCGACATTCGTTGATGCAGTCCTGCACCTGATCCTCGGTCGGGCGGATTTCAACCGGCGGGTCAATCAAGCCAGTGGGGCGGATGACCTGTTCGGTAAACACGCCGCTGGTCTGCTCCATCTCCCAATTGCCCGGTGTCGCCGACACAAAGGTTGTTTGCGGGCGCATCACTTCCCATTCATTAAACCGCAAAGGCCGGTTGTCGATGCAGCTGGGCAGCCTGAAGCCGTATTCCGCGAGCGTCATTTTACGGCGGTGATCGCCGCGTGACATGCCGTTAATCTGACCGATGCTGACATGGCTTTCGTCGACGAACAGCAAGGCGTTGTCAGGCAGATATTCAAACAAAGTCGGTGGCGGTTCGCCGGGTAAACGGCCCGTCAGGAACCGTGAGTAATTCTCGATCCCTGCACAGCTTCCGGTAGCCGCAATCATCTCCAGATCGAAATGGGTTCGCTGTTCCAGTCGCTGTGCCTCCAGCAATTTGCCTTCATCGACCAGTTCCTTTAGCCGAACTTCCAGCTCAAATTTGATCGCCTCCATGGCTTGTTTCAGCGTCGGGCCAGGCGTGACATGGTGGCTGTTGGCATAGACACGGATAGTCCCTAACGACACGATTTTTTTGCCCGTAAGTGGGTCAAATTCGACAATCTCCTCGATATCATCGCCAAAGAAACTGATCCGCCATGCGGTGTCCTCATAATGCGACGGGAAAATTTCCAGGCTGTCGCCGCGCACACGGAAATTGCCTCGTGAAAAGCCCATATCGTTGCGTTTATATTGTAGGCTAACAAGCTTGCGAACAATCTCACCCTGATCGACAACTTGCCCTTTTTTAAGGTCAAAGATCATTGCCGAATAGGTTTCAACCGAACCGATACCGTATAGGCAGGAAACGGACGCAACGATAATAACATCATCGCGTTCGAGCAAAGACCGCGTGGCGCTGTGCCGCATCCGGTCAATGGCCTCGTTTACCGAGCTTTCCTTTTCGATATAAGTATCTGACCGTGCGACATAGGCTTCTGGTTGGTAATAATCGTAATAGCTGACAAAATATTCGACCGCATTTTCGGGAAAGAAGCTTTTGAATTCGCCGTAAAGCTGTGCAGCAAGTATCTTGTTTGGCGCGAGGATGAGCGCAGGACGTTGCACCGCCTCGATTACTTTTGCCACTGTAAAGGTCTTGCCCGAACCGGTGACCCCTAAAAGCACTTGATCGCGGTCGCCTTCGTTTACGCCAGCAACCAGTTCTGCAATCGCAGCCGGTTGATCGCCAGCCGGCGTATAATCACTGACCAGCTTGAACGCCCGACCCCCTTCGGCCTTTTCCGGACGCGTCGGTTTGTGCGGAACAAAGCTTGCGTCAGTTTCGGGTTCGCTTAGTCCCCGGCGTATAATAAGTTCGGACATGTTCGCTATATGATCTATACCAATCCAAATGTCATCCCCCGTGGAACGATAGTTTCCTAATTGCGTTGCATTTTTGGTGATATCGCGACATATTCATATTGAAGAATTAGGGTCAGGGGAACTTTAGAATGCGCCATCAATTATTTGTAGCTATTGCTTTTTTTTCTGTCGCCGGATGCTCTGATCATAGCGCAGACCGAGACGGCGACGGCGTCATTAGCAAGCAAGAACGCGGTGCCGAAATGGCGAGCGATAGCTTTATTGCGATGAAACCCGGACGTTGGGAAACACAGTTTGTATTCACCAATATTGATGTGCCGACTTTAGGCGTCAAAGAGAAGCAACAGATTATGTCGGAAATGGCTAAGGGCGCATCCAGCGTATCTTGCCTGTCTGCCGAGGAGGCCAAAAAGCCGGGTGCTGATTTTTTTGGCGGGCAGGGTGCGGATGACTGCAAATACAAAACATTCGATATGTCAGGTCAAAACGCCCGGCTTTCCCTAACCTGCGGTATGGAGGGCATGGGCAGTGTCGATATTGATATGTCTGGCGCGATGGATGAAAGTAAATTTGATTTCGGCACGGATGTAGCAATGCGTCTGCCGATTGTAGGTAAAATCAAAATGCAAGGAACCGCATCCGGGCGCTATGTCGGTGCGTGCAAGGGCGACGAATAATGCCCCGGGTGCTGCTCGCGATAATGTCAGCGATTGTGATGACTTTGCCTGCCGCACCAGCTATTGCTGAGCAAACGGGTAACCAGCAATTACCGCGCCCAGTGAATATCCTTATTGATTTTGGCGCGAAAAAAATCATCAAATCGAATGTCGCCGGTGACGCGGGCGTGGTCGGCAGACCGGTGAGCGCCAATGATCCGGTGCGGGTGGCTTCGATATCAAAACTGGTCACGGCAATGGCCGCGATGCGGTTGGTGGATGAAGGCAAGCTAGACCTTGACCGCGATGTTAATCACTATCTTGGGTTTTCGATCCGCAATCCCAATTTCCCGAATGTACCGATCACGATGCGATTGTTGCTGACGCACCAATCCTCAATCAAAGATGGTATCGACTACATCATGCCGCTTGATGGTGAGATCAAAGCCGTACTCGCCAATCCAATGGCTTGGCAAGAAACCCATGCGCCGGGGTTATGGTTCAGCTATGCCAATCTCAATTCGCCGCTAATTGGCGCGACTTTGGAGTCGGCAAGCGGAGAGCGTTTTGATAAGCTTGTCGCAAGGACGGTGCTTTCGCCGCTCAAGATTGACGGATGTTTCAACTGGCAAACAGGGTGCAGCGCAAACCGGCGGTTGCAAGCCGTTACCTTGCTGCGCCCCAATGGTGATTTAGCAAAAGACCCGGTGGCGTCAGTTCCTGAAGCCTGCACTTTGGTTCCCGCAACCGATGGCAGCTGCGATGTCACAAGGTACAAGCTGGGCGTGAACGGTTCGGCATTCAGCCCGCAAGGTGGGCTGCGCATTTCACCAGGTGACCTGCTGAAAATCGGTCAAGTTTTGCTCAACAAAGGGCGTCCTATATTATCGCGCAAGGCCTTTGCCGAAATGACCAAAGAGCAATGGCATTTTAACGGCGAAAATGGCGAAGACGAACAAGGCTATTTCAAATCATACAGCATTGGCATTCACAGGTTAGAAGACAAACAAGGCAACATCTGGTGGGGGCATGTCGGTGAAGCGTATAGTCTGCGCGCCGGCTTATGGGTCAATCCAAAGACCGGAAAAGGCCGAGTGCGTTATGTTACTATGGTTGCCGAAAATGCACCGGTAGGACACTGCTTTGATGTCTGTCCTTAAGGAAGCTGCGCATGGCCAAAAAATATCGCGGGCTGGTTGAGGATGAAGCGGTTGAAGAGCCGGTTCAGCATTGCTGGCTATGCGATCGGCCGATGGGCGAAGTTGTCGAATGGCACCATCCGATCCCCAAAAGTCGGGGCGGGCGCGACCGGCAACCGATCCACCCGATCTGTCACCGCACCGTCCATGCAAACTTTACCAATAGCGATTTGGAAAAGAGGTTTGCAACAGCAGAGGCATTAATCGGCCATGAAGATATAAAGCGGTTCGTCAGCTGGATTGCCAACAAACCGCCCGATTTTGACGCGCCGACAAAGCGACGGCGTGATTGATACGGCGTATCTTTTCAGAAAAGTTGCAATGTAGGATTTCATTTGGCAGCGGATATGCGGCTCTTTGAAATGTCTAAACCAATTTTGCCATTGCATGGGGATATGCAAAAGCTGAAGTAAGAATGTTGGATTTATATCCTACGGGTAGTCACTGATTTGGGTGTGAACTTGCAAGGATTTCTGGGGGTTTTTGCAATCCTATTCGCCAATTTATTCTTAAAGGATTATTTTACTTCACGCAAAGCCGCGAACAGAGTTCTTTCGCGTTTTCGCTGCTTCGCGTGAAATAAAATGGTCGTCTTTGAACTGTGCAGGATTTGGGTGTGAACTTGATCGGATTTCTGAGGGTCTTGGACGGTATTGGTTAGATCATGGAACCCCCCCGTTCGGGTCTGAAGCTCTTGAAAGGCTCGACACGAACAGGAGTGTTTCAATGAACTCTATTTCTTTTCGGGCATCATGGATGAATGAAGATGGTCAATCTTCCATTCCTTGCCTTCCATTTTGTATATAAAGGAATAGCGCGCCTTTACATCGTTGACCGTTCCTGTGGCTGGATCGGTTAATTTTACCGTCCATGTCCCTACACGGGCAATGTCATTACAACCGCGTTTGATCGTGCTGGTGTCGATTATTCCAACCGGGCTTCCCTTCAAAAACTTCACAAAGTAATCATTAATCGCTTCTGGCGTTGTACGCGGAGTATTTGACACTGTGGCTAACAAAACGGCATCTTTTGTGAAAAGTGCAGTTACTTTTGCAGGGTCTTTTGTGGCCCATGATGCGTTGAATTTTGTAAACAAACTTTCAACCTGCGCATCGCTAACTACTGCGCAGCGCATATTGGTGGGCTTGGCTGTAGCTGGTGCATAATATGCTGTTGTTGCAATCATGGCTGCTACAAACATTGATACGGATTTCATAAACTATACTCCTGTTGGTTGATAAATTATGGTATTGAAATACTTAAGGCATAATGATTTTTACGAAGCCTTTATTATATCGGTGATGTGTTCGAAGTCTCCTTTGTTTTCCAGAGTGACCACCCGATCCCGCCGAGAATAAGAGCAAAGGTAACAACCAAGCTCAATACCGGAGGGAATTTCGTTCCGTCGAGCAAGAAGTCGGAAACGAAAATCTTGGAACCGATAAACACCAGCACAAGTGCAAGTGCATATTTCAGATAATGAAAACGGTGTACCATCGCGGCGAGCGCAAAATAGAGTGCGCGCAATCCCAATACCGCCATAATGTTTGATGTGTAGACGATAAAAGTGTCTGTGGTTATCGCGAAAATTGCTGGCACCGAGTCCACTGCAAACACAAGATCCACAATGTTAATGACCACCAAGGCAAGGAACAAAGGCGTTCCTGCCAAAACAAGCTTTCCCGTTTTCGTATCGGGAATGCGGACAAAGAATTTCTGGCCATGCAGTTCGGGCGTTATCCGCATGATACGCGAAAGAAACTTGACCACTGGATTATTGGCAACGTCCATCGGCTTATCGCTGGCGAACAGCATTTTGATACCTGTAGCAATCAAGAATACGGCAAAGAAATACAGCAGCCAGTAGAATTGTTCAACTAAAGCTGCGCCAATGGCAATCATGAAACCGCGCAATACTATAACGCCGATAATGCCCCAAAGAAGTGCGCGATATTGATACTTTGGCGGGATTGCAAAGGTTGTAAAAATAAGGCCGATAACGAAGATATTATCGATCGAAAGCGCTTTCTCGATAAAAAAGCCTGTATAATATTTCATAGTCAGATCAGCGCCGATTTCAGCGCCGAAAGCAGCCGTTTTCTGGAAATATACCCAGATACCAAAAGCCAGAGCTATGCTGATGTAAAAGGCTGAAAGTTTTAAGCTTTCGCCAATCCCCATCTCGCGGTCTTCCTTATGCAATATACCGAGGTCGAACGCAGTAAGAGCGATCACAATGCCAATAAAGCTGAGCCAAAACCAGACCGGCGTTCCGAGCCAGTCTATAGTCAAAAATTCCATATGCTTGTCCCTGAATTGCGCAGTTCATCCGCGCACAAATGCCGAGACTGACTACTTTCGGTCGCCAGTTCCGCTTACTTTAGATATTGCCGGATTACGCGGTGCGCTTCTTGCGCAGACCTATACCATCAACGATACGCTGAAGTTGATCCTTCACCGAAAGCTTCAATTTTTTGAGTTTTTGTATCCGGGAAAAATCGGGCCAGCGTCGGACAAGTTCCATATGCAGCTGACTGTCCAGCCGCTGATGGAATTGCATAAGGCGAAATGACTTGGGTGACATAATATACTCCTCTTGAACGATTTTTTGCTCAATCGGATGCCCCGGCATTGGGCCTGTATGCTAGGGGGTAGTAAACATGACCCAAGCACCGGAAACATCCGATGCGTCCGACATCACGTATTCCTTTTCAGAAATACGCCAGAGGGGCCCGGTACGCCTGATTGTATTGGAGCGATTCGATCTGATTTGCAAGTGGGATATTTGATCCTTAATCGCGCAACAATTCATTGATCGCAGTTTTGGCACGGGTCTGCGCATCGACTCGCTTGACAATAACAGCGCAAGACAGGCTGGGTCCGTGGCTGCCATCGGGCAATGGCTTGCCGGGAAGTGCGCCAGGCACAACCACTGAATACGCGGGCACACGGCCAACAAAAACCTCGCCAGTGGCGCGGTCGATGATTTTGCTGGTGGAGCTGATAAAAACACCCATCGAAAGAACTGCGCCTTCCTCGATAATCACGCCCTCTACGACTTCTGACCGCGCACCGATAAAGCAATTATCCTCGATTATGACAGGACCGGCTTGCAGCGGCTCGAGTACCCCGCCAATACCAACACCGCCCGAAAGATGAACATTCCTGCCAATTTGCGCACAGCTGCCCACGGTGGCCCAAGTATCGACCATGCTGCCTTCATCCACCCGTGCGCCGATGTTGACGAAGCTGGGCATTAGCACAACATTCTTGCCGATATAACTACCGCGCCGAGCAACAGCGCCGGGCACAACGCGGAAACCGGCGTCACGAAAACGGTCTGCACCCCAGCCGGTAAATTTCGATGGTACCTTGTCATATGCAGGCGCACCGCCTGAACCGCACTCGACGATTGCATTATCGTTCAGCCGGAAGGACAGAAGCACCGCCTTTTTCAACCATTGGTTGACCTTCCATTCGCCGCTTGATTTGTCTGCGACGCGGAAGCTGCCATTGTCCAGACCCTCCAATGCAGCCTCAACTGCACCCCTTACCTCGCCTTTAGTTGCAGGACTAATCCCGTCGCGGGCGTCCCATGCGGCATCGATTATGGCAGAGAGTTGGTCGGTCATTGCGCGCTTTCTTGATATACTATTTGTGATAACCACTCGGTGACGTCGGTAATTTCGTGGTCGATATGGCTTTCGGGACTGCTGTTAGCAGCTTGCATGTCATGGTTCACCCAAATTGTTGTCATGCCAATCGCTTTTGCCGGAACCAGATTGTGCGCTGAATCCTCAACGAATAGGGCGCTAAGTGGATCAATACTAAGTTCCTGACACAATGCGTGATAGCTAGACAAGGCCGGTTTGGGTACATGATCCATGCGGTGAATGTCGAATATGTCCTCAAACACGCCGTCCAGTTCAATCTTTTCGAGTACACGCTCAGCATAAGGCGCATCAGCATTGGTAAAAATCAACTTCCGCCCCGGCAACCCCTTAATAGCTGCACGTAATTCAGGCGCTGGGTGAAGCTTTGTCATATCAACATCATGGACAAAATCGAGATAGCCATGTGGCTCGATATTATGTTCGGCCATTAATCCGCCAAGCGTCGTGCCATATTGTTGATAATAATTTTGACGGACCTGATGCGCTTGTTCAGAACTAATTTCAAAATATTGCTCAACATAAAGTGCGATCCGGTCACGAACCTGCGCCATAATGTTGGCTTGCGGTGTATAGAGCGTCAGATCAAGATCAAATATCCAAGTGTCAATGTGTAAGAAATTATAATGCATGAGTTCGGGCTAACGTCATATCCGGATATCTGCAAGCCAGTCAGTGATGTTAATATTGCCGAAAGCAAGTTCTGCATATAATCTGATTATGTCAAAGGGTAAAATATGAAGATTCTTACAAAACGTAGAAACATTGCAGTAGGAACCTCAGTAGTCTTTGCTCTTGCAGTTTCTGCGTGCGGCGGCGGGGGCGGCGTCAGTTCTACCCCAACACCGCCCTCGGCACCTCCAGTTGTTGCGCCGCCTCCGCCGCCTCCTCCGCCTCCTCCGCCTCCGCCTCCGCCTCCGCCTCCTACTACAGCTAATTTTAATACACGCGAGTTTCGCCAATCATACGGTCCAGCTTATCACAATGCGGTTACTGCTTATCAGTCTGGGGCAACGGGCCAAGGCATTATAGTTGGTGTTATTGATAGCGGCATTGATCCAGGTAGCCATGAATTTACTGGGAGAATTTCACCTCTATCATTTGACGCGACTGGAGCAGGACGGGCGCTTGGTGATGATGATGGGCATGGTACTGCGGTTACTCGCATTATTGCTGCCGCTAAAGACGATCGTGATATGCACGGTATTGCATTTAATTCGACAATATTGGCCTTGCGTGCCGATACTGCAGGTAGCTGCACTACGCCAGCCGCAGGAGAAACCGAAGCAAGCTGTTCTTTTAACGACAGCGCAATTGCAGCCGGGGTAAACCGGGCAATTTCCGCAGGAGCGCGCGTGATTAACATCTCGCTTGGCGGGGCAGGGGGGGCGAGTTCTACCCTGCGTTCTGCTATTCGAGCGGCAACTGCGGCTGGGATAATTATAGTGGTATCGGCGGGTAACGAATATAATGATGCCGTTCCCAAATATGATATCAATAATCCCAGTCCGTTTGCGCAGGCCTTACTTGCCAACGGCAACGGATTAGTAATAATTTCAACGTCGGTAGATGATAAGAGTGTAATTTCAAATTTTAGCAATCGCGCCGGATCCTCACAAAATTCAGTGTTGTCCGCCTTGGGCGATGCGGTTTGTTGCGTGTATGAAAATGACTCTCTGAAAATAACAGTAACTAACGGACAGAATTTTGTTACACTTTTTGCAGGCACGTCTTTTTCGGCACCGCAAATTTCTGGAGCAGCCGCATTACTTGCCCAAGCATTTCCGAATTTAACGGGGCAACAAATTGTAAACCTGTTGCTAACCAGTGCGCGTGATGCAGGTGATGCAGGTACAGATGCAACTTATGGCCGCGGAATATTGGATATCGCAAAGGCATTCGCCCCTGCTGGTTTAACGAGTTTAGCAGGAAGTAATATCCTGGTGCCGTTGGGTGGTAGCAGCGGCACAACATCTGGTCCGATGGGCGATGCAGCAACCAGAGCTGTTCCAGTCAAAGCGATCATTCTAGATAGTTACAGTAGAGCTTATGAAATCAATCTTGCTGACGGGCTTATCGGGCACACCGCACAGTTGCGCTTAACACCAGCATTGGCCAATCAAAGCCGATCGGTTAATGCAAACATCGGGACAACCGAATTAGCGTTTAACATCAGCAATAATGGGACAAGCCAAGCTTTTGTTGCGCCCTTGAAGCTTACAGGACGGCAGGAACAAAATGCCCGTGTTCTTGCGGGAAGAATAACGGCCAACATCTCCAGAGATATACGCTTTAGTCTAGGAATTCATCAAAGTGCTGCTGGTCAAGTAGCTGCGTTACAAAAAATGAACGATGGTGCTTTTCTAACTGCGACCAATGCACGTTTGGAAAGCGGTAATGAACGGCGTCCGCTATCTGCTTTTGCCATTCGCAAGGATATAACTGGACTAGGCATCACAGCAAATGCTGAGATCGGCATTACGCAGCTTTACGGCCAAGTAGGTGAAGAATTTAACCGTAACGGCTATAACATGTTTCGTTATCACAGGCTTGGTTTGGGATTTGACAAAGGCTTGGGGCCAGCTCGTCTTGCTGTTGGAATAAATTGGCTAGGCGAGGATCAAACTATTCTAGGTGCCCGATTTGCTGAGTCGCTGACCAGAGGCGGCGCACAAAGTTTGTTTGTTGACGCTTCAGGTGAATTATCATTGGGAAATGAATGGCTGTTTTCGGCCAATTGGCGACAAGGTTGGACTCGCGCAAATACGACTGCCACAGTAACTGGTAACAGCGTGCTCACAAGCAATGCATTCTCGTTTGATGTGGCACACACTAATGCCCTTGTTCGTGGTGATCGATTGGCACTGCGTATTTCTCAGCCTTTACGAGTTAATGGAGGCGCAATCCTTCTCAATCTGCCAGTGGCATATGATTACGCCACGCTAACGCCGACTTTCGCACTGCGTAAGCTTAACCTCGCACCTAAAGGTCGTGAGATTTCCAGTGAAATGGCATGGACCGTTCCGGTAAACGGAGGATATTTTTCAACTAACTTGTTCTGGCGTCAAGACCCAGGGCATTTTTCATCTGCTGCCGATGATGTTGGTGCTGCGTTCAGGCTGACTTTAGATTTCTGATAAGCAATCGCCTTAATTTACTACCTTAAACGGTAAAGCTTTCGCCGCATCCGCATGCACCCTTGGCGTTGGGATTGTTGAAGACAAAGCCTGCAGCAAATTCATCCTCTACCCAATCCATCGTCGATCCGACCAGATACAGCACTGATCCGCCATCGATGTAAAAGCTGCCGCCCGGGGTTTCGATATGTTCATCAAACTTATCTGCCTGCGTCACGTAATCCACTGAATAGGCAAGCCCCGAACACCCTCGGCGCGGTGTGGAAAGTTTGACGCCGATTGCATCTGCTGGCGCTTTTGCCATTAACTCCGTAATCCGCGCCTCTGACGACGGGGTTAGGGTGATGGCAGCTGGACGAGTTTTGGCTGTAATGGTCATAGCATTCCAAGCTCCAAACGGGCTTCGTCGGTCATGTTGGCGGGGCTCCAGGCCGGGTCCCAAACCAAAACCACTTCGGCGTCCAAGATGCCAGGGACACTGGCAACGCGCATTTCCACTTCGCCGGGCATCGATTCTGCTACAGGGCAATTGGGCGTGGTCAGCGTCATCGATACCAGCGCCTGACCTTCGTTAATCTCGACATTATATATGAGGCCAAGGTCATAGATATTTACCGGAATTTCGGGGTCATAAATTTCCTTGAGTGCAGTAATAACCGCTTCATACAGATCACTTCCTACTTCACCACTGCCAACGGGCGCAGGCTTGGCCGCAAGGAAACCTTCGAGATAATCCTTCTTGCGTTCGAAGGTTTCAGTCGCAGCTTCGATACGCATTTTAGGTGGCGCATCGACGCTATCGACTTCTTCGATTTTAATGTTGTTTTCGCTCATCCGAATATCCTTTGAACGCGATCAAGCCCGCGCACCAACGCGGCAACATCGCTTTCATCATTATAAATCCCAAAACTTGCGCGCGCTGTGGCGGGCACGCCCAGATAGTCCATCAGCGGTTGGCAACAGTGATGGCCTGCACGGATCGCTACACGCTCTTCATCCAATATGGTGCCGATGTCATGCGGATGGACCCCTTGCATCGTGAAGGAGACAATGCCTGCTGATTTTTCGGGGCCATAAAGGGTGATCGAGTTGATCGAACGTAATGCTTCGCGTGCCTGACGTACCAGTTCGGTTTCATGCGCGTGGATCAATTCCAACCCGATGCTCTCGACATAGTCGATAGCGGCATGCAGACCGATGACTTCGATAATCATCGGTGTGCCGGCCTCAAACCGCCCAGGCGCCGGGGCATAGGTCGTCTTTTCAAACGACACCCTGTCAATCATCGCGCCGCCGCCCTGCCATGGGGGCATTGCATCGAGCGTTTCCGCCTTAGCCCACAGGACTCCGACACCGGTTGGGCCGTAAAGCTTGTGTCCCGAAAGCACATAAAAATCGCAACCCAACTCAGCCATACTCAGCCGCATCCGTGGTGCGGACTGACAACCATCAAGCAGCAGTTTTGCACCAACTTTATGAGCAGCCTTGGCAGCACGTTTTGCGCCAAGGATTGACCCCAGAACATTGGATACATGCGCCAGTGCGACCAGCCTATGCTGCTCCGTCAGGTTTGCTTCGAGCCAATCGAGATCGATCAGGCCATCTTCGGTTAACGGACACACATCGATGTGCGCACCTACCTTCTCGGCCAGCATTTGCCACGGCACGATATTGCTGTGGTGCTCAAGCTGGCTCAACATGATGCGGTCGCCAGCTTTCAAATTCGCAGGACCCCAGCTTTGCGCGACCAGATTGATGCCTTCGGTCGCCCCGCGTACGAAGACGATTTCGTTAGGGGAAGCCGCACCGATAAAGTGTGCCACCCGCTCACGTGCCGCTTCAAACGCAACCGTCATATTGGCCGAACGCGCATAAACGCCGCGGTGGACGGTGGCATAATCTTTGCCTCCAGCACGCATCATCGCGTCAAGCACGACCTGCGGTTTCTGGGCCGTCGCGGCGGTGTCCAGATAGTGCCAGTTGTTGGCAAGTCCTGGAAATTGATCGCGCACGCTGTGCGTGATGGAACCGCCTTCATTCTCCCAACGGGCAACGGCGCGTTCGGTTGTGGTAATAGCGTTCACACCAATTCCTCCAATTTTTTGAGCGCCATTTCGGTAAGCATCGCTTCATCCGCCGCACCTTCAAACACGCCAGCGACAAAGGCCTGCAACATCAGCTTCTTTGCATCCGCAGGCGCAATGCCGCGCGCTTGCAGGTAAAAAAGCCCCATCGGGTCTAACTCGCCAATCGCACAACCATGCGCGCATTTGACGTCGTCGGCGTAGATTTCAAGTTCAGGCTTTGCATTCGCAGTCGCACTCCGGTCGAGCAGCATCGCCTTTACCGACTGCACGCTGTCTGTCAGCTGGGCATCACGCGCGACGGCGACTTTGCCGAGATAGGTGCCGGTCGCTGTGCCTGCCAACACTGAACGAACGATTTGCGAAGAGGTTGCGCTTGGTTCTGCGTGGGTAACCGTTGTGATAATCTCCAGCGTCTGCGAACCGCCACCAATCTGCACCGCACCGAGTTTGAAGTCTGCACCTTCATGCAACGTAACGTTCAACTCCACCCGCCCATAATCGCCGCCGATATTCAGTACATGTATCGCCGCAGTCGCGCCCTTGCCTATTGCAAGATCAAGCTGGTGAATACTCCCGCCATCTTGAACAATCGTTCGAACGAAGTTCCCACCAGCAGGCACAAGTATGCACTCCGCCGCTGGCAAAGGCCAAACACGCGCCAGCGCATTCAAATCCGAATAACGAAATGCTTCATCGCGGCGGGTGGGGAGCGCAATTGTCACTCAAACACTCCGTCACCCTGAACTTGTTTCAGGGTCCATTTATCAGCCGAGAGCATCGGTCTGTTTGGCACGGTGGATGCTGAAACAAGTTCAGCATGACGGTTGTTGTTGTCGGACCGTGAGTGCGTCACGCCGCCAATTCCTTATACCCATCCCGCTCCAACTCCAGTGCCAGCTCCGGCCCACCCGTCCGTGTGATGCGGCCATCGGCTAGGACATGCACGAAATCCGGCTGCACATAGTCGAGCAGGCGTTGGTAATGGGTGATGAGCAGCACAGCCTTGTCGGGTCGCCGCATGATCCGGTTGATGCCGTCGCCGACGATACGCAGTGCGTCGATGTCTAGGCCGCTGTCGGTTTCGTCGAGGATCGCCAGCGCGGGGTCGATGATGCCCATCTGCACCATCTCGTTGCGCTTCTTCTCGCCACCCGAAAAGCCGACATTCACCGGGCGCTTGAGCATCTCCATATCCATGCTAAGTGCGCCCGCCTGTTCGCGCGCAATCTTCAGGAACTCGCCGCCCGAAAGCGGGGGTTGCCCGCGATGTTTGCGCTGCGCGTTGAGCGCCTCGCGCAGGAACTGGACGTTCGACACGCCGGGGATTTCGACCGGATATTGAAAGCCGAGGAACAGGCCAGCGGCCGCGCGTTCGTGGGGGGCAAGGGCGAGGAGGTCAATCGCCCCACTTTCGTCATTCCCGCGTAGGCGGGAACCCATCCCCTGACCTGTCGGTTCGGCTGCACGCTCCGGGGATAGGCCCCCGCCTTCGCGGGGGTGACGAGATGGGAGTGTAAACGTAACACTCCCCCCCG
>JAYUPC010000134.1:0-3176 GCA_043760355.1 Sphingomonadales bacterium
TCGGCGCGAATGGGATGCCGTTAGCGGGTGTTCTGGGTCCTGCGGCATATGGAGCCAACCGCTTTCAATCGCCAGGCGTTGTGGTTGACCTGACCAAAGGGGGCGCAGGCATCCTGCCGCCAACGCCCGGTCTGGGCATGGGTAAGGATGACGGACTAAGTGCTGAAGACAAATTCTCTGACCGTGTTGCGGCAGCTGAAAATGCGCCTGCCCGTGCGGTACGGATTGCCAATAGCGGCTATACCGTTCCGCAAGGTGCCATTATTTCCGGCGTGCCTGAGACCGCGATCAATTCAGACCTGCCCGGTTATGTTCGCGCTGTTGCTAGCCGCGATGTGATGGGCTTTGACGGACGGCGCGTCCTTATCCCGTGTGGAAGCCGACTGATCGGTCAATATCGGTCGGGCCTGACCGCAGGGCAATCGCGGGCCTTTATCATCTGGACCCGCCTGACACGACCAGACGGCGTCACGATTTCCCTTGGTTCATCCGCAACCGATATGCTTGGCCGTGCCGGATTGGGCGGCAAGGTAGACAGCCATTTTCTCAAGCGCTTTGGTTCGGCCATTTTGTTGTCTGTGGTCCAATCTGGTTTGGGCTTGTTGCAACGCGGTAGCAATGATGTTGTCGTCCACACCGCCGACGATGCCAAAAGCGTCGCCGGGATCGCATTGCAACGTGACATCAATATTCCGCCAACGATCAAGGTCGCGCAAGGTACCGCCATCCGCATCTTCATCGCCCGCGATCTCGATTTTTCGGGCACGGATGGTGCACCGTAATGAATATGATGAGCCCGGTGTCGGGTGATCCCAGCAATATCTATCTAAGCAGCTATCTCGCACCTTTCGCGCAGTGGCTGGACGCGGAAGACGTGACCGAAATATTAGTCAACCGCCCACACGAAGTCTGGGTCGAACGCATGGGGGCGGCGCAAATGAAGCGTTATGATGCGTCATTGATCGACGCGCAAATGCTTGAACGGCTTGCACATCAAATTGCCCGGATCAACCATCAAGATGTTAACCGCGAAAACCCCCTTCTTGCCGCTGTCCTACCCGGCGGTGCCCGTGTGCAGATGATCCTGCCACCCGCAACACGCGGCAACATCGCACTTGCCATCCGCAAGCATGTCCTGCATGATTTGAGCCTTGAAAATTACGGTGAAAGTGGTGGCTTTGACATATTGAAATTGCCACATAGGGTCGATCCGGATGGTGACCTTGCAGCAAAACTGGATCAAGGCGGTATTCTTGATTTCCTGCGAAGCGCAATTGCTGTGCGCAAGACCATATTGCTGTCGGGGGGAACATCGTCGGGTAAGACGACCTTGCTCAACGCTTTGCTCAAGGAAATTCCTTCACATGAACGTGTCATCGCGATTGAAGATACGCCTGAAATAAAACTGGGCCGCGATAATGCCATCGGATTGGTTGCTGTTCCGGGCGATCAGGGCGAAGTGCGGATTACGATTGACGATCTGATGCGCGCATCGCTGCGTATGCGCCCTGACCGGTTGATTGTGGGGGAGTTACGCGGCGCTGAAACCGTTACCTTCCTGCGTACGATCAATACCGGCCACCCAGGATCACTGAGCACGGTTCATGCAAGTTCAGTTGACGGCGCGTATGAACAGATTGCCCTGATGTGTATGCAGGCAGGGCTTGGTCTGGGGCGGGATGAAACGATCGGTTATGCAAAATCGATGATCGACATCGTAATCCAGCTTACCCGCAATAATGGCGTGCGCGGTATTGAGGATGTTTGTTTCTCGCGTACTGCTTAGGGTCTTGCTAGTTGGCAACCGCCAACAATGCGGCGACTATTGACGCGTAAACGCATTACAGACGAACCTGCGACGCAATAGTCTCATTCGTCAATGTTTGAAACAATTAAAGCCACTCCAAGATCCAAATGCCCGTTGTTCTGGCGGAAATGGCGTACTGCCTCTCCATCCGGTTTGCCTTTTGACCAAACAAAGTGCGTATTTGCTTATTGTTAGTATTAGAATAATGAATACAAGAAGTAAAAAGACCAATCCAATTGCTGCACATGTGCATTGCCTGCATACGCACCGAAAATATAGCATGATTGGGTGGTTGTATGAAAACGACGACGCGGGCAGTGGTTATTGGTGGTGGCGTGGTAGGCGTAAGTACGCTGTACCATCTGGCCAAAATGGGCTGGAGCGATGTTGTTTTGCTGGAACGCAAGGAGCTCACATCGGGTTCGACTTGGCACGCGGCGGGGCTGCTACCTCTGTTCAATCTCAGCTATTCAGTGGGTAAGTTGCACCAATATTCGGTCGGGCTTTATCCTTCGCTCGAAACAGAAACCGGATTGCACGCCGGTTTTTCGCAAGTCACCAACATCCGGCTGGCGACGACCAAAGACAGGATGGATGAATATCATTATTATGCAGGCGTTGCGCGAACCATTGGAGTCGATGTCAATTTCCTGACGCCCGATCAGGTGAAGGAAATCTGGCCGCTAGCTAATATGGATGGCGTCATCGGTGCGATCCAGCATCCCGATGATGGCTATATCCAGCCTGCTGATTTGACGCAGGCGCTGGCCAAGGGTGCGCGGCAACGCGGCGCAACCATCCATCGCAACACGACGGTGACCGCAATCACACTACAGCCTAATGGCGAATGGCTTATCGCGACAGATCAGGGTGACATCACGTGTGAGCATGTGATTTCCTGCTCAGGCAATTTTGCCCGGCAAACAGGAGCGATGGTGGGGCTCGACATCCCGGCGATCCCGGTCGAGCATCAGTATATTGTGACCGAGCAGCATCCTGCGATCATGGAGCGTAAAAAAGCGGGTTTACCTGAAATGGGCGTGCTGCGCGAATCCGATGCAAGTTATTACATGCGTGAAGAAGCAGGCGGATTGTTGCTCGGTCCTTATGAGGTCGGTGCGCCTGCCTGCTATGTCGATGGGCCGGCAGCGAACAGCGAATATGAGCTGTTCCCCGATGCACTGGAAAGGCTGGAGCCCTATATCCTTGCCGCGATGAAACGCGTGCCTGCCTTTGGCGAGGTCGGCATCAAGAAAGTCTATAACGGCGCGATCGCCTATACGCCAGACGGGTCGCCTATTGTTGGTCCTGCTTGGGGTCTCAAAAACTTTTGGCTCAATGAAGGCCATAGTTTTGGGGTCACCGCCGC
>JAYUPC010000135.1:0-9029 GCA_043760355.1 Sphingomonadales bacterium
GGGGAGGTTACGGTCTTTGGCGAGACAATGATTGACCGCGAAGAGGATGAAGCAACCGAAGTGCGCAGACGCTGGGGCGTGCTGTTTCAAGGCGGGGCATTGTTCTCGACACTAACGGTTGCAGAAAATGTGCAAGTGCCGCTCCGTGAATTTTACCCTGGCTTCTCTTCGCAGTTGATCGATGAGATCGCACGCTACAAAATTCATTTGAGCGGATTGCCACCTGAATCCGCACATAAATATCCATCCGAACTGTCCGGAGGTATGAAAAAGCGCGCAGGGCTTGCTCGCGCCTTGGCAATGGATCCTGAATTGCTGTTCCTGGACGAACCAACTGCCGGGCTTGATCCCATTGGCGCATCCAATTTTGACAATCTAACCCGCAGCTTAAAAGAAACGCTTGGGTTAACAGTGTTTCTGATTACGCATGATCTCGATACGCTATATGCCATATGCGACCGCGTTGCCGTTTTAGCCGACAACCATGTCATCGCCATAGGCAAGATTGATGATTTAATCGCCACCGATCACCCCTGGATACGCGAATATTTCACCGGTCCACGCGGGCGGGCGGCGCAGCAAGGCTATGAGCGGTAAAATGGTCATGGACAGACAGTTGAAAACAAGGTCATAAAGGGAGGCAATGGAAACCAAATCCAACCATATTCTTGTCGGCGCGGTCACGTTGCTTCTGCTGGCTTTGCTGGCGGCGTTTACAATCTGGCTGACTCGAGCCGGGGACGGCAAAAAGAAAGAATATGATATCTTTTTCCAGCAATCGGTAAACGGTCTTGCCAAAGGATCGGGCGTTACTTTTTCCGGTGTTCCCGTGGGACAAATCAAAGAGATAAAGCTTTGGGAACCTGATCCCGAATTCGTCCGCGTCCGCATATCGATTGATACCAAGGTGCCGATGCTGCAAGGAACTGTCGCAACGATCAATGGCGTCGGTTTTACCGGCGTTTCAGAAATACAATTGGATGGCGCGGTAAAAGGAGCTCCGCCAATTACGTGTCCGCAAGAAGACCCGAAATCGGCCTGTCCAGCAGGCGTTCCTGTTATCCCGACCAAGCCCGGAGCGCTGGGCGAATTGTTGAACAACGCACCGCTTTTGCTGGAACGGCTGTCTACACTGACGGAACGGCTGACCAATATCCTGTCGGATAAGAATCAGGAGTCGATTGAGAAAATCCTGATTAATGTGGAAGGGCTTTCGGGATCGCTGGCCAAACAGGCACCGGATTTACAAGCGGCGATTAAAGAGTCCCGTTCTACACTTGCCAAAGCAGGAGACGCGGCTGACCAGCTTACACTGATGGCAAAATCGGCAAATGTCTTGCTAGACGGCGAAGGAAAGCCGTTAATGGCCGAATTGCGCCGCACACTCGCATCGGCAAATGGCAGCTTGTCCGCGCTTGAAGTCACGCTTAAAAATGCCAATCCGGCAATTGAAAATTTGAACACACAGACACTGCCCGAGGTAAACCAGCTTGCGCGTGATTTGCGGCAACTGTCCGGCTCGCTTAAAACCGTGACAGAGCGCCTCGATCAGGACGGCGTGGGCAGCTTGGTGAGTGCACCTTCTCTGCCGGATTACGAAGGCAAATCGGGAAAACGAAAATGAAGCCATATATGACAACCCGTAAAGCTTTTTGCATATTGATAACTGCATTGCTGCCGGCAACATTATCGTCTTGCGTCAGCTTTGGTGGTGGTAAAGCGCCCACGGCATTGCTGGTTCTTTCCGCAACCAACGTCGTCAAAAATGGCGCTGCGCAAACTGGTCCGGCACGTACAGCATTGGTTGTGTTGCAACCCGAAGTGCCGCGTAAACTTGATAGCAACCGCGTACCGGTTCAGGTCAATGACAGCAGCATTGCCTATCTGAAGGGCGCGATTTGGGCCGATAAACCGGCGCGGCTGATGCAGATGCTGCTGATGGAAACCATTGCTGCCAAAAACGGTCGGCTCGTACTCAATGAAATCGATGCGGGCGGAAAAGCAGAAGAATTTGTTTCAGGTAGCTTGGTAGAATTTGGCGTCGATGCCAGCACTATGGAGGCGATTGTTGTCTATGACGCGGTCAAGTTGGTGCGCGGCAAAGAGGTACAAAAACGCCGCTTTGAAGCACGAACAACAATGGGTGCAATAGAAGCTGGATCTGCTGGAAACGCGCTGAATAAAGCAGCCAACGTAGTTGCAAACGACATAGCGGCATGGCTCAATTCATAATCAGTCAATCGAGCGTTCAAAACCTTCTGGAACGGGCCAATCTTGCGACGTGATCGCGACGATTTTGAACAAACTACCCATTTCATCGCCGCCAACCAAACGGTTACGCGCAGCGAAAATGTCATCCGCTTTATCTGGAGAAGCCTCTGCCAAAGTTGCGGCGCGCTGGTTAATGCCGAGGGCGGATAACCAAGCACCTTGATCAACGGCACCATAGATCTTCAAATCACGCATCCTCGCAAGGTTCATAAGCTCAAGAAAATTGACGTGCGCGGTTAGGTCACGATCACCCGGATTATCAAATGGGTCGGCAAATTGATGGTTTTTCACCGCCTGTAATGTGCTGCCAAGTCCTGATTGCGAATACCCATAATCAACAATCAGCAACACACCTCGCTGCTTCGATAGCCGTGTCGCCAGTTCATACATTACACTGCTGGCATCAGGTGATGTTTCATAGACACTATGTGCAGGGGCATTACGCAGATCGGCGGGTACAAGTTGATCTACTGCATGTGAACCTGGCATTGCCATAAACTTGGTACCGCGATCCCGTGCAACCACACGTTCACGCCACCCCGAATGAGTCGCTACCATCTGGCGAATGGGCAGCGCATCAAAAAATTCATTGGCAATAATCAACAATGGCCCTTCTTCGGGCAAATCTTCAACCGTGGGATAAAACCGCGCTTGCGGAACCGCCTGCGATTGCTTCGTCATCAATACTTGGCTGGTTTCAACAAAATGAACTGGTGGTTCAAATTCGAACTTGGCCATTGCACGCAGAGCATCGGCGGCAAGTGTGCCCCTGCCCGGCCCGAGTTCAACATAATGTGCATTCACCGGCCTATTCTGTCGCATCCACAGGTCTGCTAGCCATAGTCCAACCAGTTCACCAAACATCTGGCTTATTTCAGGGGCAGTTATGAAATCCCCATCATACCCAAGCGGATCCGAGCGGTTATAATATTCACGGTTTGCTTCGCGCATATATTCAGAAACGCTGATCGGGCCAGAACCCTCAATCTGCTTTGCCAGACGCAGTGCCAGTTTGTTGATTTCAGGCGACACTTTGGGTTCCGGCAAATGATTCAACCCGCTGGCGTCGCTTGTTAGCGGTTGCGATAAGGAACAAGCCCAATATGGTAAGCGGCATCGTCAAATATTGCCCCATGCTAAACCCTGTTTGATCCACCAACCACTGTAATTGCGTATCTGGTTGACGAAAATACTCGATCGAAAAGCGTGCACAACCATAAGTCAGTGCCGCAACGCCAAACAGAAAACCCGGCTTATATCGTGCATCGGACTTCCAGAATAAAGGCCACATTATTGCCGCCATCAATAGGCCTTCTAAAACGGCTTCATATAATTGGCTGGGATGACGCGGGTTTGGTCCTCCGCCTGGAAATATCATTGCCCAGGGAACGTCGGTTTCTTTGCCCCAAAGTTCGCCGTTTACAAAATTGGCGATGCGCACAAGAAATGTTCCGAACGGTACACAGCACGCGATATAGTCACACACACGCAAATAAGAGAGCTTGTGCGACCGCGTAAACAGCCAGAGCGCAAACAATACGCCTATCGTACCGCCGTGGAGCGACATGCCGCCTTCCCAAACGCGATAAAAGTCATTGAGCGTCAAAAGGCTGCGATCATAGAATAGAATATACCCAAATCGTCCACCCAGGATCACGCCAAGCGTTACGTAGAGGATCAGATCGTCGGCATGTTGTTGCGACATCGGCGCACCCGGACGCTTTATCAGCTTGGTCAAAAACCAATAACCCAGCAAAATCATCACCAGATAGCTTAGCGAATACCAACGGACCTGAAAGAAGCCGAGGTCCAGAGCGACCGGACCAATACCTAGATCACTATAACGAATATAATCGGTTGCTGCGGCCAGAATTTCTAAATGCACTAAGATTACTCCGATAATTTTGACATTCCTATAGAGCTAAATAGAAGGGGGACAAAGAGTAAAGGAGAGAATCATAATGCCCACTGAATTGGACATGGCAATAAATGCCACAGTCAAGCGCCTGATGAGCGATAACGGCCCGCTTGCCGTAACGTCAGTCGAGAAATTTGGTGTGCAAATGCCTGTCATTGCCAATGCGCCTACGAATCTCGCCGACTATCTTGCGTATTTCTGTGCATTGAATGCGGATAAGGAATTCTTGGTTGATGGTGAGTGCCGACTAACTTTTGCAGAGTGCTACGCGGCTGCGCGTGAATTAGCAGGGGGCTTAGTTGAAGGCCGGACTTTGGTAAAAGGCGACCGTGTTGGTATCGCAGCGCGCAACTCGGCTAATTGGATCATCGCTTATATGGCGATCATCATGGCAGGCGGCGTTGCCACTTTGCTTAATGGCTGGTGGCAGGGCGGCGAACTGGCCGACGGGATCCGTATGGTGGGATGCCGTTATGTGCTCGCAGATGCACAACGCGCTGCGCGGCTTGAAGGACAGGATATTGGCGGTGCACAGATATTACTCTTTGACCATGATTGTGGTCCGTTAGAGGGCTTGGCCGCATTAACGTCTAAAGGCGGGGGTCCTGATACGCCACTGCCGGTTATTGATCCGCTAGATAACGCAACGATCCTCTACACATCGGGTTCGACCGGCCAATCAAAGGGTGCATGGTCAGACCACCGAGCCGTAGTTCAAGGGGCAATGAATTATGTCGGGCAGACACTGATTTTCTTTGATATACTGACAACACAGGGGAATGCACCAACGCTTCAGCCTTCTACTTTGCTCAACGTACCACTGTTTCATGTGACTGCATCGGTGCCAGTATTGCTTCAAAGCTTTGCCATCGGCCGCAAATTGGTACTGATGCCGAAATGGGATGCCGAAGAAGCCATGCGCTTGATCGAGGTAGAAAAAATCACCTATTTCATTGGCGTGCCACTGATGAGCATAGAACTCGCCATGCACCCGCACCGGCATAACTATGACCTTACTACGTGTACTGCTTTTGCCGCTGGCGGTGCGCCGCGTCCGGTTGAGCATGTTCGCAAAATCCGCAAAGAAATGGACTGGGCCTATCCGTTGTTGGGCTATGGTCTCACCGAGACAAATGGGGTTGGTTGCGGTAATTTCACCGAAAATTATCTCGCCAAACCTGAAAGTACCGGAACAGCTTCGCGTCCCTTGGTAGAAATCGGCATATTGGATGATGAAGGTAATCACAGGCCGCAGGGCGAACGCGGTGAAGTCTGCATCCGGACCATCGCTAATTTCAATGGCTATTGGAATAATGAAGCGGCAACACAAGATGCGTTTACAAGCGACGGTTTTTTTCGCAGTGGTGACATCGGTTATCTTGATGAAGACGGCTATCTGTTCATTGTTGACCGCAAGAAAGACATCATCATCCGAGGCGGTGAGAATATCAGCTGCCCTGAGGTTGAGGCAGCAGCCTATGAGCATGAAGGGATCGTTGAGTTGTCGGTATTCAGCATCAACGATGAACGTTTTGGCGAAGTGCCTGGGCTTGTTTATCACACCAAAGAAGGGATTGATCTAAGTCCAGATGATCTCAAACAATTCTTGGCTGCGCGTTTAGCACCGTTCAAGGTTCCTGTGCATTATTGGCGCGAAGCCGATCCACTTCCCCGATTGGGTACCCAGAAAATTGACCGGGTAACACTTAGGCGGGTCTATAATGAAAAGGTGCAGGCTAAAACGTGATGCTTTGCAACATGGGCATAGCTAGCCTAATATGACTTGATGAACGCAAATTCAGAACTGATTAGCAAACAGCGTGCGATTATTGATCGTAAATCTGTAGCAGAAAACCTGCACCTTATTGTTGCCGAACATGGTAATGCCAAAGGGCGCACACATATCGTGCAGGCTTTGCAGGATGTCCTCAATAATGGCCGCGCCGAGATTTCTAAACGCTTAGTCGCTCATCCTGCGCAAGGGTATCGTGCGGCTGCCGAACAAGCATTTTTAGTTGACCAGATTGTTCGTTTGATATTCGATCATGTGACAACGCATCTTTATACTACAGGTAATCGTTCTGCTTCTGAGCGGCTCGCTATTTTAGCTGTTGGTGGCTATGGACGCGGCGAAATGGCACCGCATAGCGATGTCGATATAGCCTTTATCACTCCGTATAAGCGCACAGCATGGACCGAGCAAGTCGTTGAAGCAATGCTCTATTTCCTATGGGATTTGGGCCTAAAGATTGGTCAATCAAGCCGATCGCTTGATGAAACAGTGAAGATGGCACAAGAGGATTTAACGATACGTACAGCTTTACTCGAAAGCCGCTTTGTGTGGGGTGACCGCGACGTATATGAAGAAGCCTCGGCACGGTTCTGGAAAGAGGTTGTCGGTAAAACTGCTCCGGAATTCGTTCGTCTAAAAATGGCCGAGCGCGATGAGAGACATAGACGAATGGGCGACAGTCGTTATGTTGTCGAACCCAATGTGAAAGATGGCAAAGGCGGCCTGCGCGATTTGCATACGCTTTATTGGATTGGCAAATATGTTCACCGGGTGCGTTCGCCAGCCGCACTTGTAGATGTTGGCTTATTTACTGCAGACGAATATCGACGCTTCCAGCGTGCAGAAAATTTCTTATGGGCAGTCCGTTGCCATATGCACGACACAACCGGCAGAGCTGAAGACCGCCTGACATTTGATCTGCAAAGCGAAATTGCCAACAGGATGCAATTCTCTGCACGACCAGGACGTTCAGCCGTTGAGCGTTTCATGCAGTATTTTTTTCTTAATGCAAAAACGGTTGGCGATTTAACAGGGCTATTTTTGGCACATCTGGATGAAACACTCGCCAAAAAAGGACGGCGGTTTTTGCCATCGCTGTCCCGCCATCCGCGCAAACTCAATGGCTTTCAACTCGACCGCGGACGGCTCGCATTGCCCTCAGATGATTTCTTTGTGCAGAATCCTATGCGCTTGCTAGAGATATTTCAGCTGGCAGATAAATTTGGCCTCGAAATTCATCCGCTTGCAATGCGAAATGCGCAGCGCGATGCACGACTGATCGATGCCAAGATAAGGCGTGATACACATGCGAACGCTCTATTCCTTGAAGTACTAACATCCCCACGAGATCCCGAAACAGTATTACGCTGGATGAACGAGTCTACAGTATTCGGGCGTTTTGTTCCTGATTTTCGCCGCGTCGTAGCGCAAATGCAATTTGATATGTATCATCATTACACGGTCGATGAACATTCAATCCGAGCCATAGGCTTACTTGTGGAAATCGAAAAAGGCGACTTAAAGGGCGATCATCCGCTTTCAACAGCGATCATGCGCCAAATCGTTAGCCGCCGTGTACTTTTCGTAGCGACTTTGTTGCACGACATCGCCAAAGGACGGGGCGGCGATCATAGTGTTCTTGGCGCTGAAGTAGCAGAAAATCTGTGCCCACGCCTTGGACTGAGCGATGCCGAGACGGAAACAGTTGCATGGCTGGTACGGCACCATTTGCTAATGTCCGCAACCGCGTTCAAGCGTGATCTCTCCGATTTCAAAACAATCCTTGATTTCGCACAAGTCGTTAAATCACCAGAACGGCTGCGTCTTTTGCTTGTGCTTACTGTGGTTGATATTCGTGCGGTCGGCCCGGGGGTTTGGAACAGTTGGAAACGTCAATTACTAGCAGACCTGTTTGAAGCAACCGAGGAAGTGCTGCGCTTGGGCCACAAACAGCGTGGTCGCGATGAGCGCATTAGAGCCAAGAAAGAAATTTTAGAGAAGCGATTGAGCTTATCAAAAACCGCTTTTGCCAAATTAGCGAAACATTTTCCAGGAGCTTATTGGATTGCCGAACCGGATGACATTATTGAACGCAATGCCAGACATTTAATGGCCAATGAAAGCGCCGATCTTGCCATTGATGCGTGCTATTATGCAGAACGCGGAGCAACATTGGTAACCGTTTATGCGGCTGACCATGCTGGCCTGTTTTACCGTATTGCTGGCGCCATCCATTTAGCTGGCGGGAATATTATCGATGCACGTATCCATACTAGTACCGATGGCATGGCAATTGATAACTTCCTAGTGCAGGACCCCGTTGGACGACCATTTAGAGAGCAATCGCAAATAGACAGGCTTAGGCGGTCAATCGAAGATGCCCTTGCCAATCGCGGGCAAATGTCACCCAAATTACAGAGCAAGCCGATAGCACTTCGCAGAGCCGAAGCTTTCAAAGTGGCCGCCGCAGTTTTAGTCGATAATCACGCATCAAACCGCTTTACAGTTGTCGAAATCAACGCACGTGACAGGCCTGCTTTATTAAACAATCTTGCACTTGCATTGTTCCAGTCCAAGGTCATGCTGCATAGCGCACATATCGCGACATATGGTGAAAGAGCTGTTGATACGTTTTACATCACGGATTTGCTGGGAGGCAAGATAGAGAGCAAATCGCGTCTCAAATCGTTAGAAATCCGCTTGCTTGAAGCAGCCGAAGGAGCGCCAGCAGAACCTCTAAAATCTGTTGCTTAGATACGCTGAATTTCAATAACATCCTTTTCGCGCAAAGCTCTACTGCCAGCACTACGTAAAGCTTGATTAAACCATCGTGAGCCTAATCTGCATCATAGTCATTGTAAGCGAAACGCGGCAATCCGGAGTAGTATTGCGCAATTCTGAATTGCATCATTCCTCGCAATGATGATCGATATTTACTGAAATTCATCTGATCTAGGCTCAGGACCTATTAAAGTGCTTGCATAGTTCGTTCGAGGTTGATTCAATGGTGATGCGAAGGAGGCATTGCCATGAGTGATTTGATTTGGT
>JAYUPC010000136.1:0-27298 GCA_043760355.1 Sphingomonadales bacterium
GCCAACACTGTGGGCCACCGGCAAACCGACCATCTGCGCACTATGGGCCTTGTCGAGGCAGCCGCACATTTTGCGGTGGATGTTCTGGCACCAGGCGGCACGTTTATATCAAAGGCCTTTGCCGGAGGAACAGATGCGGCATTGCTTGGAATTCTAAAAGCCAATTTTGCCACCGTGAAACACGCCAAGCCACCCGCCAGCCGCAAAGATTCGGTCGAATGGTATGTCGTTGCGCAGGGACGGAAATAGGCGGCTCAGGCTTTGGTCTTACGTGCCTTCTCTACTGCAACTTTCAAAACATCATAGCCCATTGCACCTTCGATTATCTGATCGCCGATAATGAAGGTCGGGGTGCCGGTAAAACCGATTTGCTGCATCATACCAAGGTTGTTTTGCAGCTCGGCTATCGCTTCTTTTGAAGAGACGAAGGATGCCGCCGCACCTAAATCCAACCCTGCGACGCTTGCAGCGGCTCGTATCGAGGTCGCATCGGGTCGATTGCCGCTGAACATTGCCTTATGGAATGCCGCGTGCTTGCCTTGTTTAGCGGCGGCAAGCGCCCATAACGCCGCGTCCTTGCTGGTGGGGGCAAGGATAGGTACTTCGCGGTAGACAAGCTTGATGCCATTATCACCGGCAATCAGTCGCTCGACATCAGGAAGGCTTGACCGGCAAAATCCGCAATTATAATCGGTAAACTCTACGATCGTAACATCGCCCGCCGGGTTCCCTGCAAATGCCCCTGCAAAGGGTGTGTGCAGTTGATCACCGGCTGCGCTCAAGCGTTTGGCAACCTCACGCTTTTGTAAAGCGTTAGCGGCCTCCTGAATGATTTCGGGATGTTCGAGGATATAGGCGCGGACAACGGCCTCGGTTGCCTTACGTTCGCCTGCACTCATACCAGCCGCAGCGATAACCTGCTCTGCCTCTTTGCTTGCCGTTTCCGTGCCGGTTTGCTGGGCGGCATTACCCCTGAAAAGATAGACTGCCGTGGAACTCAAAAGAAAGACGCCAATGACAGCGAATATTATCGGCAGGCGTTTGGTAATGTTTTTGTCCGTCATTTGGTCGGCGTAGCGTAACTAACCCCTGCACGCAATTGCCGCCGTTTCTTATTTTTTTGCAGTTTTTCAACCTGTGTTTGTGCAACCATGTTGATATCCTGTGCCCGCAACCAATCGGCGGAATATTCAGGCAAGCCCGCCATGGCTGTTTGCGCATTGGGCAGGGCAAATTGCGGCGCACCTTCCATCAAATACCGTTCCGCACTGGCCAGGGCCGCGCGCGGTGTATCGCCTTGCTGTTCATAAACGACGCCCAATTGATACCAGGCAAACGGGTTTTGATTATCCTTGGCTACTGCTGCTTTCAGGACTTGGGCAGCTTCCAGCAAATTGGCCTTATCCTCGGTGGCGACAAGGGCGTGGCCAAGGCTGGCGGCGATCAGCGGTTGGTTATTGGTTAAGCGGACAGCCTTTCGCAAAGGGGCAATTGCCTCGGCAGGGTTGCCGGACTCCAACAGGATTTGACCGTCGAGTTCCAGGAAATACGGATCATCGGGTGCGCTGGCGACCAATGCCTTTGTCTCCTCCATCGCTTTCAAAGGATAAGCTGATTTATGCCAAGCATAAGCCCGCGCATAGCGGGCAGGAATGCTCTTGTCACTTTCTGGATATAATTTCAACGTCTTGCTTGGATCGGCAAGATAGCCGGAAAGCTTGGCTTTTATGCGCAGGAATTCTGTCTGGAATTTGGGATTTGGAACGGCATTCCAGGCTGGGTCGGCTTGATAGGTATCTTCAAGCACAGTTACCCGCTCACCCGATAGCGGGTGGGTGCGGCTATAGCTGTCCTCTTGCGGGATACCCAGACGGAATTCATAATTCTGCAGTTTCTTGAAGAACGAAATCGATCCTTTGCCTGTAATACCGGCGGCGGATAAATACCGTGCGCCTGACGCATCAGCGACGCTTTCCTGAACCCGGCTAAAGGCAAGAAATTTGCCAAGCGCTGCTTGTTGGCCAGCGGCAAGTATGCCCATGCCCGCTTCGCCTGCTCCTGCGGCCATTGCGGCGGCGGCGAGAAGCAGGCTGGCAATGCTGATGCCGGTGGCGGGACCTGCACCTTCGTTATAACGGATGACATGTCCGCCCTCGATATGACCAAGCTCATGCGCAATCACGCCCTGAACTTCATTTGCCGAGGTCGCTGCATCAATCAGGCCGCTATGTAGATATACAGTTTGGCCGCCGGCAACAAAGGCGTTGATTGACTTATCACCTATCAAAATAATCTCGACATTTTTTGGATCAAGCCCGGCGGCGCGTATCAGAGGCTCTGATATTTCGGCAAAAAATGCTTCGGTCTCTGCATCGCGCAACACCGATTGAGCCATAACGGGTTGTATTGTGAGCGCAGTGGTGAAGAGCAGGGCAGTGCCGTAGCGCGTCAAACAGAAGAGTGGAATTTTCATACGAGGATAATGGGGCGTTCTAGGTGAACGTGCAATGAAGTATTACTGGTGGTATAAGATTGCGCTAGTTTTCAAAGAACTGTCACAATCAAGAAACCACCCCCTTGCGAACGCCGAGCTCTTGGCCTAATACTGCGATCAACAGTTTCAGGCCGCTCCGGAAAGGGGCGGCCCTTATTTTTTGGAGATGCCATATGGCCCAACCTTTGATGCCACACGCAACCGCCGCTTGGCTCGTTGATAATACCGCTTTGGCTTTCCCGCAAATCGCTGAATTTTGCGGGATTCACATTCTGGAAGTACAGGCGATGGCGGATGATATGACAGGTAGCAAATATACCGGTCGTGATCCGGTGCGTGCTGGCGAATTGGCAATGGACGAAATCGAAAAAGGTCAGGCCGATCCCGATTATGTTCTTGTGCAAAGCAAAGGCCCGGATCAGGTTCGCCGCACAAAGGGGCCCCGTTATACGCCGGTTTCCAAGCGTCAGGATAAACCAGACGGCGTAGCATGGGTGCTGCGCAACCATCCTGAAATCTCCGATGGTCAATTGTGCAAGCTTATCGGTACCACGCGCAATACAATCAATGCTCTGCGTGACCGGACGCATTGGAATATTGGCGAGATCCAGCCAAAGGATCCTGTAACCCTGGGTCTGTGTTCGCAACGGGAGCTTGACGCAATTGTTGCCAAGGCTGCGAAAAAGGCTGGTATCGATAATACCGCTACGGAAGATACACGACTTGTTGGCGACCGCGAAGCATTGATCGAACTATTGCGCACCGAACGCGATGATGCGGCGAAGAAGGCCGAAGCTTTGCTGAACGGCGAAGAAGAAGAGGCGGCAAACGTTGAGCTGACCGCCGAAACGCTGTTCAAGAAGTCGGGCGAGTAAGTCTGCTTTCCCTCTACATAACGTCATGGTTGCGTTGATAAGTGGGTATCACTTATGTTGGAGGTTCTAGTGGGAAGGTTGCGGCGGGGCGATAGGTTGCCGGTAAAGAGAAAAGTAAACTCGATCTCACTCTCGCCAATCACAACGCGCGATACGATGGTCTCGATAATAAGGCGTTTGTCTTGGCGCGTAAGCTCTGGCCAGCGCTCTGATAGCGAGATTGACTCACTTAACGCCGCCGCTCCGTTTTCAAGTGATTGGCTTAGTGCCTTCCGGCGGGCAATCAAGTTTGGTAACTCTTCGCTTAGTTCGCGTTTACGCGCTTCATGTAACTCGTTTCGCTCTTTGAACCCGACAATATCAAGCGCTTCATTTTCATAGAGCTCGATCAAAGCATTGGTCTTGGCATCAACCTTGCGGATATTGTCTTGATGCGCAGTGATTAGGGTGTCGAGTTCCAAAATACGCTTGGTTGTTTTGCTTCGTTCACTTTCAATCTCGGCTCCAGAAAAAGCATAGCCTTGTAGCTCACTTAAAAAGCAATCTTCGAGCGTCTCACTTGGAATACGATTGCTGCAATCTTTGCAGACATATTTAGCACTCTTGCTTGGTACGCGCATACTGCCGCCACAGACACAATGGGCAAAGCCGGTAAAGAGGTGTGGTGATCTGCGCGTCATACGCTTACCGACGGTGCGCAAGCTATCGAGATGTCCAACGCATTCATCAAATAGTTCATCACTGACCAAGGCCTCGACTGGCGTATATACCCACTCATTTTCAGGCTTTAGTCCCCATGCGCATGTCACAGGGTCAACTTGCTTTGTGTAGTTAGCTCTCTTCCAACCCTTTGCGGTCGTATCGCACAAGAGTCTATCGATGGTGGTATCGGTCCACAAGACGCCGTTACGGGTACGATACCCGCCGTCGTTTAGAATCTGCGCCACGGTGTGACGGCGTTTGTGTTTCTGGTACAGTTGGTAAATCAGAATACGCACCGGCGCTTCTTCCTTATTCACCACCAACTGCTTATTTACCCATTGGTAGCCATACGGGGCGGGCCACCAAGCGGCTTACCCATCTTGGCGCGGATCGGGACAGAGGCTGCAACGCGGCTCTGGATTTCTTCTCGCTCCAAATTTGCCATAGATGCCAGCATGTTATAGAACATGCGGCCTGCTGGCGTACTGGTGTCGATGCTTTCGGCTAATGATATCAAGTCGGCATCATTACGCTGGAAGATGTCCGAGAAGTCCATGAGTTCGCGGTTATTACGACTAAGCCTTGCGAGCTTTGAGAAAATGAGACCGGTAATATGTTTCTCTTCGATATCACGTATCATGCGCTGCGCTTCGGCGTGGTCAATCACCCGCTTACCCGACACCGCTTCAAGCCTGTAAACTTGGCTAACCGTCCAGCCCTTGCTTTCGGCATAGGCCCGTGCGCGGTGTTCGTGCACCTCAAGGCTTTCACCTTTAACCTGATCTTCGGTTGAAACACGAAGCCAGATGCCGACTTGTTTGGCTGCTATCATCGGACTGGTATATCAAAATCAATCACCCGCTCAATCATATTGAGTCCAACAGAGTCTAAGCTTGGATCAATGATTAGGAATATGCGCATGATATGAAGTCTCTAGGTATGTGGGCTGCACTTCAAGCATCAAATCGGTGTAAAAAGTGCAGCTAATGCTTGCAAATGCGCCAAATGTGATTACCTTCAGATCTGTATATGGACAGAGTCTGGTACTGCACGCCTAGAGAAGCGATCATGATCGCGTCATAGATGGATAGCAAAGTGATAGTAAAAGTAACTACCTCGAATACACACTTCGACGTATCTTACGCCCCGGTTTTAACTCAACCTTTGCAATTAGCCCGTATTTCGATACCTAGATATAGGGCGGCTTGCATAAAGTGAACGATTTGATACACTTAGTGGTAGAAGGAGCGGCGCAAAAGTGTCGCGCCGCTCGATCTTTTTCAATCATCCATTGGCCTAATTCTATTCACGTATTTCTTAAATCCATGAAAACCCTCTTTTCCAAGATGGAGAGTGTGGACAATAAGCCAGAAAAACAAGAACGCTCCAACACCCGTTTCAGTAACTTGGACCCAATACAAATGCCAAGTTTCTGTAATAACGTTATTTTGAATATACTGAATATCATTGCCATTCAAAGGATGTGTTTCTGCATATTTACCAATATTGATAATTTTTTCTTGAACATTTTTAGAGATATGCTGCGTCATAGCTTCGAGCCACGACCTAGCAAGTTCAATAAAATTTGCAATGACTGGACACAGCCACGCAATAAAGCTTTTCATATTCGGCATCATAAAGAATTCCTTAGTCGGTATTTTAACTGGTCCGAATATCCGCTGGTTCGGAGGTGAGACTCCGTTCCGGCATGGCCCCTGTATTCTTCGGTATACAGGGGCCTAATTATGTGGTGGCCCACGGTTGCCACAAAAAAAGCCATACCCCGATTGGAGCATGGCTTTTAATCTGCAAAATATGCAAATAATTACAAAACGTTGTAAAGTAAAAGTCACCCAAAAGTGTGCTTGACCGCGCTTGAAATAGTTATGATGTGAAAACATTTGTGATGCCTTTACGTACGCAATTCATTCAGAAACATCTCGGAGTATACGCTCCGGTCGTTCCTTGATTGCGTACAGCAGCATCAAAGCAAAACCCCCAAACTAATTCGTATTTCTCCGAATCAGGCTGTAGCTAACAGTTGCCATGAAACTGACTTATTTGCAACATGGTAAACCTTTATTAACTATGAATTGATCTTGAACTAATCCAAGTCCCGAAAACGCTCGGCTCAGCTCGCCCTCAATCATCATCCGAACATACAGGTGATGGTTGGGTAGGTTTTGAAAGTCTGCTTCGTCGATACCTTCAAAATGACGTGACAAAGCGCGCGCATCCTCTGGCCCTGTGCGAAATGAAATCACTGTACCGACATTACCCATTACGGCGGCTTTCACGCTGTCACTTAGTTGGTACAGGTATTGATTGGCGAGAGTGACAGACAGTCCAACCTTACGCACTTCGGATAACATAGAAGCCGTGCCTTTGGTTAGGAAGTGTTCAAACTCATCAAGATACAAATGACACGGTCTACGCTCTGCTTCCGGTAATGACTGACGTGATAGGGCGGCGAGGGTGATGGTGTGAAGGAGTAAGCCAGCCAAGAGGTTTGACGTATCTGCGCCCAAGATACCGCGCGCTAGGTTCACTATAATGATCTGTCCTTCGTCCATCGCTCTGCGCAGTGACAGCGGTTCTTTGAAATCGATAAGGAACTTACGCAGCTTGGGGTCAGTCAGCATTGCACCAACTTTAGACTGGATCGGGGCAATGGCTTCATGCAGCGTATTACCCCATAATTTACTAAACTCATGTTGCCAGAAATATATCACTTGGCGGTTAGTGACTTTACGCAAAACTTCCGCTCTAAACTCCTTTTCGGACAGCATCCGAAGCACATCGGCTAAATCGGCATTTTGATATTCAAGCAGTGCATAGAGAACATTCCGAAAGATATGCTCCATGCGCGTACCCCAGGCTTTCTCTCCAAAGTGCTGATGGAAAGTTTCAAGTAAGCCACTGGCCGCGAGTGGTATCAGTTCCTTGGGGATAGCTTTAAGCGGATTGTAGCCATATACAGAATGCACATCTGCAACATCAATGTAGTGTAATCTCCCCTGATGGCACTTGGGAGTATCACGTGCGATAGCACTAGACAGATCACCATGTGGATCAAGTAGGATGCAATCACGATCATTGACTACATCTTGCATAAACAAGGTTTGAAGGAGTGTAGACTTACCAGTACCTGTTTTACCTAGTACGTATACATGCTGCATCCGGTCTCTTTGATATATACCAAAGTCAGTATGTGGCACTCTTCCGTTTGTCGTAGCAAAGTAGGATATGTTTGGATTCATACCTACAGTTTAGTGTAGTTACAGTGTATTAGAGTAGGCACAAAAAATTTACAGATTGTCACGAAGCGGCTCCCTGTAAAATATCCCTCTTTTTTGTAACGCTTAATGAGAAATCAGCAAATCTCACCAAACGAGTGTGACAGCTAAATTGGGCTAATCGATTGAACGGGTCAAGGTCACTCGAAGAGTGCCGTAGGGCAACCTTTACGCGGTCAAGAGATTAGCTCACCATCTCCATAACATCTTGAGTTGATTACGTTTCCCGCTCCTGATCGTTACCCGAAGGGCCGAGACGTTAGGCTCGGTGAGCCGTAGGCGAGTAGAGCGGGTTGCCCGGAGGGTAGCGCAAAAAATCGCTCTTGATATGGACGGCTGATTTACAGTTATTCTTCTATACCTTTTGAATCTAAAGGTACTGCTTGCCAAATTCTCCACTTCATTACAGAACGCTACCAGAATCGAGAGAATATATTGTCGCAGCTATTTCGGCCTGAAGTTATGGAACATCGTGCAGATCGACTGCACGGTGATGTCAGTCTGGCTATTCCATTTGGTTGGCAGGCTATAGGGTATTTGATGCTTTCGATGCTTGTGGTCACATTAGTATTTTTAGCTTTCGGAAGTTATGCGCGTGTCGAGACTGTAAGCGGTCAAATTGTACCTGATAAAGGGATAGTTGTATCTGTGCCAACGCGGCCCGGCATATTATCAGAGTTACTGGTCAAAGAAGGCCAAGAGGTTCAGCAAGACAGTGTGTTGGCCAATATCATTGTCGGTGAAACGCAAGCATCGGGGCAATCGGCCCCGAGTAAGATAGCTGGATCATTAGAAAATCAAGATAGCCGTTTACTCGATCAATCTGTCGCACTTAATTTGGCGTCACTTGCCGAACGGTCACGGTTGGCGGCGCAAATGTCTGGGCTTCAAAATGAGTTGCGTAACATTGCCGAACAAATCACTGTACAACAATCTTTGGTTACAAGCGCGCGCAAGGAATTGGATCAAGCGCAGGAAGTGGCCGCTCGCGGCTTTATCAGTCGGCGTGATATGTTGCTACGCGAAGAACAGTTGGCGGTTAGGACGCAGCAACTATCGCAACTCGAACAATCTCGCGCCAGTAAGCTGGCACTGCTTGAAGAGGGGCACAGGTCTGTGCAGCAAGCAACTGCGCAAGCCTCGGCTCAATCAGCTACCTTAAATGCCAGTCGAGAGGAACTAGCGCGCCAACAAGTCGACGTATCATCATCAAGTGGCTATTCGCTGGCTGCACCGACGAGCGGCACGGTGACAGCGATAACGGCAAAAATCGGTCAAGCCGTTGGTCCTAATGCACCCTTGCTTTCAATTATTCCAAAAGGGTCAAAGCTACGGGCAGAGTTGCCCATTCCCGCCAGTATGATCGGGTTTGCCAGTGTGGGACAAGATGTGAAGCTGGCTATCGATGCTTTCCCGTATCAGCAATATGGGACGATCAAAGCACGAATGTCGCAACTTCCTACAGCGCCGATATTTTCACGTGACGAAAAAGGTAATGCCCAGCCTGTGTACATTGCTGTAGTCCAAATTGACGAACCGTTCGTGATGGCCTTTGGTAAGAAGCAAGAGTTATTAAGTGGCATGACATTGAGCGCACGAATTACCACCCGCAAACAATCACTCTTAGAATGGTTGTTTGAACCTCTGTACGCAGTAGGTCGCCGATGAACTCGCTTGACCTCGGTTTTTTCAGCCGATCAAAAGTCCGCCTTGTAAGGCAAACCGAGGTGACCGAGTGCGGCCTTGCTTGTTTGGCCATGATAGCTGGCTATCACGGCCTTGATATTGATTTAGGGACACTCAGACGACGCTTCATCATGTCGATGCGCGGCGCACCGCTTAAGTCGGTGATGGGTATCGCCGATACCATTGGCCTTACAACCCGCGCCGTTAAACTCCCTATTGAAGAGCTTGCAAACCTAAACTTACCGGCAATTCTGCACTGGGATATGAGCCACTACGTCGTTGTTGAGAAGGTCGATAAAGGCAAGGCTCTCATTCATGATCCAGCGGGACACAGCAAGTGGCTGAAACAATCAGAACTATCGAAACACTTTACCGGTGTTGCCCTTGAACTTCGGCCAGCGGATAATTTTGAAACTGGTAAGCAACGCGAGACCTTAAAATTACGCCAGTTATGGCGCAACATGAGTGGGCTAAAGCGCGTCATGGCACAGACATTAGCACTAAGCTTTGTCTTACAAGCTTTTGTGCTTGCTTCGCCGTATTATATGCAGATCGCGGTCGATACAGTCATACCGGCGCAGGATCAAAATCTACTAACCGTTCTGTCCATTGGTTTTGGGCTGTTCACACTGATAAACTTGGCTGCATCGGTATTGCGTTCCTTCGTACTGCTTAATGCCGGAACGATGATGGGATTTGGTATCTCATCTAACATTGTCCGCCGCCTGTTCCGTTTACCAATTGACTGGTTTGAGAAGCGTCATGTTGGTGACATTCTGTCACGGTTTCAGTCGGTCGGGCCGATTGGATCAATGCTAACTACTGGCGCTGTTGCTGCATTGCTGCATTGCTTGATGGGGTGATGGCAATCTTTACGCTGGCACTGATGTTTTTCTACAGCCCGACATTAAGCTTCATCGCACTTATCGCATTTGCTCTTTATATCGTCGTGCGCGTGATAACTTTTCCAATGCAACGCGAAGCTCAAGAGGCCAGCATTGTTACATCAGCCAAAGTGCAATCAATGATGATCGAAACGTTGCGTGGTATCACTACGTTGCGTCTGTTTGGCAAAGAAACCGAACGTCATGCGCTTTGGCAAACAAAATCAGTAGACGCGATTAACACTGGAATTGGATTGTCACGAATTGGCATTTGGCAAGGATCAGCAAATTCCATCATATTTGGAATTGAAGGTATTATCTCTGTCTGGTTGGCTATTGGTTTTGTCATTGACGGCGGGTTCAGCATCGGCATGGTTTATGCTTATCTAGCTTATAAAGGACAGTTTTTAGGTCGGTCTGCATCACTAGTTGACCAAGCTATTGCCTTTCGTATGCTCAATTTACACCTTGAACGTCTATCGGATATCGCGCTGACTAAAGAAGATCGGAGCTTTGACCAAGCTTTATATTCGGGGGCAGAACTCAAAGGCCGGCTTGAACTGCGTGATATTAGTTATCGCTATAGCCCGTCCGATCCGCTTGTACTTGACGGACTGAACCTCATTGTCGAACCTGGCGCGCACATAGCCATTACTGGCCCGTCAGGTGGCGGCAAATCCACTTTAATGAAAATCATATTGGGATTGGTAGAGCCAGAAAATGGCGAAGTCCTAATTGATGGACAACCGCTATGGCAATTTGGATACCAAAATTACCGTAGTCAGGTTGGCGCTGTAGCGCAGGATGACAATTTGTTTGCAGGGACGCTGGCCGATAACATAGCTTTGTTCGATGAAGTACTTGATACGAACAGAATTATTGAAGCGGCTAAGAATGCCGCGATTCACGAAGATATATCTAAAATGCCAATGCAGTATGAAACATTGGTTGGTGATATGGGATCGACTCTTTCGGGTGGCCAAAAGCAGCGGGTGTTAATGGCCCGGGCGCTGTATAAAAGTCCAAAGCTATTGGTTATCGATGAAGGCACATCAAATCTGGATATACTTCATGAAGCAGCTGTGAATGAAGCAATTGGACGTCTGGGTATCACTCGCATCATTGTTGCACATCGAAAAGAGACAATTGCATCGGCTCAGCAAATCTTTTCGCTCGAAAATGGTCAAATAGAACAAATTAGCTTGACTGAATATACATGATATTCCAGCATGTTCGTGCCGCATTTTTCAAGATGAAAGGTAAGTAAATGAGCTACATGGAAACCTTACAAATACCTAAGGATATGAAGTCTATTATATACCCGCTTAGTGTAATTCAATTGAGCGAAAGAGAAATCGAGGAAGTTAGCTGAGGTTTGTTAGTTACACCTAGAAAAGTAGCACCTCCGCCTGCACCTCCACCCCCACCTCCGCCACCAATTACAACAGCACCTACTCTATCTTCGGACGGAACGGTTGTTACAGCCTCTTGCCCAGCGGGATCGCATTTGGTTACCACGACAGTTGCAGACACTGTGACAATCGTATGCACGACCGATAGTTAAAACTACTCATATATATGGAAGGTTATTTATGAAAAATCTTAATGATATTATAATCACGCTAAGTACGGATGAAGTATCGGTTGTTGCTGGAGGGCTGTTGGCTACTCCTAGAAAAGTATCACCTCCTCCTCCACCCCCACCACCTCCACCACCTACTGCGCCAGTTTGTACTACTGTGGCATTGCCAAATGGCGATGTAGGAACTGCTTGTGCTTGTCCCGCAGGTACTACGATGGGAACACAAACTGATTCAGACAACGGTACAGTGATGATTACTTGTATCCCTAGTTGAGATTAAACTAATAATTAGAGTTCCACGGATATGATATTTACATTTCTTATGTATCTTGCATCAAGTACACCCGGAGTTTATCCGGATTGTTCAAAAAGCGAGTGCTTAAAGGTCAAAAATAATACGCAAATGTGCGCGGCTCACAATGAAATATTATATTATGATCGAAAATTAAATGTAATTTGTATCCGTGGATCATTTGCAAGTGACCATACTCTTCGAGATCAAGTTCGCGCTATCACTCCACGCTCTCGACCGCTTTTAGTTATAACAAGTGATGGCGGGCTAATCAGTGATGCTATGGACACTGCGGAGTATTTAGAAAAGTATAAGTTTGATGTTGCTGTTACTGGTATATGTGCTTCGGCTTGCGCTCAATTTGTGTTTGTTGCGGCCAAAAAGAAGTACATTTTAGGCGACGGCGCAGTTGCTATGCACGGTGGCCCTATTAGTGATGATACTATCAACAAGATGGATATTCCTGAACAAAATAAATCAAATTTGAAAAATGAAAATAAGCGCTTCATTGAGTTTTACAGGGTGAGAAATATAAAATTATCTCTTGTACTAGACGCTCCTCAGAGGATTTTAGATAAACTTAAAGAAGGAAAAATAGAATTTTGGATACCCACCGAGAAACAGTTTTATGACGCAAATATACGAAATTTAATATACATAAACATTAGATTTAGGGACCCCAATCACATTGTTAAAACCTAAATAATGATTGATATTTATCTCTAAAATTGAACCTAAAGTGACTACGTGTGACGTTAAGATTGGATAAATACTATCCAATCATTTCTGTCGAAATCTAATTATCCAATCGATCATCAGTAATGACAGCTTTATAGAGTTCGTCGCGTTTATTAAAAACGGCTATTCTAAATGCTTCGTTACGATCTGTGATACACTTATTGCAAATGTGGGCCTGTGCGTCACTACCTGTAACGTCTTGCCTACATTTTCGGACTCCCTTCGGGGATTCCTCACCAACACAAACACCCCCCATATCTAGCAGTACCTGAAAGGTATTTGACCATCGAATCGTAACGTTCTTTTGGAGAATAATGAAGTTCGAAAGAGCTGATTTTAGCATTTCGCGGTTTTCGAGCCTAAATTCCGTTTGAGCCATACTGCGTAAGCTAGAAACGAGTTCGAGAAAGTTTTGGGTTCGTTGTTCAGGATCGGCCTCGGCGGTAACTTCTTTTCGCTTCTCTTGTAATGACAGACGCTCGTTTTGTAATTCAAGCTTGCGGTTCTGATAGACTGATTGCTCAATTGATCCGTCGATAAAGAGATCGGTTATGCGGCGCTCACGGGCTTCGATATTAGCTGTTTGAAGTAGGATTGATTTTGTATTTTCTTTGAGATGTTCTGATTGCTTGGCCATTTCAATGTCAAACATTTCTCGAAGTGTTTGCAACAGGATTGGTGGCTCTGGTAGATATGAAAGTATGTGAGAAACTTGCTCGGCGCAGCTGGTTTCTCGAATACAAACACCTACGCAGCTTTCGTTATGACAGCGATAGTAGATGAAACCTTTTTGCAATTCGCCGTAAAGCCCACGTCCACATGATCCACAGATAATCATTTTTCGTAAGGCATAGTCTCGACCATACGATGATCTACAAGGTGTTCGGCCTTCGGCTTGTGCGCGGACTTTATCGAACAGTGATTTTGAAATCAGTGGCTCATACTTTCCAATGAAGGTCTGCCCTTTGACGCACATAAGGCCATAATAAAATCGATTGGCCAGTATCTCGCTCATCTGGGCTGCTGATAGGGTTTTGCCAGATTGCGTTAGCAAGCCTCTGACTGCCATCGCCGATCTAAGCGAATTTAGAGAATAGTTGCCGCTGGCGTATAATTCAAAGGCTTGGCGCACGAGGGGGCCAGTTATCGGATTGATAGTTTTAAGGGCTCCACTGCCAGCATTGGAGTAGCCGGGCGGGGCTTTGAAGGGATAGATACCTTGCTTTAATCGGCCATATAGCTCCTTTTTAACTTCATCGCGCAAGTTACGTATAAAGTCTGCCGCCACTACCGCCTGAATATCAGCTGATAACCTCCCGCCACGTGTTTGCATGTCCATTGCTTCATGGGCGAAGTGCATATCAATGCCAACGTCCATAAGTGATGCGAGTTCTGACCACGAGGCTAGGTTTCTGGCTCCACGATCTACTTTGTGTAATATCAGGCCGTGTGCTTTGCCTTTTTTAAGACCGGTAAGACATCGTTTGAAAACAGCACGGCCTTGCTTGGCTGCTGTTACTTGCTCTTCAAACCATTCTGAAATGCTTAGGCCGAGCTTTGCGGCATAGCGTTCAATAGCATCTCGTTGCTCTTGAAGCGACGATCCTTTCTCCCCTTGCTTAACTGTCGATACCCGTATGTAGGCGTAATATGTTCTCATGTTTGTGGTTTAGTAATGGAATCCGATTCTAACATATCGGTGGCTAAAGAGTCGAATCTCTCGCCAGCTTGAAACGTTAAATACAGTGCATCAAAGAGTGCCCAAAACTCTTGGGTTAAAACCAACTTTTCTTCGTAGCTGGCGTCCGGTATGTAAGCTTCAACGATGGGCGCAATGTAGTTTTCTCTGTCCATACGTCCAGTGTGACAAAGAGCTCATCACTTGCAACGAAGCCCCTTTGTCACACTTTCCATTTTAAGTTGTTAATATAAGTGAAGAGTCTCGATTGCGAGCACCGCTCAAACACGTTTCACTTCCATATTATTCGATCATAGTATCGCTATTTACATGGCTGTCCATTTGAACACATTATTTGCGCATCCATTTTTTACGAATGCGTTTTCTTTTTGTGAAGTTTGCAGACTGTCACATACTGCCTTCGTTTCATTGTCCATGATACTTGCGACACTATGAAAACGCGTTGCCGCTAATTGCAACGCGCAATCATATTATGACAGAACCAATCAACCATGAACTAAAGCGATTAAGGCGCATTAGTGGACTATCTCAAGACGATGTAGCACGTATCCTTGGAGTAGGCGGACGTAGCTATATATCACTCTTGGAATCTGGTGATCGTATTCCGCATGTTAGGGATACCGTCTTACTTTCCATGCTTTTTGGCACCGAAAGTAAAACACTGTTTCCCCATCTGTATGTAATCACAAAAGACCAGTTTGTGTCAAATTTGTCTACTGCCTTGGAATTCGCACTTAACGAAAGTGAACCAGACAAAGAGCGTATCTCGTACATGCGTGACGCTCTAACCGAAGCCCAGTTATCCGGTAGTACAGAGAATGTATGAAAGGCCTAACCCAAAAGCGTATATTGTGCCTACACGCCATTACTCGCGGCTTTGCCTACTGCGTATTCGATGCTCCAGGACAATTGCTTGATTATGGGATTAAGCATTTAAAGCGCGGGGACAAAAACGCAGAATCGATATCCCTAATCGAGCGCCTGATTACCCGTTTTGATCCCCATGGCATCGTCCTAGAGGATGTAACGGATATACATAGTAAACGTACCGGACGTATCCGCACTCTCTACCGCCAGATTGAGAGCTTAGCGGATCGGGCGAACCTAGAAGTGTATGCCTATCCTTGGCCAATCGTCTTCAAAGTCTTTGGTGAATACATGCCGAAAACTTGCCATGACATTGCAATTCAGCTCTCTATGATATTACCAGAACTAGCACGCCGTTTACCACCCAAACGCAAACCGTGGTTACCACTTGACCCGCGCCAAGCCATATTTGATGCGGCGGCCTTGGGGCAAACGTATTACGCGGTGAGTGGTTAAGAGTAAAAGCGCCCGATACGTCGGGTGCTTTTTTGTCTTGCAAACTCTGACACTTAAACGTTATGACTACTACATAACAAAAACCTCTGGGTCGCATAGACACAACCACAGGGGGAATACATGGAACTACAGCTATCCAAATCACAAAAGAAAGGGATGCTTGGTCTTGGCAGCATTACCTTCATACTCGACATTAAAACCAAGCTAACAGGCGATGAGCAAGAGTTAGTCACCAAATACAAAATGGGTGATCTAATCGTATATGAGAAAGTACCCATCTCGGAAATGGTTGGCTCTATGGGCGGCGTAGCCATCATGTTCACGGCTATTGCCTCGAAAGTCTTAAAGCTACAGTTTAAGGTAAAAGACCTTGTGAATGGCCGCACAATTGAGTGTAAAGACATAGGTGAAATGATCTCAGCTCACGAACAAATCGAAAGTGCCGCTGAATCTTTCTATCACCTCTTAATGGCAGCCAAGAACTTCGAAGGCGAGGAAGTCATAACGTACCCACGCCCATACTAATGAGTTGGTTTGCGCCAAAAGATGACAAAGAAACCGCAAAGCTGCTTAATGATGCCAAGCGACTAAAGGGCATGTCGAAGTTCCAGTCACGTGACGATGTACGTGACTGGATCATCGATCTACTGGTTGAAGTCTGCGACGAAACCGATCTCTGCCTATCAGCCATTGTCGCGCAACCGCTTGGCGATATCATCTGGCAATTACTCGAACGCGAAGCCTTCTTGTTTGACGATGACAATGTCACTTCTGATACCGACAGCTTAAAAGAAGGTGTGAAGTTACGCGAACGCCTACGGCGCGTCTCTACCATCCTTAAACGTGAAGAGCACTATTTGAGTATCTGGCGATACGTCATGAAGTGCTTACTCATAGGCATAGTCGAAATACTACCCGTAAACGCACTTAGTGACCCACAGCCTGATGGTACAGTTGCAACAACTCCGGTACTGCATCCATCCGCCCCGCTTTACGATCTGGCCGATGATGTACCGCTTACCCTGACCAAGATATTCGGCACCTTGTGCGCACCTGACCTAATCGAAGCTGGGCTGTTTTCTGACTTCGCGCGCAGTGCTGACCAAAGGTTATGTATCGCCTCCGGTATACCGTGGATGGAACGGTTATCATCTAAGCGTAAAGTCATTCTGCCAATTGACAATGACAAGTTAGCCCTTGGCGAACTCGTAAAGCTATACACCGATCAAACGGTATTCGAAGGCTTCTTTAGTTTACCTGTACCAATACCCATTCCGCCTGAAATACGTTTTGAACATACCCATATTGTCGGTGGTACCGGACACGGCAAAACGCAGTTGCTGCAATACCTGATTATGGATGACTTGCACGCGGCGCTCGATCAACACCTGTCACTTGTCGTTATTGATCCCGACGGCACACTTATTAAAACCATTTCGCAAACGGATTACTTTGGGGAATATCTACACGGCGACCGGGCAATATTCATTGATCCGAGTGACATTGAATATCCAATTTCCTTAAACCTGTTCGATGTCTCGCACTTAGAAGGTAGCGATACGCGCACAAGGGAAACAATCGAGAACAATACTATCGAACTGTTTGAACATTTCTTTGATGTGCTGTTAGGCAGTGAACTGACCGGAAAGCAAACAACTCTCTTTCGATACCTTGGCTTACTTCTGATGCAGATTCCAGGCGGTAACATTCATACCCTGCGCGAACTGATGGAAAACGGGCACAAGTTTAAGCCGTACATGGACAAGCTTAGTGGTAGCACCAAAACGTACTTTGAAACCCGTTTCTTTGCGCCAGACCTTAAAGCCACCAAAACCCAGATACTACAGAGGTTATGGGGTGTACTCTCGAACCGTGCGCTTGATCGCATATTCTCGGCTACGAAAAACTCAATCAATTTTGACCAAGCTTTAGCTGACGGTAAAATCATCTTCATCAATACCTCTAAAGAGTATTTAGGAGAAGAAGGTAGCGCCATATTTGCAAGAATGATGGTTTCGATATTGGGCCAGTCTTTAATGCGGAGGGCGGCACTCAAGCCTGACAAACGTACCCCGACATACATCTACATCGATGAAGCTGAAGGGGTAATCGATCAAACTCTCATTCGTCTCATCTCACAAACACGTAAACACAGAGCTAGTTTTACGATTGCTCATCAGCACTTAGCGCAGCTCTCTAGTAGTGCGCTTTCTGGAATTTTAGCCAATACTTCGATCAAGCTTGCGGGTGGTGTATCGGCCAAAGACGCAGCAACCCTTGCCACAGAATATCGCTGTAAATCTGACTTCATTCTGGCCCAAAAGAAAGATGAAAACTATTCGCACTTCGCCCTGTTTACCAAGAATATTACGCCAAGTGCGATGACGTTTGAAGTGCCGCTTGGCTATGCTGAAAGGTGTGACAGTTTAAGCTCGGACGAGTATGCAGAGTTATTACAGCAATCACGTGATTGGTACGGGCAGATACCAAAAGACGTTCCGGCACTGATTGAGATTGAAGTATCAGAGCTGGAGATACCAGTCCCGTCTCAAGCAGTATCAATCGAACCCGCTACGCAAGACACGACCGAACCTTCACCCGAACCCGTTTACGCAAAAGTCGGTGGTGGTGGGGCTAAGCACTCACTCATTGAACGCCAGCTTAAAGACATGGGCGAAGCGGCTGGGTTTAGAGCAAGCTTAGAAGAAACTATACTCGACGGCGCTGGCCGGGTTGATGTCATTCTATGGCGTGATGACATAACCATCTGCTGTGAAGTATCAGTCACCACAACCCGTGAACATGAATATCTAAATGCCAGAAAGTGTTTAGAGTACGGCTGTGTCCAGTTGCTGATGATCACCAACAGTGAACGGCATAGAGTGAGCCTAGAGCGTTTCATACGGCCAAAACTATCAGATTCAGAGAATATGCAAACATCGTTCTTGACGCTGGACGGCGCGCAAGAGTTACTAAGTGAACTTGCGCCAAGCACACAGCAAAAAGAGAAAGTGGTGCGGGGGTATCGAGTCAAGTCACATTTAGGTGAACAAAACCAAATATCACCGAGTGCAACACGAAAAGCCATAGCATCAATTTTTGGCCCGTAGGCATCATCTAAAAAAGATTATTTTGATACAGCTCTGATATTAAAAAGATTTGATTTCCGCCGAATTTCTTTACCGATCGGCAGTCCAAAGCCATATCGCAACAAACCAATGTAAGGGCATGGTTGCACCCTTGTCGGCATTAGTGCAGGCAGGGGTATGACTGTTTCTGCTGCACCCGTCGCCAAGCCCGCTTATGATATGTCGTTGATCGATCACGGGTTTGCCGCGACCGAGTTAAAGGGGCTGACGTATCCGCTGGGTGGGCACGCGCCGCAATATGGAGAGATATATCCACTGGCACCCGATATGGGGTGGATACGGATGCCGGTGCCGGGCAATTTGGGGCATATCAACCTGTGGCTTCTGGATGATGAAACGGCGGCAGGACCGGGCACTGCGATTGCCGATACCGGACTGTTTTTGCCCGATGTGGTTGATTATTGGAAAGCCCTGTTCGCTGGGCCGCTTGCTGACAAGCCGATTAGCCGGGTGATAGTTACCCATTTTCACCCCGACCATGTCGGCTGCGCCGGATGGATTGCCAACAAGTTCAAAGTGCCAGTGTGGATGAACCGCACCGAATGGCTGCTGACCCGGATGCTGATTGCCGAACAGTTGGACGAACCGCCCAAGGAAGTCGTCGCACAGCGAAAGTTTGCGGGCTATAGCGAGGAACGGCTGGCACAGTTTAAGGCCAAAGGCTGGGGCATGTTTGCCCGCGCGGTTTCGCGGCTTCCTGCCGGACATCACAGACTTGATGAAGGTGCGACCGTCCATATCGGCAAACGTGACTGGCATGTCCTGACCGGGGGTGGGCATACGCCTGAACACGCCTGCCTTGTCGATCATCACAACGGTGTTATTATTGCAGGCGACCAGATTTTGCCGCGGATTACATCTAACGTATCGATCATGGATAGCGAGCCCGATGCCGATCCAATGGGCGAATGGCTCGCTTCGATTGCCAAGTTTCGGGTCGCGCTTGATGCCGATATGCTGGTCCTTCCCGCGCACGGCGAACCGTTTAAGGGCGTGCACGTCCGGCTTGATGCGCTTGCCGCAGGCCATCATGAACGGCTTGATGTTTTGCAAGCGGCGTTAAAAACAAAGGAGATGCGCGGCGTTGATACGTTCGGCTTGTTGTTTAGCCGCGAAATTGACGACAGCGTTTACGGCATGGCCACGGGCGAAGCGATGGCGCATCTCCGCCATTTGGAAGTCACAGGCCGCATAAAATGTGAGACACGCGACGGCGTGGGCTGGTATACAGCGGCATGAGTAGCGCACCTATCATCTGGAACACGCATTACCTGCACCCCTCAATGTGGAATAAGGCGTTTGAGCCCTTGTCTGTGCATGACATGTTTTTCCGCTCGGTTGAGCAAGGCGGACAAGGGGGCTTACTCGACTTTCTCGGGCGGCAATATTCATACGAGAAAATCGCACTCGCTGTCCGTCAAGTGGCTAAGGGATTACAGGATAAGGGTATCAAAAAGGGCGACCGGATCGGCCTTTATCTGCCCAATGTACCGCATTATGTAGCGGCATATTACGGTGCAATGGCGGCCGGCGCGACGGTCGTTAATTTCTCGCCGCTCTATACCGTGGATGAACTGGCGCATCAGGTCGCGGATTCGGGAACGACGATATTGTTTACGGTTTCGGCGGCGGCTCTTTTGCCAACGGCGCTGAAGGTGCTTGATAAATCGGAATTGCGTGAGCTTGTCGTGGGCAGCATCGCCGAAGCCTTGCCAACGATTAAAGGCTGGGCTTACCGTTTAGCTAAGCGCGCCGATACTGCACCGATTCCCAATGACAGCCGGATCACTAAATATGCGGACCTGATTGCGAATAAAGGCGATTATACCGTTCATCCCTGCAACCCCGAAACCGATATTGCTTTGCTGCAATATACTGGTGGCACCACTGGCGTGCCCAAGGGCGCAATGCTCAGTCATCAGAATATTACGGCCAATGCGCGGCAAATAAACGCGATTGATCCCGAATCGCGCCTCAACAAACCCGATCAGCCGGCCGATGACCGCATCTTGGGCGTGCTGCCGTTCTTCCACGTTTTTGCTAATGCGACGGTGCTCAACCGCACTGTGAATAATGGCGGTCAGATTGTGATGTTGCCACGCTTTGAGGCTAAGGCAGCACTTGCGGCGATTAACCGTACACGTGTTACCTCTATGCCTGGCGTGCCAACAATGTATCAGGCTTTGCTCGATTGCTCGGATATCGCGCAGACAGATTTCAGCTCACTGCGCACCTGTATTTCAGGCGGCGCGCCACTTCCTGCTGAACTGAAAGCCAAGTTTGAAGCGCGAACAGGGGCGGTGGTGACCGAAGGATATGGTCTGACCGAAAGTTCGGGCGTCGTGTCGTGCAACCCGTATGTGGGGGAAGGTAAGCTTGGCAGTATTGGCCAGCCGGTTCCTGGAACAATGGTCAAATTACTCGACAAAGAAGATGCAAGCAAGCCTGCACCTAATGGCGAACCCGGCGAGCTCGTTTTTGCCGGGCCACAGGTAATGCGCGGTTATTGGGGGATACCAGACGCCGATGCCGAGGTTTTTGTGGATGGTTTCCTGCGCACCGGAGACGTGGCGACTATCGACGAAGACGGCTTTATCTTCATTGTTGATCGGTTGAAGGACATGATCGCAGTGGGTGGCTTCAAAGTATTTCCGAGCCAGATCGAGGATGTGCTGTACAAACATCTGGCGGTGAAAGAGGCCTTGATAATCGGGGTTCCCGATGCGTATTTGGGCGAACGGCCCAAGGCGTTTGTGACCCTGAATGCAGGGGCAGCGATTAACGGCGATGCGCTAACAGAGTGGCTCAACCCGCAACTGGGCAAGCATGAACGTGTTGCAGCTGTAATTGTGCGGGACAGTTTGCCCAAGACGATGATCGGGAAGCTCGACCGTAAGGCATTGCGCGCGGAGGAGGGGGTTTAGGCGTTTTCTTCACTCCGTTGGAGAGAGGAAAACCCGCCCCAATAAAAAAAGGATCGGACATTGGCCTAAGCCAACATTCCGATCCTTCAAATTCTCAAGCCTAGACTTGATAAGTCTTATGCAGCTTCGATGTTGCTCGCTTGGGCACCCTTGGGGCCTTGCGTTACTTCGAACGATACCTTTTGGCCGTCCTTCAAGGACTTGAAGCCTTGCATGTTGATAGCGCTATGATGCGCAAACAAGTCTTGTCCGCCATCATCAGGAGTGATGAAGCCAAAACCCTTGTCATCATTGAACCATTTTACAGTGCCAGTAGCCATACTAAATTCCTTCTTACATTTTTAACGCAACCAACCAAAATCAGCGGGTTACGGTCGAGCCAGGGTCGTGAAAAGGAAAAGCCGCCTGCACAAAACACGCAAAAAATCCGTCGCCATCGACGATAGCAGAACCGCTCTTTGGCAGATTTTTGAGAAAACGCAAGGAAATAGGGTGGCTATAGGCTGGCTATAGTTCAGGCCCTAATTCTTGCGGGCTTTTATCCACGCTTTATGTGTGCGCTCAACTTCAAGCAAGCTGGCGAATACCGATTGGCTGGTAACGGGTTTTCCCGTTCGGCCCAGTGCATAAAGTTGGCTGTAAAACCAATATTGCGCAGCAAAGCTGCTGATGGCGCGAATGGCCTTGATACGGGTCAGAAAGCTGAGCCAGCCGGGTAATAAGGCGAGGGTGTTTTCCATGCGAGGCAGTTCGTTTGCACCGCCGAGTAAGCGGCGCGGGCCAACGGTTTCATAGCATAACGGGCGGCCAAGCCCGATCACATCTGCGGCCCCCGATGACAGTGCCTGTTCCATGGCTGCGCGGGTGCGGAAACCGCCGGTTACCATCAGTGGGACGGAAACTGCGGACTGCATGGCTTGGGCGAAATCCACGAAATAGGCTTCGCGTTGCAACGTCGATTGCGCGACATTCTGAGGTTCTTCGGCTTCCATCCCCTCTATACCTAGCAATTTGGGTTGTTCATAGGTTCCACCTGAGATTTCGATCAGGTCGACGCTGGCCATTTCGAGCCACTTTGCAACCTGCAAACTGTCTTCAAAGGCAAAGCCGCCTTTCTGGAAATCGGCGCTGTTGAGTTTAACCGAGACCGGGAATGTCGAGCCAACAGCCTCGCGGACAGCCTTTACAGTGTCGAGCAGGATGCGCGCACGGTTTTCAAGCGGACCGCCATATCGATCGGTACGGATATTGGAACGCGGGCTGAGAAACTGGGAAAACAAATAGCCATGGGCCGCGTGAATTTGCACACCGGTAAATCCGGCTGATTGACAGGCAATTGCTGCAACCACAAAGCTATCGACAATTTGGGAAATTTCCAATTCGGTCAGCGCAACGGGCATACCGAATTGGCCACCTGGCAAACCGAGCTTTATGGCCGATGGTGCTTTGGGATGCGGGTTGACCGATTTCATTGTCTGCCGCCCGGCATGGCTGATCTGTGCCCAGAAATGGTTACCGTTGCAGGTGGCGGCTTTTGCCCAGCGGCTTAGTGCAGCCATCATAATATCATCGGGCGCCCCGTCGATGATGACATTGCCGGGCCGCTCAAGATGATCGGCATCAATCTGGATATTACCCGAAAGCAACATGCCCGCTCCGCCATCGGACCAGATACCGTAAAGCCGCTCAAGCTCCGGTGTCGGGCGGCCTTGCGGGTCAGCCAACCCTTCAGTCATTGCTGCTTTAGAAATACGGTTAGGTAAAACCGAGCCGCAGGGCAGCCTCAGAGTTTGCGTAAGCAAAGACGTCATCGGCTTTTATTCGGCGTCTGGCGTTGTTTTTGTTTCGGCGGAGGCAGCTTGCGGCATATCTGCTTTCCTGGCCTTATCTTCTTTCTTCTCCGCCTTTGGTTTTGCCGGTTCAGCCGGAGCCGCTTCAACAGGCGCGGTTTCGGTGGACTCGTCGGTATTTATCATGTCGTCGCTTATCGTGCCTTCCAAGCTATCGATATCGTCCATTTGTGTCTGGGTGACTTTGCTATCCTCCTTGCTCCCGCCCGAACATCCGTGGATCAGCGGTATAGTAAAGAGTAAGGCGATGGTGATGATGCGACGCATGGGCATATCTCTCTTTGATGAAACAATCTCAACCGACGTCGCAAACTGTATCTGTTTTGGCAAGTGCATTCAGAAAATCAGCGAAAGTGCGTTCCAGTGCGGCATCGAATTCTGCCATGCTGATGGACAGCCCTAAATCGGCAAGGCTTGTGACCGGATATTCCGCTATTCCGCACGGCACGATTCCTGCAAAATGGCTGAGATCGGGGGCAATATTGACTGCAAAACCGTGCGTAGTCACCCACCGCCGTATCCGCACGCCAATCGCGCCGATCTTTGCCTCCTGGCCTTGTGTGTTATCGCACCAGATGCCGATACGGCCCTCTGCACGGCGCGCAGCTACGCCGAATTCTGCCAAAGCCGCAATCACCCAGCCTTCTAAGCTATGGACATAACAGCGCACGTCTTTGCCGCGTTTTGCAAGGTCAAGCATGACATAGCCCACCCGCTGTCCCGGCCCGTGATAGGTATAACGTCCGCCGCGCCCGGTATCGTAAACGGGGAATTGGTTGCTCAGCAGTTCGGCGGGATCGGCGCTGGTTCCGCCGGTGTAAAGGGGAGGATGTTCGAGCAGCCAAATAAGCTCGCGCTGCCCTTCTTCGTTTATGGCGCTTTGCCGCACATCCATAAGCCTAAGCGCCTCTGGATAAGCAACCAAGGTGCTTACCGTTTGCCAATCAATGTTCGCGCGTTCGTTCATTACCGTGTCTTTAGCATAATCACAGAAGCTTGCCAGTGGCGACAAGTCTGCGTATCGCGACGTATATTTTTGGAGATGCGCACATGCAACACACGCTCGATTATGGCGTTACATGGAATGATGCCATGGCTTTATTAAAGTCGCATAACGAAACCGCCATAGCAGTCGCAGGGGTGTTTATATTGTTACCTCTTATTATGTTTGGATATATATTGCCTTCTGAACAAGTGACACCCGGCGCGACGGGGGAAGCAGCCCTTAAGCAACTTATGGATATGCTATCTGCGTTGGCACCTTGGTTGATTGGCCTGACCATATTATCACTCATCGGAACACTAACAGTTTTCCATATGATATTGGATGCGGACACGCCTAGTGTTGCCGAAGGATTAATACGCAGCAGCCAGAGCTTTTTTACTGTGCTTCTGGCCCGGATCATTGCATCGTTGGTAATTGTGATCGGAACTTTTCTGCTAATCGTTCCGGGTATCTACTTTTCGATAAAATTTTCTCAGATAGAAACAGTCGTAGTTGCAGAGAAAATCCGAAATCCCTTGGAAGCCTTGTCTCGTTCATGGGCGGTAACCAAAGGGAACAGCATACAGATTTTTGGGTTCTTACTTATAATAGGAATAGTTTTTATTCTGGGCTATTTTGTTATTAGCGTCATTCTGGGAATTGGGCTGACCTTGGCATTATCGGCGGCTATGGCGCAATTTGTAATAATGGTCATTTCATCCATACTGCAAACGGTGCTGAGCCTTTTGATGGTATTTGTATATGCCGCAATTTATCGTCAGTTGTCGCCTTCATAAAATAGGCACATGGGGGGCTGCATCTTTGGGTACCAGTCCTGAAATCCGGGGATCGGGAAACGTCTCCAGCATGCGGCTGTACGGCGTAAAGCCTGACTTGCGGTAGAAACCCAGCGCAACGGGCGCGTCTAGTGTACAGGTATGCATCCAAACGCGATTAACGCCCTTATGCCCCCATGCCGATTGCAGCGCCATTGCCATCAGCCAACGACCATGGCCTTGGCCGTTTAACTCAGGCACCAGCCCGAAAAAGCTGATCTCGCAACTACCCTCTTCACGGAAATCGAGTTCCAATATGCCGACTTCGATACCTCGGCGGTCGAGCACTGCCCAGATCATAACGGCTGGGTCATGGATGATCGTCGCCAATTGCGCGTCGGGCATCTCCAGCCGTGAGAACCATAACCAAGGTTCGCCCACGCGGCGATATAGTGTTCGATATTTATCAAGTGCCGGAGCTGACCACCGCTCCAGACGTAGTTCGGACATTGGCATTGCGCGCAGGGCAGGGCGATTGGTCATTTCAAGCGATGTGACAATAGTGCCCATTTGACCATCTGGAATTGCAGTATAGCCCATGATGCTAAGTCATTCCCACGCTACATCTGGTGGCAGGCTCATGAGTATCGCGTCGATATTTCCGCCGGTTTTCAAACCGAACAATGTACCGCGATCATAGATTAGGTTGAATTCGACATAGCGACCGCGCCAAACCCGTTGGCGCTGCTTCTCCTCAGGACTAAAGGGCTGATTCATCCGTTTGCGGACGAGCTTTGGGAATATGTCCAGAAACGCCTCACCCACATCACGGGTCAGGGCAAAGCTGCGGTCGAACATGGCTTTTGTATCGGTTTCGAGATGGTCATAGAATATCCCGCCTACACCGCGATGCTCACCCCGGTGCGGGATGAAGAAATAATCCTCCGCCCATTTGCGATATTGTTCATAAGTGTCGGGGCCATAAGGCGCACAGGCCGCACGCAACCGTGCATGAAACTCATCAGTATCCTCAGCATAGGGAATAGGCGGGTTCAAATCCGCGCCGCCGCCAAACCAGCTTTTGGTCGTGGTCAGAAAGCGCATGTTCATATGTACCGCTGGCACATGCGGGTTCGCCATATGCGCAACCAGACTGATCCCCGTGGCAAAGAAGCTGGGGTCTTCGCCAGCACCGTGGACAGTTGCCGCAAAGTCCGGGTTGAACGCGCCGCCAACGGTCGAGACATTGACGCCGACCTTTTCAAACACATCGCCCTTCATAACCCCGCGTACGCCACCACCCCCCGCCGAGCCGTCATGGTCAATGCGGTCCCAGGGGATATATTCAAAGCCTGCATCCGAACCAGCCTCCCGTTCGATAGCGGTGAATTCTGCACAAATCCGGTCACGCAGGGCTTCAAACCATTCACGTGCGGCCTGTTGGCGGGTATCTAGGGTCAATGTCACGCGCTTGCTCCTGAAGGAAACTGTCTGGTCTGCCTTAAACCTTCAGCAAGCGCGATGCCAGTGGCGACCGATATATTAAGCGAACGAAATCCCGGCTGCATCGGAATATGTACCCTGTAATCGGCGCGTTGATGGACGAAGGGCGGCGCACCTGCGCCTTCGCTGCCCATCAGGATGATGTCATCAGGTTCAAAGGTCGCTTCGGGTAGGCGGACGGACGCTTTGCTGGATAACAGAACAATGCGACGCCCATTGGCCGACGCATCCGCCTCAAACGCGGCCCAATCGGCATGGCGCGCGATAACGGCTTGGGCAGCATAATCCATTCCGGCGCGTTTTAGGGCGCGATCGGCAAAGGCAAAGCCACATGGTTCGATAATATCACACGGCACCCCGAAACAAGCTGCCATGCGCAGGATTGTGCCAACATTTCCGGCGATATCGGGTTGATAAAGAGCTATACGCATAGATGGTTTCAATCGACTTTCATAATTTGCAACTAAACTGCCTCATATTGTCCAAATTCCGTATTGGCAAATAGGGTAAAACACGTCTATCAGACCGCTGAATCGCGTT
>JAYUPC010000137.1:0-9002 GCA_043760355.1 Sphingomonadales bacterium
TCCGCAACGGACTGCGCTGGCGTGACGAGCCAGAGGATTATGGCTCGCATAAGACGATTTACAACCGGTTCATCCGTTGGAGCCGTATGGGAGTGTTCAACAAGATATTTGCAGGCCTTACAGCCAAGGCTGGACAGCCTGCTCAGTTGATGATTGATGCGACGCATTTGAAGGCGCACCGGACGGCTGCGAGCCTTTTAAAAAAGGGGTTTGCTGCAATGATCCCCCAGACCATTTCGCTGCACTCCCAGACGTATCGGTCGAACGAAGGGGGATTTGAACTCGAAGCTGCATTCCGCCAAAATCAAACCGCAAAATCCACATCCCGCACGACACCATTCTTTACCGCTAGCGACACAAAATCGAGATCATGTTCGGCAGGCTCAAAGACTGGCGGCGCATCCACACACGCTACGACCGCTGCGCCCACACCTTCATGTCCGCAATCTGCGTCGCCGCATCAATCATCTTCTGGATCAATCAATGAGTCCTGAGCCTAGGAGAGGGAACAACAACCGGATCTATTCCGGCATTGCATAGGGTGCGTTTGTTCCTGTGAACTATAGTGCCAAAGTAAAGCCCTATATAGTTTACAATCTTGCCGCATTGATTAACATCGGAAAACGTTTAAAGATTATGGCTGGTATTCGTAACCTGCTTGATACAGCCCCTCCTATATGTGCTGACCTATGATGACTTAGGCGTAGGCAGCAGCTGGGATCCCAGAGTCGCAGTTCCAAGAGGTCGTTCATTTACGTTAGCAGCTAAGGTGAAATTCTAATCCGTTCTTTCCTTGCACAAACAAAAAGGGCCGGAGATCACTCTCCGGCCCTTATATGTAAAATAGGTTGGGCTTGAATTAAGCGCCTTGGATCCCGGCAAGATCAATCTTCAAGCCAGGGCCCATTGATGAACTAATCGCGACCTTGCGGACATATTTGCCCTTCGATCCCGATGGCTTGTTCTTTATGACCGCATCAACGATAGCGTCGAAGTTCTTACGCAGGTCAGCGTCAGAAAAGCTCTTCTTACCAATGCCGGAATGGATGATGCCAAGTTTTTCAACGCGGAATTCAACCTGACCAGCTTTGGCAGCCTTAACTGCTTCGGCAACATCCATAGTAACAGTGCCCAGCTTTGGGTTAGGCATCAGGCCCTTTGGACCCAGAACCTTACCCAGACGGCCAACAATGCCCATCATGTCGGGTGTGGCAATAATACGGTCATAATCGAGGTTGCCCGCGATCATATCGTCCATCAGATCCTCTGCACCAACCTTGTCCGCACCAGCCGCAGTTGCCGCCTCAGCTTTGTCACCGCGTGCGAACACGGCAACCTTCATGTCCTTGCCTGTTCCCGCAGGAAGCGAAACCATGCCGCGCACCATCTGGTCAGCATGACGCGGATCAACGCCCAAATTCATCGCGATTTCGATTGTTTCGTCAAACTTGGCCGTGGCCAGTTCCTTGATCGTCTTGATCGCTTCATCAACACCGTAAAGTTTTTCACTGTCAAGTGTGCTGAGCACTTTTGCTTTTTTCGTTAGTTTTGCCATGATCTTAGCCCTCTACCGTCAGGCCCATGGCCGTTGCGGAGCCTGCGATAATCTTTACCGCTGCGTCCATGTCGTTCGCGTTGAGGTCGGCCATCTTAATGGTGGCGACTTCTTCCAATTGCGCACGGGTGATTTTGCCAGCCGTGATTTTGCCGGGTTCTTTCGAACCGGATTTGATCCCGAGAACCTTTTTGATAAGGAAGGTTGCTGGCGGGCTTTTGGTAGTGAACGTAAAGCTCTTGTCACCAAACACGGTGATCTTGGTTGGAATGGGCGTGCCCTTTTCCATATCAGCGGTAGCAGCGTTAAATGCCTTACAGAATTCCATGATATTCACACCGCGTTGACCCAAAGCCGGGCCGATGGGCGGTGATGGTGTGGCTGAACCTGCGGAAACATGCAGATTGATGTAACCATCAATTTTCTTTGCCATGATTGGCGTCCTTTCATTCTATCAAGCTCTGCAAGAGCCTTCAAATTAAGCGGTCAAGCAGTGGTTTTAAGGCCACCTCCCGCACGGTTGCCTGATCCTTTACGAAACAGGAATTGTGCAACTAGGCGAGTTGCATGAAAAATGAAAGCCACAAATTACTGCCAGTGCAGTCAAATGCCTTGCCACTAAAAAAATCAAATAGCAGCTATGTCGGCTTCGTTCTGTAAATGTGATTAAGCTCTGATCTAAGCACGAACCATCGATGCTTTGCATGGATGCCAGAGAAAATACTCCAAACACATTGCCTATTGTTTAGGTATTATCTTTGCCCGCCTGATCAAAAATCCTAGCCTTCTTCATGATTGCAGAAGGTATTTTTATTTCATCAATTCAACCTGTTCGAAATCGAGCTCCACAGGGGTTGCACGACCAAAGATCGAAACCGAAACCTTAACGCGGTTCTTTTCGAAATCGAGTTCTTCGACAGCACCATTAAAGCTGGCGAACGGCCCGTCGAGAACCTTAACCTGATCACCGATTTCGTAATCAACCGAGACACGTTTTTTGGGTGCGGAGGCAAGTTCTTCTTTGGTGTTGAGAATGCGTGCAGCTTCAGCTTCGCTGATCGCTTGTGGTTTGCCCATCGAGCCCAAAAATCCAGTCACTTTCGCGGTGTTTTTCACCAAGTGATAGACATCATCATTCATGTTCAACTTTGCTAACACATAGCCGGGGAAGAACTTGCGTTCTGCCTTGATCTTCTTACCCCGGCGAACCTCGGTAATTTGTTCGGTTGGAACTTCGATTGCTTCAACAAGGGCGGTAAGGCCAAGGCGTTCTGCTTCAGACAGAATCTGGTCGCGCACTTTATTTTCAAAGCCGGAATAAGCGTGGATAATATACCAACGTGACATGTCTTTAATCTTCTCTTTGGCCCTGTGATGCCTCTACATAGCGCTTATCGCGCCAGTGCGAGCAATCCTTTTACAATTGCAGCAAATACCGCGTCGACGCCAAGGAAGAATACAGCCAGCATAACTGTCATGATAAGTACCATGATGGCGGTCTGCGTGGTTTCCGCACGAGTCGGCCATACGACCTTGCCAATTTCGGTCCGCACTTGGCGAATAAACTCGTTAGGGCTTGTTTTAGCCATATTCTTGTTCCTCGAACTGATTTTCCAAAAGCAACACCCGCCAGATAAGCTTCAGCGCTCCGACTTTTAAGGTCGAGAGCGATATAGGTTCCGATTTCGGAAAGATCAAAACCTTAGCTTGAGATTCGTTCCATGACAAGAAAATTTGGGACAAGTAGATTTGGGCTGTTGGATGAGCCAAAAATGGCAGGAGTTGGGGGACTCGAACCCACGACCCTCGGTTTTGGAGACCGATGCTCTACCAACTGAGCTAAACTCCTGCGGCCTGACCTTGCGGTTAGGAACAGCGCCTTTAGCGTTGTTACCAAAAAGGGGCAAGTGCCGTATTGACACCTACCCCTTCTTTTAGGCTGCAGTGCAGATTAGAACTTTGTACCGATCTCTAAACCCCAGACGCGGGGTTCGTTGACGAAGCCGGTCAGGTTATTGAAATCGATACCACCCACTGCCGAGGTATCCTTGGTGATGTTGCGGACGAAGGCGGCAATGTCGAACCGATCGGTTTTATATCCAACGCGAAGTCCGCCTTCGAGCAGGCTCTTATCCTGAAACTCAACCGATTCGTAGAGGAAGAAGTTGATTTTCGACCGGTATGCCCAATCGGTATAGGCATAGACTTCGCCGTTACCCGCAGGAATGCCGTAGCGTGCTGTCCAGTTTGCAATCCAGCGCGGACTTTGCGGCAGGCTGTTGCCGTTGATGTTGACGATAGCGGCCGAGAACGGGGCAGCTGGCGTCACAATCGGATCAAGCAGAGTGCAGATTGATACATTGGGGAATGTATCCACGCGTACTGCGCCACAAGCCGCTGTAGTCAAGCCGGGATCCTGTATCTTGGTATTGTTGTAGCTTAGGCCAGCGGTGAGCAATAGGCCATCGGTAGGCTTTAATTCCAAATCGGCCTCAAGTCCGTAACCACGAACGCGTTTGGCATTGATCAACCGGTTGGCATTCACCCCGCCACCCACAGCGGTCAGCTGCGCATTGTTCAGGTTATAATAAAAACCATTGAGGTTGAAACGGCCACGGCCATCAAGGAAGGTCGATTTGATACCTGCTTCATAGGATGTAATCGTTTCCGACTTGCCTATTGTTACACCCGATTGAAGCGGTGTCGCGGTTGCTGGCGGAAACAGGATACGGCCCTGAATGCTCGGCGCGCGGTAACCGCGAGCAACACGGGCGTAAAGGTTTACGTTATCTGTCGCCTTATACGCAATGTTTGCATCCCAGGTGATGTTATTATCGCTGACGTTGCGATTAACCGTGCCAAGTGGATTTTGCAGGAAGTTAGGGAACTGCGTATCCCGGCTGCGAACTACCGAATACCGGCGCTTGTCATCGTTATAGCGGATACCACCGGTTATCGATAACTGGTCGGTCAGTTTATATGTAAGCGAACCGAATACGCCATACGCCTTGCTCTTCTGTGTTTGGGCAACCTTAATATTTACGCCGCCCGTTGCATTATTTGGATCACCAAGTGTCGAATAATTGTCGCTGACGATATCGAGGTTCTCGTTGAAGTAGAAAAACCCACCCTGATAGGTAAGCGCACTGTCACCATTGCTAACAACGCGGAATTCCTGAGTGAACTGTTTAAGCACGGGAACGCTATCTCGGGTCTCGGCTGTGAATGGGATATAGCCCGGTCCAGTGAGTGCTGGCGGTAAGAATGATGCACCAAAGCCTCCGTCGACATCGCCCACAGAAGTCGCATTGCCCTTCCAATAACTTGTCACCGAAATCAGCGAGACGGGGCCAATATCATAGCTAAGCTTTGCCGAAGCGTTACCTGTACGAACGCGCTGTTCGTTTTTGCCGTCGGTTGAAACTTTATACCGGTTGAAATTGGAATTGAGTCCGGTTTGGCCGCGTGTAAATACGTTGGCGCGGAAAACGCGCGCGGTGCCGTTGAGTGAACGCAACTGCCCAGCAAGCAGGATATCAAAGTTTTCGGTTGGCTTAACTAAAACCTGAAGGCGACCTGCAAATTCCTTATAGCCTTCAAACGCGTCTTTTGTTGTTCCCGATGGCAGGACATTGTCAATGTAATCATCCTGCCGTTGATACATGCCGGACACACGAACGCTGACCTTTTCACCAAGTGGTCCACCAACCGCACCTTGCGCATTGATCGCGTTGAAGCGGCCATAAGAAAGCCGCGCATATCCGCCAGCGACATCGCTTGGCTTGACGCTATCGAACTTGACAATGCCTGCGGGTGTATTGCGACCAAACAGTGTGCCTTGCGGTCCGCGGAGAACTTCGACATTGGCGACGTCGAATACGGGAAAGCCTTTCAGGATCGGGTTTTCCAAAACAACATCGTCATAGATCAAGCTAACCGGTTGCGATGCGTTAAAATCGAAATCGGTGTTGCCAAGGCCGCGAATATAGAAACGCGGAAAGGTGCGGCCAAACGAGCTTTCTACAACAAGGCTTGGTACACGCGCCGAGAGCGCACGCACGTCTTGACCGCCCGCGCCGATAGCATCGAGCTTATCGCCGCTGATTGCGGTAACAGATAACGGGACATCCTGCAGGTTTTCGCTGCGGCGCTGAGCGGTCACAACGATTTCTTCGAGCGCGCCGTCTTCGGCTGCGGCTCTATCCTGTGCATAAGCGGCAGGAGAAATAAAACTGATGCTCGCAGCAATGGCGAGGGCGGATACGACAGATTTGCTGGTTAAGCGCATGGAGGGCTCCTGTTGGTGAATAGCAATTTGCGCGGGAGTGCTTTTACAAGTTGCAGTGCGATGTGCGCCTGATGGCATACAGCTTCCCGGTCAAGCATATGTTACGCATTTGGGGCACTTTTTAGTGCCCTGTTGCAGTTTTGCACCGCTTTATTGCGATTAAAAACTCATCTCGTCATATACGCGCTTCACATCTTTGTTCCATGCACCATGATAGCGCGCCAGCAGCACGTCTGCCTGCGTCTGTCCGGACGCCACAATTTCGCGCAGAGGATCAAGGAAGCCGCTTTCATTATCGCCGCTGCTGTTCAGGCGGTTGCGCGCTGTCAGGCCAGCTGATGAAATATCCACGATGCGCCCCGCCAGATCGAGCAAAGTTCCGCCGCCCGGAATGGGCGTGCGCAACCCTTCAGCCGGAACCGCGCTACGAAGGGCTTCACGCTCGTCTATTGTCCAATGCTTGACCTCATCCCATGCGGCGTCAAGCGCGTTTTGGTCATAGAGCAAGCCGACCCAGAAAGCAGGCAGGGCACATATCCGGTTCCACGGCCCGCCATCGGCACCGCGCATTTCGAGGAAGGATTTAAGCCGCACTTCGGGAAAGGCGGTCGACATATGATCTTCCCAATCGGACATATTCGGGAGCTCGCCTGGTAAGACCGATAGCTCACCCTTCATAAAGTCACGGAAACTAAGGCCAGCGGCATCGATATACTGACCGTCGCGATAGACAAAATACATCGGCACATCGAGCATATAGTCGGCATATTGTTCGTAACCGAAATTGTCTTCGAAAACGAAGGGCAACATGCCGGTACGATGAGGATCGGTATCAGACCAGATATGGCTGCGATAGGAGAGATAGCCGTTAGGTTTGCCTTCTAGGAAAGGCGAATTAGCGAACAGCGCGGTGGCAAGTGGTTGCAACGCCAGAGAGGTGCGGAATTTGTGTGCCATATCGGCTTCACTCGAATAATCAAGATTGACCTGTATAGTGCAAGTGCGCAGCATCATATCAAGGCCCATAGAGCCAACGCGCGGCATATGGCGTAGCATGATCCCGTACCGCCCCTTGGGCATGACCGGAAGCTCTTCACGTGTCTTGTCAGGCCAGAGGCCTAGTCCCAAAAAGCCTTTGCCGGTTTTTTCGCCAATGGCTTTTACCTGGTTCAAATGCCGACCGGTTTCGGCGCAAGTTTCGTGTAGATTTTCGAGCGGCGCGCCCGACAGTTCGAGCTGACCAGCAGGTTCAAGGCTGATATTGCCGTCAGCACCCTTCATCGCGATCACATTAACAGTGCCATCGGGTGCCGTTTCTTCGATAGGTTCCCAACCAAATTCCTGCATCGCCATCAACATATCGCGAATACCGCCAGGTTCATCATAAGACGGGGCGTGATAATCCTTTGTACAATATACGAATTTTTCGTGTTCGGTGCCTATGCGCCAGCGATCTTTTGGTTTTTCGCCTTTTATCATCGGAGCGATAAGCTGGTCCCGGCTCTCGATTGTAGGTTCGTTGCGATCTGAAACTGTTTTTGTGCTCATAGCAGCGCTTTACGTCTTGAAAGACGCGTCGGCAAGAGTCGTTTATTGTCAGTTCAAAGTGACATCAAACACCATTGCGAAGCTGGTACCAGCTGACAAACTGGGTGCAGAACCGGAAACGGTTGTACCGCTTACCGACATACCAAAAGGGTCATTTTCATCGCCGCCAATAGTATCAACATCTTCAGGGGTTGTCGCCCCGGCGCACGTTGTTCCAGAAAATAAACTGCCTGTTATTAAGGTAGTATTTGCCGGTAATACATCGGTGGGTATCACGTTTGTATGTGTCGCGCCGCCATTGTTGGTTGCTAAAACGCAATAACGGACAACTGCCCCCGGAATTGCCTTGGGGTTGCTGATGCTAACGTTGTCGCTAATCACGCTGCTTGTTTTGGTTACCGACAGGCTGGTTGAGGTGATGAACAGATCGGCGCGGGCAAAATTTCCGACATCTTGCGCAACGCTGTCGCATATCACCATCGTCCATGTGCCGACTGCATTCTGCCCATCAAAGGCAGAGAGCGGACTACTGGGTTGGAAGCTGTGCGAATAAGGCGGCGGTATCGGCGTGGTTGGATCGGTAACAGTGCCATTATGTGTCGAGATATTGGCCGTAGCCTCATCATCAAAGCGGTCGTTAAGATTGTCACCTGAACCTGCCGTATTAGTCATAATTCCAACAATTGTACCGGCGGGTGATTGCAATGTAATCCGCAAATCGCTTCGATAAGTATGTGTCAGGAAAACGCCTAAATCAACATCACCAACAATATAGCTGGTCGGTACCGTAAAGGTCCGCGTAATAATCCCTGCTGTGCCGCAGCTACCATCAGTGATCGCGCCAGCTGTCGTATTGCTATATTGTGTGACAATCTGGGCAGAGGCAGGCTTTGCATATGCAGCGAAAAATGCAGCTATAAAAATGATAATATAATGTGACCATCGACGATAGATATATCGGTCCAGATGCATAGCCATGTGCGTACTATCACGTTTCATGATACTATAAATAGCAGAAAAGACTTATAATTTATTAAAACTTTGAGAGAAAAAGCGTAGTTTATAGTAACATTAGATATTCATATAATACGACTCGAGCTAAACTATTGGTGTAGCATAACAAGGTTAACGCAAACTAACATTATGGTATCCATTTCTGGACAGGAGCAGCAGTGGGTAACACGGCATTCCTTGGCATTCCCGGCAAACCGGTTCTTTACACTGCGGCGGCTGGTGCCAAGTCGGTCATATTTTCAACATATTTATTACCCCACCTCCAGGCGCCCAGGCTGTTACGTCTTACGCATTTGTTGCTGCTGACGCTGAATCAACCAATCATAGCATAAATCTGCAATTCGTCACAAATGGCGGTGGTTGGACTATCCTTGACCAAGTTGATCACATTAGTGGCAGCGCGTATCCGACCATTTCTGGAGCGGGCACATCAACGTTTACCTAAACGGGAGTAGCTGGAACGGTTGGAGGTTATATTGTGGGGTCGAACAGTCCGACAACGGTGACTGCTAATATGCAGGCTGGCGGGTTGCAGGGCGCAATGTTCGCTGTGCGCTTTTACGTTTATCCGGCTCAACAAATCGATCATTGGCGCGC
>JAYUPC010000138.1:0-27146 GCA_043760355.1 Sphingomonadales bacterium
GTGGCCGAGTGGTCGAAGGCGCACGCCTGGAAAGTGTGTATAGGGGTGACTCTATCGTGGGTTCGAATCCCACCGTCTCCGCCAGAACCCCTTCCGCAGCAGTTCTCCCTCGTCCGGTGGGATTGACTTACCCCTACGAAAACCTCTCGTTTAATCCCGGGTATCGCTTACATTGATCGTCTGGAAGAAAAATATCGCTCGTTGGTACCATACACCCACTGTAGACTTACCATTGACTTAATCGACCAATTAGATGCGCTAATTAATCAGAATAATGTTGCAGGTCCGCTTTATGGTGTCGCAAGGCTACAGGCGATTGATACAGAGGAGTTTTTGGTGGTGACGGATGCCCTGAGGAATATACTGGACTTGCATAAGGGCCATGACGGAGCATTGTTGCCGATCCTGCATGATGTTCAGGCGACATTCGGTCATATAAACGAAGCCGATATCCGCACGATTGCCAGCACACTCAACCTGACACGTGCAGAGGTCCACGGCGTGGTCAGTTTTTATCATGATTTTAAGACTGTGCCCGATAGCCGCCCCGTCATCAAATTATGCCGCGCCGAGGCGTGCAAAGCGCGCGGGGTGGAGGCGATGGTAGCGGATGTCGAAGCCGCAGCTGGGTCGCGGGTGAAAATCGAGACGATTTACTGTCTGGGGTTGTGCGCGGTTGGCCCGGCGGCAATGATAGGCGGCGAGGTTTATGCGCGTCTGACAGCAGAACGGCTTGCTGAACTGGTGGCACAATCATGATCGTCCGGATATCCGACGACGCCGTGGCGTTGGCGTGCGGTGCTGACGATGTGGCTGCAGCATGTGTTGCCGCTGGAGCGGAAGTTGAGCGCGTATCAAGCTGGGGAATGCACTGGCTGGAGCCGCTCGTTGAGATTGACGGCACCGGTTACGCAAATGTTAAGCCGTCCGATATTCCGGCCATTCTCGGAGGCGGTGCGGAGAATATCGGACAGATCGAAAACCATTTCTTCATTTCGCGTCAGACACGCCTGACCTTCGCACGCGCTGGCAAGACCCGCCCGCTCAGTCTCGACGATTATGCAGCAACAGGCGGCTGGCAGGGGCTGAAAAAGGCGCGCTCGCTAGGCTCGTCAGCTACGATAGAAACCGTTCTGCAATCGGGTCTGCGCGGTCGCGGTGGCGCTGGATTTCCGGCGGGTATTAAGTGGAAAACGGTCGCTGATGCGCCATTATCCCTGCCCGCCCAGCGCAAATATATCGTCTGCAATGCCGATGAAGGCGACAGCGGTACCTTTGCCGACCGGATGGTGATGGAGGGTGATCCCTTCATGCTGATCGAGGGCATGGCAATTGCCGGACTCGCTGTCGGGGCCAGCAAAGCCTATATCTATATTCGTTCCGAATATCCCCACGCGATAGCCAAGATGGAAGCAGCGATTGCGCTATCGGCGGGTGTAGTAGCACCGTTTGATATCGAAGTCCGGGTCGGGGCCGGGTCCTATGTCTGCGGCGAAGAAACCGCTTTACTGGAAAGCATCGAGGGCAAACGCGGAGAAGTTCGTGCCAAGCCGCCTTTACCAGCACATCAAGGCTTATTTGGGCAGCCAACGGTCATCAACAATGTGCTAACACTTGCCGCAGTCCCATGGATATTGGCGAATGGCGGCGAAGCCTATGCCGCATTTGGCATGGGCCGGTCAAAGGGTACAATGCCGATCCAACTAGCTGGCAATATCAAGCATGGCGGCCTGTTCGAGGTCGCCTTTGGTATCACCTTGGGTGAACTCATATACGACATCGGTGGTGGCACTGAAACCGGGCACCCGGTGCGGGCGGTGCAGGTCGGAGGGCCGCTTGGTGCCTATATTCCGCCCGAACAGTTCGATCTGCCCTTTGATTATGAAGCGTTTGCCGCGGCGGATGCTTTGATCGGTCATGCCGGAATCGTTGTATTCGATGACAGCATCGACATGGCGCAAATGGCGCGATTTGCGATGGAGTTTTGCGCGGTGGAAAGTTGCGGCAAGTGCACGCCCTGCCGGATCGGATCCACACGCGGCATGGAAACGATCGACCAGATCATTGCGGGCAAAAATGTCGAGGCCAATGTCGCTTTGATTGCTGACCTATCGGAGACGATGAAATTCGGCTCACTCTGTGCGCTCGGCGGTTTCACGCCTTATCCGGTGATGAGTGCGATCAACCACTGGCCAGAAGACTTCGGGTTGCCACAGGCAGCAAAAGTTTGAATATGGTCGCGGCCGACCTAAGCATTAGCGTCAACCGGATTGGCCTGGGTCAGCCAGGCGATAATGTGATCGACCGCCAAGTGCCGATCGAGGTGCCGGTAGCGCTTGAGTATTGCGGCCTTGGTTATGCCGTAATGATGGCATCCCCCGACCATCTGGAAGACTTTGCGATTGGCCATGCCGTGGCCGAAGGCTTGGTCAGCACCGCTGCCGAGGTAAAGGCAGTCGATGTAGCCCAGGTCAGAGGCGGCTGGGTCGTTCGCGCACAATTGCCTGAAGCGGCCCGTGAAGCAATTTACAACAGGGCGCGCATGCGTGTTTCCGATAGCAGCTGCGGGCTGTGCGGAGTCGAAAGTATTTCAGAAGCTTTGCGGCCGCTGCCCCCCGTTACCGCAACGATCAAAACCAGCCGCATGGCAATAACCCGCGCCTTGGCTGGCTTGTACGGCAAACAACCGCTAAACCTTGCTACTGGCGCAGTACATGCTGCGGCTTTTTGTAGCCCCGACGGCAAAATTCTATGCGTCCGCGAAGATGTCGGGCGGCATAATGCGCTCGACAAATTGATTGGCGCGATGGGCCGAGATAGCGTTGATATGTCGGGCGGCTATGTCCTGCTCAGTGCCAGATGCAGTTTTGAACTGGTTGAAAAAACCGTCCGCTGCGGCGCACCGATGCTGGTGACGATCTCCGCGCCGACCAGCCTTGCCGTGGAACGCGCAAAGACCGCAGGCCTGACATTAATTGCATTGGCCCGAACAGACAGCGCGTTGGTGATCCATGACCCGCATCGGTCAATATCATGAAAGTTCTCGGCGCGATATTAGCAGGCGGCAAGGCTACCCGCTTTGGCAGCGACAAGGCGCTGGCTGTGCTTGATGGCCGGACATTGATTGCGCATGTGGCGTCGTCGCTGGCGGTCCAATGCGATGCTGTAATTGTTGTTGGCCGGACGCAAGACGGCTATCGCTGCATTGAAGATCGACCGGCTCCAGACATGGGGCCATTGGCTGGACTGGCAGGAGCGCTTGCCTTCGCAGCAGCTGGCGGGTTCAGAAATGTTCTGAGCGTCGGCGTTGATGCGCCGGGCATCCCAGATAGCTTGCGCGTGGCGCTTGAGCCTGCCCCCGCTTATGTGGTAAATCAACCTGTCATCGGGTATTGGCCGGTCGCCGCACTCGGTCTGCTCGACGAAATTTTGGCGGGTACCGAACAGCATTCGATGCTGCATTTTATCGAACGACTTGGCGCACGCGGTGTAGCGCTGAACAGCCCGCCTGCGAATATTAATACGCCCGCCGACCTTGAAAATTTGGGACAGAAAATATGACTTATCAGCCACAAGCCGATTTCGGAACACCCGTTTCGAAAAGCACCGAGATGGTGACATTGACCATCGACGGACGCGAAGTGACCGTGCCCGCCGGGTCCAGCGTGATGCGTGCAGCGGCCGAACAAGGTACGGCAATCCCCAAATTATGCGCGACCGACAGCTTGAAAGGTTTTGGCTCGTGCCGCCTGTGCCTGATCGAAATCGACGGACGGCGTGGAACACCCGCAAGCTGCACAACGCCGGTTGAAACCGGCATGGTGGTGCACACCCAGACGCCACAATTGGCAAAACTGCGCAAAGGTGTGATGGAACTTTACATCTCCGATCACCCGCTCGATTGCCTGACATGCGGTGCCAATGGTGATTGTGAATTGCAGGATCAGGCAGGCGCAGTAGGTTTGCGAGATGTGCGGTACGAAGTTGAAGCGACGCATCTGGGGCAGGAAAAGGACCACTCCAATCCCTATTTCGATTTCGACCCGAGCAAATGTATCGCCTGCTCGCGCTGCATCCGTGCTTGTGATGAGGTTCAGGGTACGCTCGCGCTAACGATGCAGGGGCGCGGGTTTGACTCGATGATTTCGGCAGGCCTTGAAAGCGATAATTTTCTGGGTTCGGAATGCGTATCCTGCGGCGCGTGCGTTGCCGCTTGCCCGACCGCGACCTTGATCGAAAAGAAGGTTGTCGAAATCGGTACGCCGGAACGTAGTGTCGTTACCACCTGCGCCTATTGCGGTGTTGGCTGCACTTTCCGTGCCGAAATGCGTGGGCAGAACGTCGTGCGGATGGTTCCGGAAAAAGCGGGCAAAGCCAATCGTGGCCATAGCTGCGTCAAGGGTCGTTTTGCCTGGGGCTATGCCCAGCATCAGGACCGTATCTTAAAACCGATGATCCGCAAATCAATCAGCGATCCGTGGCGCGAAGTCGAATGGGATGAAGCCTTTGCCTATACAGCATCCGAACTGAAACGCATTGCAGATACTTACGGCAAGCAGGCGTTGGGCGGGATCACGTCGAGCCGATGCACCAACGAAGAGACGTTCCTTGTACAAAAACTGGTGCGCGCTGGTTTTGGCAACAACAATGTCGATACTTGCGCCCGCGTTTGCCATTCGCCGACGGGCTATGGATTGAAAACCACTTTTGGCACGAGTGCGGGCACGCAGGATTTTGACTCGGTGGAGGATAGTGACGTCATCCTGATTATCGGCGCCAACCCGACCGATGGTCACCCCGTCTTTGCCAGCCGGATGAAGAGGCGGCTGCGCGCCAAAAACGGAAAGGGGGGTGCCAAGTTGATCGTCATCGACCCGCGCAGGATCGACATCGTCCGCACCCCGCATATCGAGGCCGATTACCATCTGCCGCTGCGCCCTGGAACCAATGTTGCCGTGCTGACCGCGATGGCGCACGTTATCGTGACCGAGGGACTAGCCGACGAAGCGTTTATCAAGGAACGTTGCGACTGGGATGAGTATCAGGATTGGGCGGCCTTTGTTTCGCAGTTGCGCAATAGTCCAGAAACTCTAGCACCAGTCACGATGGTTGACGCGTCCGAATTGCGTGGCGCGGCGCGTTTGTTTGCGGGCGAAAAGAACGGCGCAATCTATTACGGCCTAGGCGTCACTGAACATAGCCAGGGCTCCTCAACCGTCATGGCCATCGCCAATCTCGCCATGGCAACTGGCAATATCGGACGACGCGGCGTCGGGGTGAACCCGTTGCGCGGGCAGAATAACGTGCAAGGCGCGTGCGATATGGGAAGCTTCCCGCACGAACTATCGGGCTATCGTCATGTGTCAGACGGCAATGCACGCGCTTTGTTTGAAGCAGATTGGGGCGTGCCGATTGATCCTGAACCGGGCCTGCGCATTCCCAATATGCTCGATGCCGCCGTCGATGGCGTGTTCAAGGCACTTTATGTGCAGGGCGAGGACATCCTGCAATCCGACCCGAATACCAAGCATGTGTCGGCGGGGCTGGCGGCGATGGAGTGCGTAATCGTCCACGATCTGTTTTTGAACGAGACCGCACATTACGCGCATATTTTCCTGCCGGGATCTACTTTCCTAGAAAAAAACGGAACCTTTACCAATGCCGAACGCCGGATCCAACCAGTGCGCAAGGTGATGACACCGATGAATGGCCTCGAAGATTGGGAAGTAACACAACGGCTCGCGCAAGCCATGGGGTTAGATTGGAATTATACGCACTCATCCGAGATCATGGATGAAATCGCGAGGCTTACGCCAAGCTTTAAGGGCGTTTCATTTGCGCGACTAGATGAAGTAGGGTCGCTACAATGGCCGGTCAACGACGCAGCACCCGGTGGCTCACCGATCATGCACGTTGATGGTTTTGTTCGCGGCAAAGGCAAGTTCGTTGTCACCGACTATGTGCCCACGGATGAAAAAACCGGCCCACGCTTTCCTCTGCTGCTTACCACTGGTAGAATATTGTCACAGTATAATGTCGGCGCGCAAACCAGGCGCACGGACAATGTTATTTGGCATCCCGAGGACCTGCTCGAAATCCACCCGATTGATGCTGAGGATCGCGGAATAAAATCGGGCGATTGGGTAAAACTGGCTAGCCGTTCGGGCGAAACGACGTTGCGTGCGACGGTTACCGACCGCGTTGCGCCCGGCGTTGTCTATACCACGTTCCACCACGCAGTAACGCAGGCCAATGTGGTGACGACCGAGTTCAGTGATTGGGCCACCAATTGCCCCGAATATAAGGTCACTGCGGTGCAGATCAGTGCATCCAACGGGCCAACAGACTGGCAGGAAGATTATGAAGCCTTGTCTTCGCGCGCACGGCGGATTGAAGCCGGGGTGCCTGCCGAATGAATACGACTGATCGCCTGGTCTATATGGCCAACCAGATTGCCACCAACCTCGCGACTGAACCTGATCCGGTTGGCGCAATTACAGAGCATATCCAACTGTTCTGGGATCCGCGAATGAAACAGTTGATTAAGGCGCATGACGGCGAAGGGCTGTCACCACCGGCTGCCGCCGCTATTGCTGCACTGCAAAAGTAGCTATTGCCTCCTGCAACACCAGCGACGGTGATGCGCGGTGTATAGAACGTTTTTTGAAGCTCAGCCCTTCGCGGCGCATAGTCAGGTGCCCCCGGTTCTCGCAAGACCTCGCGCGTTAAATAAGCGTTCCTTGACCGTATTTTCAGGGCATCCTGGACTTGACTTCAAAATTGAACACATACTCATATTGGTATTAAAATGGTATTGTAAAAGTATGAACCATGCGTTATGTCAACAAGCTCCAAAACCGGAAAAATCGGGAAGAAGTTTGGACATGAAAAGGGTTGCGTCGAAAATTCTATACGGCAGTGCGGCATTTCTTGCTGTGATTGCGGCAACAGCATCGACGAATGCGTGGGCTCAAGACACAATTGCCAAAGACGAAGCCGGTGAAACCATTGTTGTTTCCGGAACCCGCATACAAAGTGCACACCTGATGGGTGGCTTAAAGCTTGGTGATCGCGGCGGCATTGTCAGCTATAAGTTTTGCAGAGAAACTGGGCATAAACTGGACGGTGAGCGATGACCTGCGATTACGCGGCACGCGCCAGACCGTTGTTCGTGACGCCAATATCGGCGAATTCGCCAACCCTGTCGAGACCTAAGCCACATGTCTAATACCGAGAGCCTCAACCCGCGCTTTGCCGATATCGACAGCTGGCCGACGGTCGAGGCCGTGGACGCCATGTTTGAAGGACAGATGGCGGCGGTTGCGTCGATCAAGAACCAGACTACGTTGATAGCAACCGCGGCTGAGGATGCTGCTGCGCGTCTCGCACAAGGCGGGCGGCTCGTCTATGTCGGCGCGGGCACGTCAGGCCGGGTGGCGGTGCAGGACGGGGTAGAGCTGGGCCCGACATTTGGCTGGCCCACCGAACGGCTGGTCTATCTGATGGCCGGTGGCATGGATGCGCTGGCGCATAGTGCGGAAGGGGCCGAGGATGATGCCGACGCTGCGATTGCTGCGATTGCGGCCAACGATGTAAACAGCAGAGATGTCGTGATCGGGGTTGCGGCCAGCGGGCGGACGCCCTTCACAATAGCTGCCATTGAGGCAGCTCGCTTGGCGGGGGCATTGACCATTTCTATTGCGAACAATCCTGGTTCAGCTTTACTGCTGTCTGCCGAGCATCCCTTGTTGGCGCATACCGGAAGCGAATTGATTGCCGGTTCGACCCGTATGAAGGCGGGGACTGCACAAAAGGTTATACTCAATCTGCTTTCCACCACGATCATGCTTCGACTGGGACGCGTTTATCGCGGGCTTATGGTTGATATGGTTATCTCAAACGAAAAGCTGTTGAAACGCGCCCATGGCATTATACGCACACTAACAGAATGCAGCGAGGCCAAGGCAATCGCCGCCGTCACCCAAGCCGATAATGACATCAAGAAAGCGGTATTGATTGCAATGGGCCTCTCGCTGGCGTCGGCATCGGTATTGTTGGATAAACATCGCGGAATTTTGCGCAATGCCGTGACCGAAATCGACCAGCAGTGAAAGCGGACAAGCCACCCATAGCCATGCAGAATAACTCGCCTATCTACATGCAGCTGGCGAGCAAGTTGCGCAAGCAGATTGTCGACGGGCAGATTGCAGCAGGCGAGGCACTGCCATCCGAACGCGATTTGTGCGCAATCATGGGGGCATCGCGCGTGACCATCCGCAAAGCCACCGAGCTGCTGATTGAGGAAAGGCTTCTGTCGCGGCGGCAAGGGTCGGGCACCTATGTCACACTGCGCATCCAGGCCCCCGGCTCGGTCCTCAGCAGCTTTAGCGAAGATGCCAAAACGCGGGGCGATGCAACCCACACGATCTGGATGACAAAGATCATCGCGGTCGCAAGTGATGAAGAAGCCCGGCTGCTTGAATTGCCCTATGGCGCACAGATTGCCAGGCTGAGCCGTGTGCGCATGGCGGGCGGCGAGCCGCTGGCCATCGAAAATGCGGTTGTGCCTGCGGAAATGCTACCTGACATCAGAAAGCTTGGAAATTCGCTTTATCAGGCACTCGACAAGCGTGGCAACGGCCCCGTCACCGGCCAGCAGAAAATCCGTGCCGCGCTGGCCGGATCCACAGAGGCGATCCTGCTGTCGATCCCAGAAAAGACCGAAATACTTCGCATCGAGCGCCTAACCCGAAGGGCCGATGGACGGCCTGTGGAACTGACACGCTCTACCTATCGCGGCGAGCGTTATGAATTTGTCAGTGAACTGCGCGGGCCCTTTGCACTATTATGACTAACGCCAAAACAAAGCGCGACCAGCCTCTCGACAGCTTTCGCGGCATTGATGTGCTATTGATGATCCTAGTTAACGTGCAGGGCAATAATGATGCGGCTTTCCCCATGCTAAAACATGCCGAATGGACCGGGTTGACCTTCGCCGATCTGGTATTCCCGATATTCCTGCTGATCGTTGGCCTTTCAGCCCCGTTGGCGCTTGACCGGCCAGGTACGGCAACCAACTGGACGTCGATATTACGGCGGACTCTCCTACTTTTCATGATCGGCGTCGGTTTAAGCTGGCTGATAAGACCGACACTGGACCCCGACATGATCCGCTGGACTGGCGTGCTGCAGCGTATCGCCATTGTCTACCTTATCTGCGCCGCAGTTATCATCTTGCGGCGCGGTGCAGTGCTGGCTGCGGGCCTGGCCGTTCTGCTTTTGGTTGTCCATTCGTGGCTGCTCTTGACAGTCGGACCACCCTCTGGAGGAGCCCCAAGCATGGAGCCGGGCATGGGAATAAGCGGCTGGTTCGACCAAAATTTCATTCCCGGGCGCGTCTTGCGGAAAACATGGGAGCCAGAGGGTATCCTCTCGACGCTGCCCGCCATAACCAATGGATTAATCGGCGTCGCAATCATGCGCTGGATGAAAAGCCGCAATGTTAGCGATATCCGCTTGGTACTTGCGGCTTTAGCAATGCTGGCACTGGGCTTGATGCTAACGCCCATTCTGCCGCTTAACAAAAATCTGTGGACTGCGAGTTTTGCGCTGGTCACCTGCGGCATCGGCACAATGTTTTGGGCATTGCTCAAATTGCTATGGACCAGCATCGGTCAGGCTCTTGTGATGCAATGGACAGTACGTTTGGGGCAAGCCGCGCTCACGCTCTATGTTGTCCACACGCTTTTGATCGCGATCATCGTCCGCAAATTGCCGGGCGGCGAGACGATCTGGGATGTTACTTATGCAGCGCTGGCTGCCACCGGACTATCCCCAGCTGTCGTGTCATTGCTTTATGCCTGTATTGCAGCGGCTATATCCTGTGCGATCCTGCCATGGCTGAGACGGCGCGGCTGGCTTATGAAAGTTTAATCCCATGAAAATCTGGCCAGGATTGTGCGGCATTGCGTCATGAGGAAAATTGGTATTATATAGGTATTATATGACATTGACCGCCCACAAAACTAGGATGTTCGCCGAAGCCGCAGAGGCCAGTGCAGTTGTTCTGCACCAACAGGCAGCAAACGCCATTTTGATTGCCGACCTTGCATCACGGCTGCGCCGGTTGAACCCGCAGATCATCTTCACGTGCGCGCGCGGCAGTTCGGATCATGCGGCGACCTTTGCCAAATATTTGTTCGAAACGCGACTTCGCATTCCAACATTATCGCAGGCCCCTTCGATCAGCTCGATCTATGGTGGTCCGTTGCTGCATATGAAGGACCAGCCCTTCGTCCTGATTTCGCAGTCGGGCAAGAGTCCTGACCTGTTGCTCTCTGCTAAAGCTGCACGAAAGGCGGGTGCTTTGGTCATCGCATTCGTGAACGACGTGGAATCGCCGCTCGCCCAATTGGCGGAAATCGTGGTGCCGCTTCATGCCGGTCCGGAAAAAAGCGTCGCCGCGACCAAAAGCTATATCGCCACGCTCGCTGCCTTTGCCCATCTGGCGGCAGAATGGAACGGCGATGCCGGGATGCAGGCGGCTGTCGCGGTGCTGCCATCTGCGCTTGAAACGGCATGGGCGGCCGACTGGTCCGCAGCGGTCGACATGTTGGCCGATGCGCCCAACATGTTCGTCCTGGGCCGTGGTCTGACGCTTACCATCGCACAAGAGGCGGCGTTGAAGTTTAAGGAAACCAGCGGTCTTCATGCTGAAGCGTTCAGCATTGCCGAAGTCGCGCACGGGCCGGTGGCTTTGGTCAAACAAGGATTCCCGTTGCTGATTTTCCCGCCGCTCGACAATGCAGCAGCAGGGCTTAAGGCGATCATCGGTCAATTTGTTAGGCGTGGCGCAAAAATCGCGGTCGCTGGCGGTGGATATCAAGGCGCATTGGATTTGCCTTTGCAGTCGGGCCTACATCCGGTGATCGCACCGATCGCAATGGCGCAGAGTTTTTATGCCATGGTGAATGCATTATCGGTACTTCGCGGTTATGATCCCGATCATCCCCCGCTGCTTAATAAGGTGACCGAAACGCGATGACAATCAATGCGATAATGGGTGCGCGGATATTGGCCGATGGCATCTGGCTGGATGACCATGCACTATTGGCAAAGGACGGCCGGATCGAGGCGATTGTCCCAGCAAGCGCCATCCCAGCCGCCGCCGATGTAGCGCGGCTCGGTGGCGGAATGCTTGTCGCCGGATTCATTGATACCCAGGTCAATGGCGGCGGCGGCGTGCTGTTCAACGATCAGCCGACCATTAAAGGCATCACCGCAATCGCAGCAGCGCATCAACGCTTTGGTACAACGGCGATGTTGCCGACGCTAATCAGCGATAATTTCGAAGTTATTTCAGCAGCCATTGCCGCGGTTGACGAAGCAATTGCTTCGGGTGTTCCCGGGATCATCGGCATCCATATCGAGGGCCCGTTTCTGAATGCGGGCAAGCACGGTATTCACGACTCAGCCAAATTCCGCAGACTTGATGAACAATCGATAGCACTGCTGTCCTCGCTTAAAAACGGCAGAACGCTAATAACGCTGGCGCCCGAGCTTGCGCCAGAGGGAGCGATTGCCGCTTTGGTCGAGGCCGGGGTGATAGTGGCGGCAGGTCATACGCTGGCGAAATATGAAGATATCGAGCGCGGTATCGCCGAAGGGCTGAGCGGGGTCACGCATCTGTTCAACGCCATGAGTCAGTTGGAAAGCCGCGCGCCCGGTATGGTGGGTGCTGCCCTTGATAGCGATTTGATCTGTGGAATCATTGTCGATGGCCACCATGTTCATCCCGCCTCACTGCGCGCAGCCTATCGGGCAAAGGGACCAGATGGCCTGATGCTTGTCACCGATGCCATGCCGACCGTGGGTTCCACCGAAAACCGTTTCCACATAGGCGACACCGAAATCGTCGCGGAAGGTGGCATGTTGCGGTCGACCGATGGCACATTGGCAGGGTCGGACCTTGATATGGCCAGTGCAATTCGCAATTGCGTATCGATGATGCGCGTTGATCTGACTACAGCCTGCCAGATGGCAAGCCAGACGCCCGCACGATTTCTGGGTCTTGGCGCCGACTATGGCCAGTTAGCACCGGGTTACCGCGCCGACCTTGTCCATCTCAATGATGATCTGCACGTGCAGGCGACGTGGATTGCGGGCGAGATGCTCCAGATCCAATAGGCCGTCCTGCCAATATCAGCGCGCCGTCGAGCGCGCGCAACGCATGGCGGATATCACTTAACCCCAGCGCCGCGCCGCTGCCATCATCCCCATGCGGTTGATGCCTTGAGTCAACTTGCAATATAATTACCGATCACAGCGATGCTGGGCAATATTTGCTCAGATATTCCCCGTGACCTGGCATATGCTGCACAACAAAGCGGATCGATTGTTCGATGCCGTCCAGCTCTTTTTTCGTTGCGGCATCGGTCAGCCCGTCGGCCATCGCATTGTGCCCGCCCATCTGTATGCCCTGCCCCATCATCACCGCAGCCCAGCTGGTTTCAGTGAACAGTTCATCATCCTCGCGGAAAATTTGCCCGTTTTGGCGGAAGAGTTCGACTTTTTCAGTCAGGCTATCGGGCACCGCCATTGTCCGGCAATAGTTCCAGAACTCACTGTCGTCACGCGCAGTCGCATTGTAATGCAAAATCAGGAAGTCGCGGATTCGATCGTATTCTTTGCCAGTCAGCCGGTTGAATGCGTCTTCCTGCGTCTGGGTAATTCCGTCGAGCGACAGCACCGCGATCAGCTTGTTAATACCACTGTTGATGAGATGGATCGACGTGGATTCCAGCGGCTCCATAAATCCGCCGGACAGCCCAAGGGCGACGACGTTCTTGTTCCAAAATTTCTTTCGCCGACCGGTAACGAAACGCAGGTAATTTGGTTCGGCTCCTGGCTTTCCAGCGATGTTGCCGAGCAAGATATCCAGCGCCTCTTGGTCCTCCATAAAGCTGCTGCAATAGACATGACCGTTGCCGTTGCGGTGCTGCAACGGCACTTGCCATTGCCATCCCGCTTTGTGCGCGGTTGCCCTTGTATAAGGCAGCGGCCCACTGCCATCCTCTCGCACACATGGCAGCGCTACGGCGCGGTCACATGGCAGATAATGCGTCCAATCCTCATAACCCGTTTTCAGTGTCTGTTCGATCAACAGCCCGCGAAAGCCCGAACAATCGATAAAGAGGTCGCCATTAATAACAGTGCCGTCCTCCAACGTGATCGCAGTGACAAAACCACTTTCGCTATCGACCGCAACGTCAATGACTTTGCCTTCCTTCCGAACGACGCCGCGCGTCTCGGCATATTTCCGTAAATACCGCGCATACCGACCAGCATCCAGATGATAAGCGTAATTCACCGGCGGCAGATCGTCGCGCTGGTAATCCTCGGTGCGTGCAAAGCGGCCGAAATGCGCCGCCATAGTCTCCATGTTGAAAACCTGAATCGGCCTTTTGTCTCCGGCCTGTTGATAGCGGTGCCAGACATGGTGGAATGAAATGCCCTCCATCTGATAGCCATAATTGCCAAAGGGATGGATGTAGCTGTCGCCAAGTTTGCCCCAATTGACGAACTGGATTCCCAGTTTAAAGCTGCCTCCCACCTCTGCCAGCATTTCGCGTTCATCGATATCGAGCAAGCGGTTGAAATCAAGAAAGGGCGGAATGGTGGCTTCGCCAACACCAACAGTGCCGATCTGTTCGGATTCAACCACAGTGATCGCCACCTGACGACCCGCGCGCAGCTTGGAAAGTGCCGCAGCCGCCATCCAGCCTGCGGTTCCACCACCGACAATGACGATATGATTGATTGCCATGATCTCTATCCTCCTAAGCGCTCTATAAACACATAACGCGATTCGGCAAATTGTGAACGTTCATTTTCAATCTTGTGAACGCTCTCAATTGCGATTATGTAAGGAAAGTGACAGAGGGAATCATACCCTCCGCATAGGGATTATATGGAGGATAGCCTGGTGAAGATTTCAGCATTTGGACGATCGTGGCGCAACGGCGTAATGACAACGGCTTCAAGCTTGGTGCTATGCGCACTGGCAGCGCAGTCGGCATATGCTCAGGATACCGCGGCGATAGATGATGCCGCTGTTGAGGACGCTGAACCAGAGGGCGATATTGTCGTTACCGGCTATCGCAAAGCTCTTGAAACCGCGCAGACCCTAAAGCGCAACTCAGACACGTTTGTCGATGTGCTGTCTGCGGAAGACATTGGCGCGTTGGCTGACCGTTCGGTTGCCGAGGCGCTTCAACGCGTTCCGGGCGTAAACATTTCGCGCTTTGAACAGCGCAACGATCCTGACCGTTTTTCGGTTGAAGGTTCGGGCGTTGTCATACGCGGCCTTCCCTATGTAGCCTCCCGCCTCAATGGCCGTGATATTTTCTCGGCCAATGGCGGGCGCGAATTGTCATTCAACGACGTTTCGCCCGAATTAGTGGGCCGGATTGAGGTTTACAAAAACTCGACTGCTGACATGATCGAAGGCGACATCGCAGGATCAGTCAACCTTGTAACCCGCAAACCGCTGAACAATCCCGGGCTACATATTGCTGGTGCGGTTGAGGGCAATTACGGAGATCTGGCCAAAAAATGGTCGCCTGGTTTCTCCATCCTAGGATCAAACACATTCGAAACCGGCATCGGCACATTTGGCCTGCAATTGTCATATACACAGTCACAACTGGCGACACGCACAGACGCATCGCAAATTACCGACCCTTGTTATCGCGACCGATCGCTGACTGGTCCTTGCATTCGCGTTCGTTCGGTCGGATCAGGCGGTTTTGGCAGTGGCACGCCGCTCAACGCATCCAACTTCCCTCCTGCGAATGCCGTTTTTGTGCCCAAGGGTGCAGGCGTTCGCACAACAGATTTGACCCGTGACCGCAATGCGTTTTCGGCTGTTGGCCAGTGGAAAAGCAACGACGGTCGGGCCGAAGTGACTATCGAATATCTGCGCGCCAAAACCGAAGCGACGTTGAATGAATTTGCGGTGCTGGCTTTGGTCAACGATGATGGTCTGTTCCCTGTTCTTGCGCCGGGAACGACTGCTACCTATGATGGTAATCAGTTTGTGAGTGGAACTTTGACCCAGTTACAGCCCTTTACCGGCGGGCGTGGCATTCCAACCGAATTGCTGCGTTTCCAGCGTGAAGACACAGCGAAGACCGAGGATTTTTCGGCGCACATTAAATTAAGCCCGACCGATAGGTTGCGTTTTAATTTTGAAGTGCAACACATCAAATCCGACCGCACCGAAAACGGCTTTATTTCAGCGATGCAGACCTATACCGATCTGCGGATCGACAATAGCGGCAATACGCCGCAGGTTGAGTTTCTACAGCCCGGCAGCACCACTTCGCCGTCAAGCTATTTCAACGATCCGTCACGCACCTTCTATTGGTTCCTGATCGATAATCAGGTGAAGAACGAAGGCGATCTGACCACGATGCGGGCTGATGCCGAATATGACATCAGCGAAGAAGGCTTCTTCAAAAATGCGCGTTTTGGCGCACGTTGGGGTGATCGCAGCCGCGTAACACGTAGCGCAAACTTCTCTAACTGGGGCAACCTCGGTGCGCCTTGGACTGGTCGTGGCGGCAATTGGAACTGCGGCGATTTTCAGGCTTTTGGCTGTGGCGGCGCTTATGTCCGCGACTTCCCCAATTCTGCTCAAGTCCGCAGCCCCTTTGGCGATGGTTTTCAGCGTGGCAATACGCCCACGCCCTTTGGTGACGGATCGGCATTTTTCTTTGGCGGCGACAATTTGGTCGCTGATTATTTGAGCGGCGCCATCCGGACGCAAGCCAGTGCAATCACCGCCTTCACTTTAACCCCGAATGCTTGGTTCCCGATTTCAGCACGCAGTAACAATCTGCCCGGTGGTGTTTGGAATGCTGGTGAAATTTCGGATGTTAAGGAAAACACGTCCGGTGCCTATGCTCGCGTCGATTTTGGCGCTGATATCGGTGGCGCAAAACTCAGCGGCAATATCGGCCTGCGCTATGTCAGCACAACTGTGAAAAGCGGCGGGTCGTTTAGCCTGCCATCGCCAAAGTACTTTGACGATAATGGCAACCGTGATGGCATTGTGCAGCTTGCAGAGGTGCAGGGTTCATGCGCCTTTATTCTGCAAAATAATATTACGCCGGTGCCGGGATATTGCGGCTTGTCCCCCGCCCGCCAAGCGACATATGCATCGTTGTTTACAGGCGAGATTATTTCTGACCCGCTGAATATTCGCTACACAAACTGGTTGCCTAGCATCAATGCCAAGCTTGATTTAGGCAACGGCATATTGATCCGCGGTGCAGCATCAAAGGGGATTTCCCGTCCTGATCTGTCCGCCTTTGCATCGGGCGGCGGTGCCTATGACAACACCAACAATTTGAAAGCTGGCGGGATTTTGGCGACCGGCCCCTTGTTTGCCATCAATACAGGCAACCGGTTCCTGCGCCCAGTAGAATCGATGAACTATGACCTTTCGGTCGAATGGTATTGGGACGATGTTGGTTCTTTGACCCTTTCGGGATTTGTGAAGGATATCAAAAATATCATAAATAGCGGCGCTGTCGTTCGCCCGTTTGTCAGTCCAAAGGGTATTAATACCGATGTTATCTTCAACACGCCGGTTAACGCCGACGGCGGTGTCCTAAAGGGTGTCGAGGTAGCGTATCAGCAGACCTATGACTTCCTGCCCGGCATTTTAAGCGGGTTGGGCGCTGGTTTGACCTATACCTATGTCGATGCAAATGATTTCAGCAACGCATCGCTCGGGTCAGAGCAAAGCCCACTTTCTGGCGGCCTGCCGCTGGCGGGGGTATCGAAACATACGATAAACGCAGTCGGTTTTTATGAAAAGGGGCCCTTGTCCTTCCGCTTAGCCTATAACTGGCGGTCAGAGTTTGTGCAGACACCGCGCGATGTGATCTTCCCATTCTCGCCCATTTATGGGGAGAGCACGGGGCAATTGGATGGCTCGATTTTCGTCAAAGTCAGCAAAAATCTGAAACTGGGCGTACAGGCGGTGAACCTACTCGACGAAGTCACGCGGACCAGTCAGGTGATCGACTTCAGTGGAACAAGGGCCACACGCTCGGCCTTCCGCAATGACCGTCGATACACTTTCCTCGCACGCTTCGATTTTTAGCGCCTGAAACAGTGTCGCAATGAACGGGCCTCTGTCACCAGACCGGGGCCCGTTTTTGTTTGAATTGAACACCCTTAAGGTCAACAAGGTCACGAGAATTTTGCAGATAAGGGCACGAACCATGAAGATCGGAGTCTCAATCGCTTTGGCCGCCAGCGTCATTGGTGGCCCAGCCCTCGCCAACGCCGAAAAGACTAGCGCCGCGCCAAAATGGGATTTGGTATGGTCCGACGAATTTGATGGCAAGGAACTCGATACTAAAAAATGGAAGCCAGAAAAATCCTGCTGGGGCGGCGGCAATAATGAACGACAGTGCTATACCGGGCGGAAGGAAAACATTCGCGTTACCGACGGCGTACTGCGCCTTATTGCGCGTGAGGAACGTTTTACCGGACCGGACCGTCCACCAGAAATTGCGTCGATGCCCAATCCCAAAACCACGCAGCCCTTTACCTCGGGTAAAATCCGCACGCGCGGGATCGCCAGCTGGCGTTATGGCAAAATCGAGTTCCGTGCAAAGCCGCCCAGAGGCCAAGGCACATGGCCCGCTGTCTGGATGATGCCAGAAAAAGACTTTTACGGCGCATGGCCATTGTCGGGCGAAATCGACATATTAGAAGGCGTCAATCTGGGTGCGATCTGCGTCGAGTGCAAAGGCACGGTCGGCGAAAACCGGATGTTAAGCGCCATCCATTTTGGCGACAAGCCGCCCAAGAATACACACATTCACAAACGCGTCGCCCTGCCCGACCTTTCCCTGCCGTCTGATGATTTTCATGTCTGGACGTTCGAATGGGGCACCGGACTGATGCGCTTCTACCTCGACGGACGGCGGTATTGGGAAGTAAAAGCCGACCAGCTGTATACCGGCTCGCCAAAAGCAAAGGGGAATCCGGTTGCACCTTTTGATCAGCCCTTTTACATCATGGCCAATCTAGCCATTGGGGGTAAATTGGCGGAAGACAATAATGACAAAGGGATAGTCAAGGATTCCGTCCCGGCGGAATTGCAAATCGACTGGATCCATATCTATCAATGCGCGGACGACCGCGAAACCGGGCTTGCATGTCTGCAAGGCGTCAAAGGGAGAAATTGAGATATGGCGAGACGCCGCCAAGCAGTCACCATTAAGCATGTAGCGGCCGATGCGGGGGTGTCTCTGCAAACCGTCAGCCGCGTCATCAACAGCGAGCCTAATGTGCGTCCTGCCATGCAAGAACGCGTACAGGCGTCGATTGATCGGCTGGGCTATGTCCCCTCCATCGCGGCACAGCGGATGAGCGGTTCGCGGTCTTATCTCATCCTTGCGATAAACGATCGCGACCGCACAATTGCAGAATGGCAAGCGCGGCAGGGCGGCGACTGGGTCGATCAGATGCTTCTTGGGGGCATGCTCAAATGCGCGGAGTACGGCTACCGGATGATATTCGAATTGGTCGACACGCATAGCGACCATGTCGAACGGGAGCTGGGCGCGGCGATCGCGGCGTTGCAGCCTGATGGGGTTATTCTAACACCGCCGCACTCGGAAAACGCCCTAATTACCGGGCTTCTCGCAAAGCTGAGAATACCCTTTGCCCGCATCGGCTCTATTGCGCCGGGACCGGGTATCGCCTTGACCATGGGCGATGAAAGTTCTGCCCGCACAGCGACTGAGTATCTGATTGCACTGGGTCACCGACGTATTGGCTTCATTGCCGGATCTGAAGAATATAGTCTGTCCGGCTGGCGTATCCAGGGTTGGCGAGAGGCAATGGCCGATGCGGCGCTTGCGCATGACGATCTGCTCTACCGCGGCGATTTCAGCTACGAAAGCGGCTTAACTGCGGCGAACGCACTGCTGACTCTTAAAGACCGACCAACTGCGATCATTGCAAGCAACGACCTGATGGCGCTTGCCTTGCTAGACACAGCGGTCGGGAGCGGGTTGAAGGTGCCAGAAGAGTTGTCGCTGATCAGCTTTGACAATTCACCCGTTGTGCGATTCACCACCCCACAGCTGACTGCCATCGATCAGCCCATTGCTGCTACGTTCTCAAAAGCAGTAGAATTGCTAATCATGAATGGCCTCGGACCAGAGGCAGAACATCCAGTAGTTATCGATAGCATCCTGATCGAACGTGGCAGCACGTCGGCGGTGGGCTGCAATGCCAAGCGCTGAAAATAGCTGTGCTGTTCAGCAGTCGAAGCGATTTCTGTATCTCTATGCTCTCGCCGTGTCGGGAGGTGCCGTTGCCTATATACCATTCCTGACGATCCTTTTGCCCAGTCAGGCGACGGCGCTTTGGGGCAAGGAAACATTGTCCGTTTTGGCTAAAGTGGCGTTCGCCGGAGCAATTGCGGCCAGCATAGCCAATATCCTGTTCGGTTGGGCGAGCGACAAGTTCGAAACCCGTCGCTTATGGATTGTGACGGGACTTGTGCTTTCGAGCGCCCTGCTACCAGCAATGCTGTTAGCAACAAGTCCGGCGATCCTGATAGTCATGATCATTGGGTGGCAAATTTGCCTTAACATGATGCTGGCACCGCTCACTGCTTGGGCCGGAGATACCGTCCCAGACTCGCAAAAAGGTTTACTTGGAGGACTTTTGTCGTTCGCCCCCGCGCTAGGTGCACTGTCAGGCGCGCTGATCACGTTGCCCGGGCTTGCCGACGCGGCCGAGCGCCTTTTTCTAGTGGCATTTTTGGTCGTTCTGATGGTCGCCCCTGTCCTTATTTTCGGGCGCCCGCATTTCATACCAGAACTGACAAATGAAAAGTCTGCAGCAGAGCTCAATAGAAACCGAACTCTGACCCGGCATAATGCATTAGTCAGAATGTGGCTGGCGCGCCTGCTTGTCCAGATTGCCGAGGCATCGCTATTTGCGTTCCTGCTTCTTTGGTTTCGCAGCATCGCCCCGGATTTTGGTGAGAATAATACAGCCGCGATTTTTGCTGCGGTTCTTGCAGCGTCGGTAGTTGCCACGTTGATCATTGGTCGTTGGTCCGACCGGGCTGATCGTCCGATCCTGCCCCTCTGCATCGGTGCAGCAGTCGTCGCTTTGGGATTGCTGCTGATGTCGGCAGCCGAAGGTTTGGCAATGGCAATCGCTGGCTACATCATCTTTGGTTTCGCCAGCAGTATCTTCCTTGCCCTGCATTCAAGCCAAACGCTGCGCGTTCTGCCTGCTCCCAAGACGCGTGGGCGCGACCTCGGCTTGTTCAACCTAACCAATACGACACCATCGCTGATCATGCCTTGGCTGACCATCGCGATGGTGCCAACCTATGGCTTCGACACATTATTTGTTTCGTTGGCCGTATTGGCGATCGTCGCATGTATTTTGCTGATACCTATGCAGGACGCCGCGCATAAATTCCGAATGCCGCAATGACCGCATAACAAAGCATCGGCAAAACAAAGGCCAGCGCCAGGCTGGACGTCGCATCGGCAATCACCCCTGTCAAAAGCGGAACAACTGCTCCGCCGACAATCGCAACATTGATAATGCCCGAACCATCGGCTGCCCGACTACCCAGCTTTTCGCATGCCAGGGTAAAGATGGTCGGAAACATGATAGCATTGGCAAGGCCAACGGCCAGCAGGCTATACCCCGAAATGGCCCCGGTCGTTTGCGTCGAAACCAGGATCAAAAAGATCGCACTCAAAGCCGCAAATGCAAGCAGCTTACCCGGACTAACTATGCGCAGTAAAGCTGAGCCGACAAAGCGCCCGACCATCGCACCACCCCAATATAGGCCGATCATTTTTCCTGCGGCTTGTTCCTCAAGTCCCATCACATGAGCTTGCATCAAGTAGCTTACGATCAACGAACCAATTGCAACTTCGGCACCAACATAAAGGAAAATACAGAGCGCACCGAAACCGAAACGCGGACGCTTCAACAGATTTAGACCTTCAGAAAAACTGCTGTCTTCATGGCGTTCCCCTTTCAGAGCATTGCGGAACATCCACACCACACCTGCGACGATAGCCAATGCCACGGCAAGGCCAAGATAGCCATTGACGATGGCCTGACTTTCAGCGGTTCTGTAGGCATCAAGTTCGACACCGGATAGCTGATCCGCCGTTACTGTAGCCAAGCTTCCTAAAATTAAAATTGCGCCGACAATAGGAAAAACTGTCGTCCCCAGCGAATTAAAAGCTTGGGCAAAAGTCAGGCGGCTATGTACAGTTGCGGGCTTACCCAGCAGTGAAATCAATGGATTGGCCACGACTTGCACGATCACCACACCACTGGCCAACACGAATAAGGCAAGCAGGAATAGGCCATAAGTTGCAGTTTGACTTGCCGGAATAAACAACAAGCAACCCAGCAGCATCGTAACCAGTCCTGCAACCGCGCCGCGCATATAGCCAATCTTTTTCACGAGGCGCGCACCCGGAATACCGATCACCGCATAAGCAGTGAAAAAACAGAATTGTACAAGCATAGCTTGGGTATAGTTGAGCGTAAAAAGCTCTTTCAATTTCGGGATAATGACATCGTTTAAGCTCGTAATGCCGCCAAAAATGAAAAACAGCCCCATGACAAATAGTTGCAATTGCGGTGCATCAATATGCCCATCATTTTCCGGTGCTACCGCGCTTGGTGCCAATGCCATTTTCTCTCTCCCTTTATGAACTAATCAACTTTTGCCGGACAGTTTTTGTCATTCCCCGATGCTTCGATCCGCACGCTACGGATTGTTGCAACAAATCCGTTGGCCGCAGCAATTCGAAAGGGAGAGCTGACCGCATTTAATTTGGCCCCGGCCTCGCTGAAACAACGTAGCGGGATTTTTGTCTGCAGCACCGTGCCAGATGGCATGGAGTCAGCCGCATCTGAAATCTCCAGCGTGGCTTCACCCAACGAAAGCCGGATTGGGCCGTTAGCCCGTTTATCAACACGCCATTCGATCAGCAAGGCAGAACCCTCAGCCAATGGCTGCATCAAATCGACCGCCGGACCGTTGATTGCGAACATTCCGTCCCTGTTCCAGACAAACTGTCGTGCATCTTCTTGCGCCGAAAGATCGATCGGGCGCGTGCTGACTGCACCGTCTATGTCAAACCGCCAAGGTGCCGGACTTTTGCCACGCACCATGAAGCTAGTCGCGTTGCTACTCAGCAAAAGCTCAACACCCGCATCTTCGTTGACCGGCGCGAGATTGACAGATTTTGAATATGTTAGACCGTAACCCATAGGGAAAAGCGGGTTCAAAATAGGAGCGCGCGCATCTGCGGGCCAAACAAAGGGCAAGCGCCCGGTAAAATCGCGCAATGGCTTGCCGTTCGCGCCTGCGATCAGCACATCAGCAATACCGCGCGCCTGCGTTCCGGGCAACCAGGCTGCTACGAATGCATCGGCCTGATTGATAAGTTTGCCAGTAAACATCGGGCGCCCGGACAGAAAGACAACAACAACCCGGATGCCCTGCGATTTCAACCGCGAGATTAGTTCCTCTTCTCCGGCTTTCATACGAAACGCAAGGTCGGGTACATCGCCTTCAAATTCGGCATAGGGCTTTTCACCCACAACGACCACAGCCACATCGGGTTTGACTTCAAACCGCCCCTCTGCCGAAATTGCTGCGTTGCCGCCATTGGCCTTAACGGCGTCAGCAATCGCGCTGCCGACTGTCTGACCGTTGGGGAAATCGGAAGCTTTGGTGTCGGTGCCCTGCCAAGTAATAGTCCAGCCGCCAGCCTGCATCGCCATATTATCAGCGCCCGGCCCTGCAATGAGGACGCGAGATCCGTTCTTGATCGGCAGGACGGCATCGTTGTTCTTTAATAACACCAGCGATTTGGAAACCGCCTCACGAGCAAGTTCCAGATGGTCAGAAGCACCAACAAGCGATGTGTCGCCGCGCCGGATTTGTATCTTGCCCATCAACCCCAGCTTGTACTTGACCCGCAGGATACGGCGCACGGCGTCGTCAATGCGCGCCATGGGAATTCTGCCATCGCGTGCTGCGGCGAGTGTTGAATCAAAAACTCCCTTCCAGCTATCTGGGGCCATGAACAGGTCGATCCCAGCATTGATTGCTTCTGGACAAATGGTCGCTGAACAGCCCGGAATCTGGCCGTGCCCGTTCCAGTCTCCGACGACTAACCCGGCAAAGCCCATCCGACCTTTCAACACATCGGTCAGCAGCGATTTGTTTCCGTGATGCTTGACACCATTCCAGCTTGAGAAGCTGGCCATTACGGTAAGCGCGCCCGCATCAATTGCAGCTGGATAGCCTGACGCATGCTTCTCGATCAACTCGGCTTCGCCAATCCGCGCATCACCTTGGTCGCGACCATCAGCCGTGCCGCCATCGGCAAGGAAATGCTTTGCAGTCGCCGCGACATGCTTTGAAGCAATCGCCTTTCCTGAAACCATTGGCCCTTGCAGCCCAAGCGTCATCGCGCGCGCATAGCTGGCGACAAGCGCGGGGTCGGCGGCATATCCCTCATATGTGCGGCCCCATCTGGTATCTTGCGGAACAGCAAGTGTCGGTGCGAAGGTCCACTCGATACCGCTGCCGGAAATTTCCTCTGCCGTCGCCTGACCGATGCGCATGATCAAATCCGAGTCACGGGCCGCACCAAGCCCTATGTTATGTGGAAAGATAGTCGCCTCTGGCAGATTTGAATGACCATGCACTGCGTCCACTCCAAACAGAACAGGAATTCGGCCTCCCGACTTGCGGGATGCCTTGCGGAATTCATCAACCAATTGACGCCACTTTGCCGCGCTGGCACGTTCATCGCCATAAGGTCCGGAGTTACCGCCGGCCAGAATAGACCCCAACGGATAATGGGCCAGGTCTTTGGGTGTTATCGCGCTAATATCAGCTTGAACAAGTTGCCCGATTTTTTGTTCTAGTGTCATGCGCTTCAATAGCGCGCCTATCGCAGCCTCTGTCTTTGGCGTGGTTAATGCAGCTGGGCTGGCGGATGTGGGCCAAAGCTCCGGATTGGCTTTTGCTTCCTGCGAAACAGGTTCGCCAAGACGCGCATTCGTGACGGATGGAACGATGACTAACAATATGAGAGCGAGCGCGAAAATCGATGTCTTTTGCTGCATTAACCCATAGCCTAATTTATATGTGAACGTTCTCAACTTTGATTACAGAAAGCTTGCGACAAATCAAGCGCCAACCGCAATCGTTGGTCAAAACTCAACTGAAGCAATGGCGTCTTTCGATCGGCGAACCTGGTTCGTGTCCGTTAGCGTAAAAGGACGAAGCTAGGAGGCGTTGACAAATTGGCGCTTCCTCAGTCGGATTGAAAAGATGTTTAGAAAACCGAGATAACTAACGTCGATTTTGTCTTATCGGGATGTCAGTGTGCCGGGCGTTCTTGAGTTTAAAGCTTCGACAGGCTGAAAAGCGTCTGGCGCCGTAACTGCCGAAAAGTCGATAACCATTTGCCTAAGCATTCATGAAGGTCATGCCAGGCAGGCCCAGTTCGCGCTATCCAAAAACTCCATCTAGAACAGTGCGATGAACTCTCGGACTCCGCCGACTACTGGCAGCGCGCTCGATTACATATAGCTCAAGATGGCCTTCCCAAAAAGCCACTTTTGGCTACCCTTATGTCATCTGCTGAAATCCCGACATCACTCACAAGAACAGTTCAGCTGCTGCATCGAGTATCGCTTGGGTATCGAGCCTATATTCACGGTAAAGATCAGGCAGATCGCCCGTCTGGCCGAACCGGTCGACGCCGAGCGGTGACACCCTGTTGCCGCGCACACCGCCAATCCAGGATAATGCCCCCGGGCTGCCGTCTATCACGGTAACTAAACCTGCGGTTGGAGACAAAGCCCCTAGCAATTGGGCGATATGCGCAGGCTCTTTGTTGCCCCCACGCCAGCGCGCGGCGCGCGCATCTGACCAGCCACGATGTAACAGGTCGGGTGATGTCACCGCCATCAGGCCGATGCCGGGGATATCGTCTTGTAAAGCGTCCCACGCCGCAATTGCCTCAGGTAGGATCGCACCAGTGGCAATAATCGCGGCCTCGGCTCCGGGCGCAGGTTGCTTTAGCCAATAAGCACCTTTGATTGCGCCTTCTTCCCAGCGGTCATCGGGTCGTTCAAATTGCGTTATCGAGCGCGTGGAAAGCCGAAGATACACCGAGCTGCCCCCGGGCTGCTGCATATAGTCAAATGCCCAGCGCATAATTAACGCGACTTCATCGGCAAAGGCAGGTTCGAAATAGGCAAGGCTTGGCTGGCCCATTCCGATTAGCGGAGTGTTGATCGATTGATGCGCACCGCCTTCAGGACCCAGCGTCAAGCCCGACGGTGTACCAACCAGCAAAAACCGCGCATCGGAATAACAGCCATAATTCAGCGCATCCAATCCGCGCGCGATAAATGGGTCATAGACTGTGCCTACCGGAATCAGCCTTGTGCCAAAATGCGGCGCAGCAAGGCCAAGCGAGGTAAGCATCAGGAAAAAGTTGTTCTCCGCAATACCAAGCTCGATATGCTGCCCCGCTTTGTGCGCCGACCATTTCTGTGCAGACGGAATTTTCGCTGCACGAAACACGTCGGCCAGTTCTGAGCGTCGGAACAATCCGCGTTGATTGACGAATGCCCCCAAATTGGTTGTCTGGGTTACGTCAGGTGCGGTAGTAACGATACGGTCGCCGAGCAGTTCGCCAGATTTTGCCAGACCAAGCAGCACATTACCGAACGCCGCTTGGGTGGATTGTTCAGCGCCGCTTGGCACAGGCAACCGTGCTGGCACTGGGACGGCAACAGCGGTCACCTCGGCACCTCTGTGGGCGAGAACGCTGGCACCCACAAACGCTTTGAGCTGTGTGGCGGCGTTATCGCCCAATCCGGCATAGGGCTCCCATTCAGCACCAACGTCGATCCCCATGCTGGCACGGAACTGGTCCATCTGCGCGGGGTTCATCATCCCTGAATGATTGTCCTTATGCCCCGCAAGCGGCAGGCCGTAACCTTTGACGGTATAGGCGATAAACATCGTGGGTGTTTCGTCATTGGCACTATCGAACGCATCCATCAAAGTTTCGATGCAATGCCCGCCAAGATTGGTCATCAGCGTCGCTAAGGCGTCGTCGTCATAGCTTTCGAGCAGTTCTTTGACGTCGGGCTGAACCCCGATATCGGTCATCAAGCGCGTCCGCCAAGCCGCACCGCCCTGATAAGTCAGCACTGCAAAGTCTGCGTTCGGGCAAGTTTCAATCCATTCTTCAATAGCTTTACCACCGGGTCTAGCAAAAGCTGCGAGCTGCAACTTACCATGCTTCAACGTGATGACGCGCCAGCCGCAAGTTTCGAATATATCGTCAAAGCGGCGGAACATCCGGTCGGCGGTAGTGCTATCCAGCGACTGGCGGTTGTAATCGACCACCCACCAGCAATTGCGGATATCGTGTTTATAGCCTTCGATTAGGCATTCGTAGATATTGCCTTCGTCGAGCTCGGCATCACCCATCAGCGAGATCATACGTCCAGCATCCGCCTCGTCCATTTGGCCATGCGCGATCAGGTAATCCTGAACCAGACTGGAAAAGGCCGTAATCGCCACACCCAGCCCGACCGAGCCGGTGGAGAAATCCACCGGGATTTTGTCCTTCGTCCGTGACGGATAGCTTTGCGCCCCGCCAAGTCCGCGGAACCGTTGCAACTGGTCAAGTGTCTGCTGCCCGAGCAAATAATGGATTGCCTGTAGCACTGGTCCGGCGTGCGGCTTGACCGCAACCTTATCCTGCGGTCGCAGCGCGTGGAAGTACAGCGCCGCCATAATTGCGGTCATCGACGCGCAACTTGCCTGATGCCCGCCCACCTTTAATCCGTCGCGTTTGGGGCGGATATGGGTTGCATTATGCACGGTCCACGACGACAACCAGCGCAAACGGGCGTCGATTGTTTCAATGGCAGCGATGGTTTCATTGCGAGCGTTAGTCATGGCGTCTTTTTTCATAAGATTGGGACGATTGCCACGTTTGAAATGGCACGTG
>JAYUPC010000139.1:0-64066 GCA_043760355.1 Sphingomonadales bacterium
GCGGGATGCGGCAAATCAAACCAGCCCCGCCCCATGAAACTCTCCAAACGTATCGCATAATCGGGATTGCGCAGATACAGATAAAGCTCGTCAAAATCGGCTTTGCTGTCACCCGCAATTGCGACCACACAATTGCTGCGCGCCAATTGCCATTTCTGTTCCTGCTTACGGGAATTTTTGTCACGCAGCAGCACGATATCTTCATCACGCAATGCAGGGTCATCGCCCTTGCGCAACGCCGCCAATATGGGTGCAGCTGCACTGGCCGTCATATCACCGGTCCACATCACGCGAATACTGCTTTCGCGCAAAATTTGCAGCAGCGGTCCAAAGCCGTTTTGTGGCTCAATCTCTATTTCCGAAGGTGTGCCAGGTGCAATATCAATATCGATCAGAACTGCCATGGGCAGGTTGCCGCAGTATAGCGTGTCTGGCTTCAGCAGTGAAACCTGCTCCACCAGAACGGCCGAGCGCACCGCTTCGCCGCGTTCGCGTATGCTTGCCTGGTCAAGCGCATAACGCGCAAAGGGGACATAGGCATTTTTTATATTGGACCCTGCCAATCGATCAACTGCGCTCAATCCGCCATCTTGTAAAGGCTTAGGGGCTGTTCCTGTCGTTGCAGCCTCTTCAATCGCTGGCACCTCAATACTCTTAGGTTGGACGGGCAGTTGGAGGAGCGGCACGTCTTCCAGTGTCACCTCGGCCTGACGTGTCCGCTTTTTGGCAGCATCAATCTGTTTCTTGCCAATAAGGCCAGCCGCAGCAATCGGGATGACGACAGCGACGCAACCCGACAGAGGCAATGCTCCTGCTAACAGTAAGAGAGCGGCAATCCGGCACATCTAAAACCAACGCCTCTCCGCGTCTCCGCATATTCGCGTAAAACCAGCAATGATTTGTTCACGCGGAGACGCGGAGACGCGGAGTTTCTGTATCATGCTGTCGCCCGTTCCCGAACCGTCCTGAATTCGATCTTCTTATTATATGGTGCGCCGATTATTATCCGCTGCACATACACGCCGGGCAAATGGATGCTGTCTGGATCAAGCGAGCCGACCGGCACCACTTCCTCCACCTCGACCACACAGATCTTGCCACATGTGGCAGCAGGTTGGTTAAAATTGCGCGCGGTTTTGCGAAAGATCACGTTGCCGCTTTCATCGGCCTTCCAAGCTTTCACAATGGCGAGATCGGCAAAGATACCGCGTTCGAGGATATAGTCCTCTCCGTCAAAACTCTTGGTCTCTTTACCCTCAGCCACCAATGTGCCAACGCCCGTTTTGGTATAGAAACCCGGTATCCCGGCTCCCCCGGCCCGCATCCGTTCAGCCAGCGTCCCTTGCGGACTGAATTCGACCTCCAGCTCGCCAGCGAGATATTGCCGCTCGAACTCTTTGTTTTCGCCAACATAAGAGGAGATCATTTTCTTCACCTGGCGACTCCGAAGAAGCTTGCCGATCCCCTCCCCGTCGATCCCGGCATTGTTCGACGCAAAGGTAAGCCCCGTCACACCGCTTTCCACAATCGCATCGAGCAAACGTTCGGGCAGGCCGCACAGGCCAAAGCCACCGGACGCGATCAGCATGTCGTTGGTTAGAATGCCGTCAAGTGCGGCGGTCGCATTGGGGTATAGCTTTTTCATGGGCGGGAGAAGTCCATTTCTAACAAGTGTCCAAGCTCTATAAGCGCCTGCTCCCCGCTTGTCACCTTGATCGCTGCCATACCAAGGGCCGCGGCAGGTTTGCAATTGATGCCGAGATCGTCGAGATAGATGCAGGTAGCTGGCTCAACCTCCAATGCCGAACACATCATCTGGTAAATAAGCGAATCGGGTTTGCGGATACCTACCTTGCTAGATTCGATAACATGATCGAAACGCGCCAATATGTCTTCGATGGCAGCGGCTTTTTCAGCACTGCCTGCCATACCAGCGCCCTTTCCGGACGGCACATTGTTGGTGATGCAGCCAAGCCCAAAGCCTTCGGATTTCAACTGATCGAGCGCGGCCACCATATCCGGGCGGATATCGCCCGACAGGCAGGCAATAACCGATGCGCCATCAAGGATGTGGCCAAGTGCTTGCGCCTCGGCAGCGAACAGTAGGTCAAACTCCCCCGCGCCGATTTCTGCCCGTTCAAACCTGGCCCAGGCATTGTTGTCGGGGTTTGCCGAATTAACCGAACGCACAAAACCATGCGGCAAACCGCGCTTGGACTCCATAGCGTTAAACGCCTCGAACGGCGATGATGTAATCACCCCGCCAAAATCGAATATAACAGAGGTAAATGCCATATTGTTCCTCAGGCGACCGATGTTCCAAACAGCGATCCAATCGCTGCGGTAGCAGCCATAGCGAACGTACCCCAAAAGGTTACACGTAAAACCGCTTTGCCAACGGGCGCGCCGCCCACTTTCGCACCCACCGCACCAAGGATTGCCAAGAACAACAATGCTGCAATTGACACTGACCAGCTAATGTAAACCACAGGTGAAATTGGCACCATCGCCAGAGGCATCGATGCGCCAACAGCAAAAGCTGCCGCTGACGCCAGCGCCGCTTGCACCGGACGGGCGGTCATATGCGAAGTGATACCGAGTTCGTCGCGCAGATGGGTGCCAATTGCATCATACGCGGTCAACGCATTAGCTACTTCCTCTGCTAGAGCTTGATCGAGACCCCGTGCTTTGTAAATACCGATCAGCTCTTCACGTTCTTTATCAGGAATGGAAGCAAGTTCATTTTCTTCACGCTCACGGTCAGCGCGCTCGGTATCGGATTGGGAGCTTACTGACACATATTCGCCAGCCGCCATCGACATCGCGCCTGCGACCAGACCTGCACTACCTGTCAACAGTATACTGGCTGGCGAAGCTTGAGCTGCGGCGACACCGACAATCAGGCTCGCTGTCGATACAATGCCGTCATTCGCGCCCAGAACAGCAGCCCGGAGCCAACCAGTACGGTCGATTAAATGGGCCTCTTTATGTTTTGGCATTGCTCCGTTCCGCTCCGCTTCAATATTGCAGCTTCAACCCCGGCCGTGCCCAGCGGGTCTTCACCAGCCGTCCGCTCCCTGAAAGCGTAATATAAGCGTCCATTCTATCGGGGCCGCCCCAACAGATATTTGTGGTAAAGATATCATCCGTTGCGACAAATTCGACCAGTTTCCCGGCTGGCGAGATCACGGAAATCCCGCACTCGCCGATTGTGGCCACACAGATATTACCGCACTCTTCAACACCGAGCGAATCGAAAAACTTGTAACCTGCGGGACGGTAGACCGGGATGCCGGGGCCTCCGGGACCTGCGGCATCATCGACCTTACCCGGGGCAATTACGTTAAATGCGGTAAGCCTGCACGTATAGGTTTCGGCGGCATAGAGTGTCTTGCCATCGGGTGACAGGCCGACACCATTGGGGTTATAGCTGGGGAAAATGACCTCTTCCAAATGGCTGCCATCGATCTTGCCATAGAATATGCCGACAATATCATGACAGCGGGTGGCAAAATTCTGTTTACCGTGATCGGTGAACCAAAAGCCGCCATGTGCGTCGAACACGATGTCATTGGGACCACGCAACACACAGCCAAAATCACCGGATTTATAGAGCGTCTCAACCGCGCCGCTCTCAATATCAATCCGCTGGATCGATCCGCCCGAATAATCATGCGCGATCCCGTGGGGGGCCAAATACCCGTTCGCCTCGACATATTCAAAGCCGCCATTGTTACAGCAATAAAGTGCGCCATCGGGTCCGACCGCAAGCCCGTTTGGTCCGCCGCCGGTGTGCGCTACCAACGACTTTGTTCCATCAGGCGCAATCCGCGTAATTCGCTTAGCCTCAATCTCGGTCAGGATAATGGTGCCATCGGGCATCGCCACCGGCCCTTCAGGAAAACGTAACCCATCGGTTACCAGTTCAAATGCTCCCATCATCTTTCTCCCTTTCTATTTCTCAAAACGCACTGAAAACTGACAACGCTCGGTTTCCGGTAATATAATGAGTCCGTTTATAAATACAGGTATCATCTGTAATGGCAGCATCCCTATTGGCGGGCAAAAAGCTGATCCCATATGATAAGTTCAGCTGTCGTATAGCTGTACCAACCTTGCGAGATAGTCCGATCAACAGCATTTTCTGATGGATAAATAATGTCGAAGTTAGCCATTTGCATATTATGGCATAAATGAAGAAAATATATATCTCAATATTTTGACCTGATATTTTCGTCCGATCTTTGAGGCATCAAGAAATCAATCAAGGCGTTGAAGTCGCTAATCCGTATCATAATGCCCATAAAAACGCCGGAGTACCAACCAGACAAGCACCACTATAAACGGTGCCATTATTCCTCCGGCGAGTGTGGGGTCAAAGCGAGGAGACACATGCTGCATGGCTTTCAAAACATACACACATATGCCGAGCAAATAATAAGAAATGGCAATTACCGAGAAACCTTCTACCGCTCTTTGAAGACGCAATTGCATGTCCGCACGACGATCCATTGAGGCGAGCAACGCCGCGCTCGATTCTTCGGCGGCAACCTCAACGCGGGTATTCAACATATCTTCAGTTCGTGCGATGCGTTCAATAGCAACCTGTGCCCGCCGTGCCACTGTTTCGCAGGTACGCATTGCCGGAGCCAGCCGCCGTTCCATAAACGCGCCCAATGTTTGCAAACCATCTATCGGTTCTTCCTGCAGATTCTCGATCCTGTCACGTACGATTTCATGATATGCAGCCCCTGCGCCAAAGCGGAAGCTGGACTGTGCGATAAGCGCTTCTGTTTCTCCGGCGAGCTTTGCCAGATCGCCCAACAGACGACGGTCTTGATCGGCATTACCTTCCTGTGCGATCTCTGCGGCCAATTCGCTTGCGCGTGCTTCAATCCGGATCAATTGCCGACTAATCTCACCCGCCAAAGGAAACGCCAGTAGTGCCATGAGCCGGTACGTCTCTATCTCCAATAGCAAAAGGACAATGCGGCCAATAAGGTCTTCGTCTTTGGTAGCAGCCATTACCAGAAATCGAGTCATACCATTGGCATCGGGCCGCAGGTCAGTAAAAACCGAAGCCTTATCGTCAAGTATCTTGACGCCAATCGTATCAACGCCCTCAATAAATGCCGGGGATGGTTTTTGTTGCGAAGACACAAACGCCAGATTTGTCGCAACCAGAACCTCACCCGGCAAATTGTCCAACCAATCAACCGGCGCCAGATCAAGCCCGGTTTCTAAAAAAGGATCGCTTCGAGTCGGCGTACGAAAAAATGTCCATGTGGAAAATTCGGTATGTCGCTCCCAACGCACCTTCCATGAACCCGCATCTAAAACGCACCATTTGCTCGCAGGACTGGGTTCGCTTTGACCTAATCGTCGGCACAGCGTCACTATATGCTGATAATCGACCAAAGCGCCATTTTCGCCTGAGACGGTCGCAATACGCGTTGCCAGTATAGGCGGCGAAAGCGATGTTGATGGCCGTGCATGTACCTCCGCCAAAAGCTGGTCGCGCAAGGGATGAAACCGCCAGCGGCGTTGTGTAGGTGAGGTCACGTTTTTTCGGCCCGATTCTCTTTGGCTAAATAAACTTGAACAATGCAACCATGATGAGCGTGTAAATCATTACAGCCCCGATAAGGATCGGAACAGGCGCATAGCTGCCGCGCATTGTCTCGCCAGCTTTATCACGGATGTTAAGCAGGAGTTCAGGCCATGTAAAAGAAACAAAATCCCCTTGGGACAATAAGTTAATCAACCGCCCATCGGCATCAACCACGGGCAAGTGACGGAAGCGTTCGTTTGACATTTGGCGCAACCAGTCGATCACTTGATCGTCGGGACTGGCGGTTTTAACCTCGCTCGTCATGATGGCCGATAACGGTGTTTTCTTGGCATCCAAACTACCGCTCAGCAAACGCCGCATCAGATCGCGTTCGGTGACAATGCCTTCGACCCTGCGATCAGCATCTAGGATCACAACAGATCCGATATTTTTTTCGGCCATGGTTTGTACGGCTGTGTACACCATATCGCTGGCTTTTAATGTAAAGGGATTTGGTTTATTTTTGAATTCAGGACGATCTTTGATTTTCATTGGGGACTCCTCCATCGGCCATCCGCAATATAGCTATTTGGCTTTTGGTGCATGGAGCTGTGCTCCCGTCACACATGTTTTATGCTTTGGTTCATGAAGAGCGTCAACAAAACAATGCTGTCTTATTTATACTGTTCGCGCCGATCCCCGAAATAACGAACACGCTAACGCCAAGCCCGGTAGCTGCTTGCTTTCAAATTGTGGCGCATTAATGTTCGTATCAATCCTATATTACAATGTGACCGCGGTTTACGAAGCGAAACTTTGTATGAAGTCTTTACGCCTAAGAACCTTGTGATTTTGACGCTTCGCTGCATACAGTGCCGTATCGGCTGCATGGAGCATCGCTTCGACATTAGCTCCATCTTCTGGATGCTGCGCATAACCAACGCTCGCTGCTATGGGCAGGCGGTTACCCATGATGTCGACTGGCTGGCATAAAGTTGCGAGCATTACGGTTGTTCGTGCGGATATTTCGTTGGCTTGGGTCAAACCGCGCATCAGCACGATGAATTCGTCACCACCCAGTCGCCCGACGGTGTCGCCTTTGCTGGCCGCAGCAGATAGACGCTCGGCCACTTTCTGCAGCATGATGTCACCGGCATGATGCCCCATCTGGTCATTGATTCCCTTAAACCCGTCAAGGTCAAGCAAGGCTACGCCAAAACTCTCTGCCTCTGCTTCAAATGTCGTCAATGCCGCGTCCAATTCGGACATGATCGCACGGCGATTGGCAAGACCGGTGAGCGAATCGGTATTGGCAAGCTCGCGGATTTGATGTTCAAGGAATAATGATGCGATCAGGTTGTCATATTGTTCACTGACAAATCGAATCATAAGCACGGCAACACTGAACATCGCGACCGCAAGCATCGCGGCATCGAAACTTCCAAAGACTATCATAGCAATCGAGGTCGGAAAAATACCTATGACGAGCGTTCCTATTGCGGCTGGACGCAGCGTGTAAAGACAGTGCGCAATTGATGTTGCACCAAAGCCCAGAGAAACGGGGATCAACAGCATCGATTGAAACGTACCGGCAATAAACGTCGCAGTCGTCGCAAATCCCAAAAATGCCATCATGGCGAGCGGTACGGCAATGTTGATCCTGAGCAGCCGGGGGATATCGGCGGTAGGCACCGGCCGCTTGGACCGCCGCCACCAAACAGAAATGCGGACGACGCAATGTAGAATAAGCAAAGACATCCACGAATAATTGCGCACCGGAATGCCGTCATGCGCACATACCGCCATGATAATCAATATGTTAAGCGCCGCAACGCAAAGCAGCATCGGCACTTGCTTGCGCACGCTATTGAACTGCGCCTGATGCAGGGCAGCGCTGATCTCTTCGGGAGCGTGCGGAAAAACCCAAGCGCGCAGCCTTTGCAAGCGATCAAGGATTGCGACCCTGCTGTTCAAAATTTGCCCCCGGACGGCAAAACGCCGTGAGCAGAATACCTAGTGCAATGATAGTAAAGATCGAATGAACATATGGCTCAAAAACGAGGGCCAAGCGCAGTTAAGTGCACCTTCGGAGCGTCCCGTTTTAAGATAGGTTGAAGCAATTTACACGCCTACCCTATGGACTTCCCACATATGCAAGCTAAGCTGTGCAATTCATGATCCTAGGGAGGGTATATAATGGGACCGGGTAGCAAAATTTTATTAGGTGCAGGTGCCGCAGCTTTGCTGGGTGCTTTGACACATAGCGTGACATGCGGCGACAGCGCTTATGCCAGCGGGACAAACAGAACAGCGGATGGCGCGTCAACAGAAGGTGCCTCGGCTGTTGCGACACCAGCTGCTGTGCCCGCGACCAAAGAAGCTGTTGCCGAATGCCAGACCGACATCAACACACTGATGACGGGCAAAGCCGTTAATTTCCAATCGGGCAGCGCGTATTTGGCGCCTGAAAGCAGCAAATTGCTTGCCGATGTTGCCACAGCGCTGAAGCCCTGCACCGGCACACAGATTGAGGTACAAGGCCATACCGACCTGATCGGTAATGCCGACATCAACCAAAATCTGTCACAAGCCCGCGCTGAAAGCGTGGTCAAAGCCTTGGTCGATCAAGGCGTACCGGCGATGCAATTGACTGCCAAAGGCTATGGCTTGACCCAACCACTTGAAAACGCGCGGACCTCGCAAGCCAATGCCAAGAACCGGCGCACAGTTTTTGCTGTCACCGCAGCTGGCGCAGCAGCAGGTGCCACACCAACCGCAACCCCGGCAGGAGGACAATAAGATGCTAATGTCGATCATAGCTTTGCTCATCACCTTTGCCATTGGTTTGGCTCTAGGTTGGTTGATTTTCAATAACAGCGCTGACAGCGTCTGATCACAGGAATATTGAGGGGAAATTTGATGTTGGAAATATTTTGTGGAGCCTGGTGGCCCTATCTGCTCGCATTCCTGATCGGCCTTGCTACGGCGTATTGGGTTTGGTCCCGTTCTGGCAGTACACGTGTCGCAGAACCATTGGCAAAGGCCGTACCTGAACCAGTTACCGCGCCAATTGCTGCGTCTGAACCCGTCGCTAAAGTTCCGGTTGCTGCGGCTGTTGCAGCGGTGCCATTGATGGCTGCTGTTGCTGCAAAACCAAAAGCAGCGCCAAAGCCAAAAGTGGCACCGGTCAAGAAAGTAGCTGTAAAGGCTGCTGCGCCAAAACCAGTTATTAAACCGCCAGTTGTTAAACCAGTAGCAGTACTCAAAGCAGCTGCGCCAAAAGCTAAGGTTGCGGCGGTTGCTGCACCTAAAGTCGTGGCTCCAAAGGCAAAAGCGCCGGCAGTCAAGCTGACAGCAGTGGCAAAACCCAAAGCGGTAGCGAAGCCTAAGGCAGCGGCGAAGCCAAAGGCAGCGGCGAAACCGCGTATTCCGGATAATCTGGAATTGCTAAAAGGCGTTGGGCCCAAGCTGAACGCTTTGCTTAAATCACTTGGCATCACGACATTTGATCAGGTCGCCAATTGGACCGCTCCCGATATCGCCGATGTTGATTCCAAACTTGGCAATTTCGCCGGACGAATTGGTCGCGATAACTGGGTCGATCAAGCCAAGCTGCTTGTCAAAGAAGACGTCGCCGGATTTGAAAAGAAATACGGATCACTTGGCAGCGAAATCAACAAAGGTTGATTTGTAGTCTGATTTGGAAAACCGCGCCCTTCAAAAGGCGCGGTTTTTTTGAGCAAGATGACATCGGCTACACGCCAATAAGCATCACCGCCCGACGCGCTGTAGCCCTGTGCCGTGCATTTTCAGCCAGCGATCAGCAGCCTTGCGGTCACCTTCAAAAATCTCTTCAAACCACGCATAGAAATCGCGGCTATGATCCATGTGCCGGATATGCGCGACTTCATGGGCGATGACCGAACGGCGCACGCTAACCGGGGCCATGATGAGCCGCCAGCTTAGCGAGATTGTACCGCGACTGGAGCAACTGCCCCATCTGCTGCGCGGATCACCAAGCGAAAGGCGGGGGGGAACTTCGCCAGCGCGCTCACAATAATGGGCAATATCGGTGGTAAACACATCGCGGGCATGGGCCTTTAACCAGCGCAGGATGCGCGCTTCGATCATCGCTTCGGGTCCACCAAGGTGCAACTCACCTTCCTTGCGAACCACGCGGCGTGGCCAATCGGCCTGCCAGGATATCAGATGCGCCTCACCCTCAATAGCAATCTCGGCACCGGGCAACACAGGCGAAGCGCTTGGCGCACTTTGTAGCCGTGCGGCTATCCACTCACGTTTGGCCCTGACAAACTCCATTGCCGCTGCGGTCGGCGCATAGGTTGGCATGGTGATCCGTATCTCGCGCTTTACAGCATCGGCGCGCATGGAAATACGGCGTGCTTGGCTCGTACGACGGATGCGCACGGGAATGCCTTCACCTTCAATGTCCACTAAAGGATCAGAGAGGTTGTTCGACAATATGGTTTTCAAGAGGTCCAGCATGGATTTCCGATAAGGCGCGGCCTTTGACCGAATTGCCCGTTTCATGAATGGTTTCCCTACTGCCGCTGACCAGATAATGCCAGTCGGGCAAAGGGTCGCCTGCATCGCGCAGCACATAGGCGCACGTTGAAGGTAACCAGAAATAGTCACTAATCTTGCCCTGTGTTAAACGCAGGCAATCGGGGACAAAAGCACGGCGGTGCTTGTAATCGCTGCACAGCGCAGTTTGGACGTCGAGCAATTTACACGCGACATTTGTGGGGTAAATCCGGCCGGTATCTTCATCCTCAACCTTATGCAGGCAGCATTTGCCGCAGCCATCACACAGCGCCTCCCACTGCGCACGGTCGAGCTTATCGAGCGGCTCTTCCCAGAATTTTTGGGCAGTCGTCACCCTATCTGACCCATTTCGCAAGTTCGGCAGCGACCAGTTCGGGCTTACCGTCATTTTCCGGCGTCTGCGGAGTATCGGCAGGAAGGATCGCCAGCGGCTTGCCATCTGGGGCCATTAAATAGGGCGTCTGGCTATGGCTCATCACATAAGAATTGGCCTGTGATCCGACTATCTTAGCATAATAAACCGCAAATTTCTTGGCAACTTCGGCGGTCTGCGCCTCGGTTCCGTGCAGGCCAATAAGGCGGTGATGGAACGCGGTTACAAACTGTTTGAGCACGACAGGGGTGTCGCGTTGCGGATCGACAGTAATAAATATCGGTTGAATTTTTTTGGCGAGACCGGGATGTGCTTTTTCGAACGCCTTCAACCCCGCCATCAAATTCTGCATATCCGGGGTGCAGATATCGGGGCAGTTGGTATAACCGAAATAGACGATCCGGTATTTGCCGTTAAATTCATCATAGCTGCGAAGCTTGCCATCTTGGTCGGTTAGCGTAAACGCGCCGCCAATCGTTGCTCCTGCCAAAGGTGCGCTGGAGAGCGGGGGTTGCGCTGGCTTAGGGTTGCATGCCTGCAACAGTAACAAGGCAAACAGAGTGATCGATATTTTGTTCATAGCTATTTTGTTCATGGCGGGGCCAGACATGGTCTGTTAAACACACAAGATCAAGTCATGTGACCATAGAGTCGCAATAGAAATTCAGGGTATGATCAAATGGCAGGTTTATTGAAACACGCGTGTCTGGCAACGGCAATGCTCGGCATCATCATGCCGGTAGCAACAGGTGTCATCGCACCGCAAGCACAGGCGCAATTTTCCGATAGCTATAATTTCCTGAAGGCTGTGCGCGAACGCAAAGGTTCTGACGTAGAAGAGGCTTTGAGTGAACCGGGCACCGTCATTATTAACACCCGCGATGCTACCACTGGCCAAAGCGCGCTGCACATTGTTATCGACCGACGGGACAGCGAATGGCTTGGTTATTTGTTGGCAAAGGGCGCAAACCCGAACCAGGCTGATAAAAAGGGTGTGACGCCATTGATTTTGGCAACGCAACTGGGCTTTGTTGACGGGGTTGACTGGCTGGTCGGCAACAAGGGTAGTGTTAAGGCCGCAATTGACGCCACCAACCGCAGCGGCGAAACCGCTTTGATCCTTGCCGTGCAACTCCGTAATCAGGAGATGGTACGTAAATTGCTGAAAGCTGGCGCCAATCCGGACAAGGAAGATACTGTAGCTGGATATTCAGCGCGCGATTACGCCACAAAAGACGGACGCGGGAATGCGATCCTGACGATTATTGAAAACAGCAAGCCAGCGGATGGTAAGCCGAAAAAGGACCTCGATTTTTCAGGCGTGAAGTGAGGTATTATCTTACTTCTTAACCCGGCAAAAACTTCATCGCCACGCCGTTCATGCAGTATCGTTTGCCCGTAGGCTTAGGGCCGTCATTAAACACATGCCCCAGATGCCCTCCGCAACGTGCACAGTGAACCTCGGTACGGGCCAGGCCGATCTTGTAATCGGTTGTTGTTCCTACACCCCCGGCAAGCGGTTGATAAAAACTGGGCCAGCCAGTTCCGCTTTCGAATTTTGTGGCGGAGGAAAAAAGCCGCTTGTCGCACCCCGCGCATATAAAGATACCACTCCGGTGTTCATCGTTTAGCTTGCTCGTATACGGGCGCTCGGTATCTTCTTGCCGCAATACTCTATAGGCAGCCGGAGTAAGCGATTTGCGCCACTGTGCATCGGCTTTGGTGATTTCAAAACGGCCCTTTGCTTGCGCGCCTTTTCCGCAGCCAAAGGTCAACGCAACCGCACTAAGCCCAGTTACCCTTAAAAATTCCCGTTTCGAAAATATCATGTTCATCACCTTTGCGTCTGACAGCCTATATACGGTGCAGAAGATCAAAAGGTTTCAGTATTTCGAAAGTTCGACCATCAGCTTTTTATAGCCATGAACAAAACAGGCGGGCACGCGTTCTGGTTCCTCAAGCACATTTACCCGCAACCGCCGCTTTGCCATTTCCTCCAGCAGAACTACTAATTGCATTTCGGCAACACGCGCACCGACGCAGCGGTGGATGCCGTAACCGAATGATAGATGCCGCCGGGCATTTTCGCGGTCCACGCGCAGTGTATCGGGATCGTCGAATATTCCCTCTTCACGGTTGGCAGAAATATACCAGAGGACGACCTTGTCCCCCTTTTTCATCTGGTGACCGTCAATCTCGGTATCTTCCATCACCGTGCGCCGCATATGCGCAAGCGGGGTTTGCCAACGGATGATTTCCTGCACAGCATTGGGGATGAGGTCGGGATTGGCCTCCAACTTGGCGCGTTCTTCTGGAAACTGAGCCAAGCCATAAGCATAAGCCGACATGGAATTGCGCGTCGTGTCATTACCGCCGACGATCAGTAGGATCAGGTTACCCATAAACTCTTCATGGCTCATTTCCTTCATCGCATCGGATTGCAGCATGATCGAAATCAGGTCTTTGCCCGGATTAGCCGCCTTTTCCTGCCACAATTTGCCAAAGGCACCTGCCATTTCGAACAAGGCTCCATTGCGCAGCTCCAACCCGCCAGGACGACGAATAAGCTCAACATCGCCGCCAAGGTCGGACCAATACGTAAGCTTATGCCGTTCTTCCCACGGGAAATCGAACAGTCGCGCTAACATGCCGGTTGTCAGCTCGATCGAGAGTCTCTCCACCCAGTCAAATGCTTCGCCAATAGGGAGCGAATCAATAACTTCGGCTGTGCGTTCGCGGATTTCATCCTTCATCGCGGCAACCTCGGTCGGGCCAAACGCGGGCGCAACAGTGCGGCGTTGCCCGGTATGGTTGGGCGGATCCATCGCGATGAACATCGGCATCCGGATTTCGCCTTCGAGCATTTTGTCGCTGTCAAAAGCAATTGAAATGCCGCCATATTCCCATGATGAGGAAAAAATCTTGGGCAAAGCTTCAATCTGGACAATCGGCTTATAGGTTGAGATCGACCAATACGCACCAAACCGCGAATCGGCTACATAATGGATTGGTGCTTCGGCGCGCAACTTGCGAAACGGCTCTTGCCAACGGTCCTCAACATACAGTTCGGCGCGCGATACATCATAGGGATCAACAATAAGGTCGTCTTGGTACTGGGTTGCCATGGCTCTCTCCTAAATTCGCTAAATGATAACAGGACGCAGCTGTTGCGCCAATAGATCCGGACTTCAATATGTACTCAGCTCGACCATCATCTTGCGGTATCCATGAACGAAGCAGCCAGAGACTCGCACAGGCTCTTCCACAACATTTACACGCAGACGCCTGACTGCCATTTCTTCCATCAAGATACGAATTTGCAACTCTGCTAAGCGCGCACCGACACAACGGTGAATGCCATAGCCGAACGACAAATGCCGGCGGGCATTTTCGCGGTCCACCATGATGGCGTCAGGATTTTCAAATACGCTTTCGTCGCGATTGGCCGAAATATACCACATCGCCAACTTATCGCCTTTCTTGACCGGCGCGCCGAACAGGTCATGATCGGCAAGTGCAGTCCGCCGCATGTGCGCAAGCGGTGTTTGCCATCGGATGATTTCGCTGACCGCGTTGGGGATCAAATCAGGGTTTTGCTCAAGCTTTGCACGTTCCCCTGGAAACTGGCTCAACCCATAAGCATAGCCCGACATGGAATTGCGGGTGGTATCATTACCGCCAACGATCAGGAGGATCAGATTGCCCATATATTCCAGCTGCGTCATGTCCTTCATCGGTGAATGGATCATCCGGCTGATCAGGTCAGGTGCCTCCCCCTTGTCGGTGCGCTCATCCCATAGGCGCTGAAAATAGGCCCCCATTTCGAACATTTTTTCCAGACGCTTTTTGCGCATAATTTCATCGCGAAACAATTCGACGTCACCCGCCCAGTCAGACCATTCGGTCAACTTGCGGCGGTCTGCCCACGGAAAATCAAACAGCAAAGCAAGCATGCCTGTCGTCAGTTCGATCGACACCAGATCAACCCAGTCAAACGCTTTACCAATCGGCAGGCTGTCAAGCGTTTCGCCGGTACGCTTGCGGATTTCATTACTCATCCGCACCATTTCCGCTGGCGTAAAAGCAGGCGCGACAACGCGGCGTTCTCCGGTATGTTTCGGGCGATCCATCGCGATGAACATCGGCATGATAACCCGTTCAGACTCGGGTATTTGCAGGTCTTCATCACCCAGAATTGTGATGCCGCCATGTTCAAAGGATGAGGAATATATATCGGGCAACGCCTCGACATGCTGGATAGCTTTTAGCGTGCTGACATTCCAGTAATTGCCAAAAGCCGATCCGGTAATCTTGTTAATCGGCGCTTTTTCGCGCATGTCTTTGAACGGAGCCTGCCAACGATCCTCGGTGTAAATCTCGGAAACAACTACATCCCAGTCATGTGGCGCGGCGTTTACCGCATAAGGCAGGTCTGTATCCGCTGATAAAGGTGCTGTCGCCATCTTGCTCTCCTAGACAGAAGAGAGAGTGCCACTACTGACAATAATGTCAATCCCGTTTCGATCAGCAACTTAATTTCACGAAGTGGGGAGTTCCATAGAAGTTTCGAAACGACGAAGTGATTTGAGGCATAGCAGCCAGTGACGTAATGACTTTTACGTAATTTCAAGCAGCTCTGTCGCCTCAGCCTCGCTTATCACCTCTGCGTACTTTGCCTGTAAATCGAACAAGTTCGCTTCATGCGGGGCCGGATGCCGGTCACCACACGCTTCCCTTACAATAAATGGAGCAAAGCCGTATTGCAGCGCGTCAAGTGCAGTCGCACGGACGCAGCCGGACGTGGACAGTCCGGCAATCAAAAGCGTATCGATTTTCAGCTTGGTCAATATCACCGCAAGCGATGTGCCGAAAAACGCCGACGCATATTGCTTTGTAAGAACGATTTCGCCGGCTTCAGGTCGAAGGCTTGGGGGAAACTCACCCAGCGACGACCCTTGATCTAACACTTTTAGTGCAGGGATTTTCTTGTAGAACAGACCGCCATTTGCCCCTCCCGGCTGATACACCACGTTGGTGAATATCACAGGAATACCAGCCGTCCGCGCCGTCGCCAGCAGGCGCTCGTTACTGGCAAGGACATCCTCGACAGCGGCATAAAGCGGCGATTTTTTGTCAAAATAAGCCATGACAACATCGACGATTATCAGCGCAGGATTTGCTCCAAAAGCAAGATGACCGTCGAATGCTGCGGCATAGTTATCGGTCAGATCGCCCGCGTCGCTCACTAAATCGCACCCGCTGCCGCCATTTTGGCGAGTTCGGTTTCATCCAACCCCAGCAGGCCGCCGTAAATTTCGGCGTTATGCTGACCTATTTTGGAGGGCGCAGCCGAACGGACGCTGCTTGGCGTGCCGGATAATTTGGGAAATACATTCTGCATTTTCAGCGAGCCCCAGCGTTCGGTTTCGACGTCGATTATCGCTTCGCGTGCCTGAAAATGCGGGTCGTCGAGCATCTCTGGTGCGCGGAAAATTTTGCCCGCGGGAATTGAGTTCTTTATCATCAAAGCCTCAACCTCGGCGACGGTCAGGGTGCTGGTCCATCGTTCGATCCGCTCGTCGAGTTCCACTTGATTTTTACCACGGGAGACATGGTCGATATAGCGCGGGTCTAGCGCAAGTTCGGGCTGGCTCATAGCCTCGGCAAGCCGCGTCCATACGGCGTCTTGATTGGCACCGATCAAATAGTCGCCGTCCTTACATTTATAGACATTGGAAGGCGCGATGCCGGGCAGCACGGAGCCTGATCGTTCGCGGATATAGCCCGACCAATGATATTCCGGCACGACGCTCTCCATCACCTGAAGAACAGCCTCGTAAAGTGCGGAATCAACAACCTGACCTTTGCCGGTCTTTTCGCGCGCATGCAGCGCGGCAAGTGCGCCCATGCAACCATAAGTTGCCGCCAACGTATCGCCTATAGATACGCCCATTCGGCTTGGCGCGCGGTCTGGGTCGCCCACAAAATATCGCCACCCGCCCATCGCTTCGCCAATACCGCCAAAGCCCGCGCGCTCACTGTAGGGGCCGGTCTGACCATAGCCGGATACGCGGACAATGATCAGGCGCGGGTTAATTTCGTGCAGAACTTCGGGGCCGATGCCCCATTTTTCGATGGTGCCGGGCTTGAAATTTTCGATCAGTATATCGGCCTTGGCAACCAGTTTGCGGACAAGCTCCTGCCCCTCTGGCAAGCGCAAATTTGCCGACACCGCTTTCTTGTTGCGCGAAACGACCTCCCACCACAATTTATGGTCGCCGCGCCCCCAGTTGCGCATCGGGTCGCCCCCTCCTTTGCCATCAACCCCCGGAGGCTCGACCTTAATTACTTCTGCCCCCATATCGCCCATTAACTGACCGCAGAACGGCCCTGCGATCAACTGACCGAGTTCGATAACGCGGATGCCGTCCAATGCGCCTGCCATATGCGGTTACTCCGCCGCCTCTTGAAAGGTCCAAACCGGCTGGATAGGCGCTGGCAACCCGGTTTCAGCGAAGCAATTTTTGCGCAGCGTTTCGATATCGGGGCCATAGTTGAAAACGCTGTCACTCACCGGACGTTCAGCCCGCATTTTGGCGCGTAACATTTCAGTAGCTGCTTCATCAACGCTGCCATCCACGCCAGCGACAACACCATAGGATTTCGCGCCCTCGATACTCACAAGCCCTTGGGTAATCTCTTTGCCGACCAATTCGGCAGGCCGGTCAAGCGGATCGCCCCAACCACCACCGCCCCATGTGATGTAATGCAGCTTGTCGCCCTGCATAACCGGAATATTGTCGATCTTGTTGGCTACAATCTGTTGCGAGCCGTCGGCCTTTTCCAATATCTTGCGCGCGCGTTTGCCGGGCTCGCCGCCATTGACGCCCCAGGGCGGCACGAACCAGCGATCATCATGGATTGAAATCGTACCGGGTTCCAGGAAGCGGTAGGTCATGTGGATGCCATTGCCACCCCGGTGCAAGCCCGCCCCGCCGCTGTCGGCTACGGCTTCATAACGTTCGATCTCGAGCGGGAAATAGCGCTCCAGAAACTCGTTGGGTACATTGGTAAATCCCGGCCACAGCGAATGGCCGTCAGGACCGTCGCCCATCGGTCGCCCAGGAATGCCACCAAAGCCGATCTGGAACAGTTGGAACCACTCGCCATTTTTGTCATTGCCCGAATAGAACAGATGCGGGCTTGAAGAAAAGCCGGCCGCGTTCAGGAATTCAGGCGTTTTCTGACCCAATAGTCCGCCCAATATATCAAAGATGCGGCCCAGCGCATGGGTGCGACCCGAGAGCGCTGCGGGGAATTTTGGCTTAAGCAAAGATCCTTCGGGGATGCGCACATCGATCAGATCGTAAAAGCCGTCGTTGAACAAAATCTGCGGATCAAAGACCATGATCATGTAGATGCCAAAGAACATCTTGAACATATTCTGGTTGAGGAAGAAGTTGATCGATGCCGAGCTTTGCGGATCGGTCCCGGCAAAATCGAGCACGACCTTGTCGCCATCGCGCCACATCGTGCATTTTATCTTATAGGGACCAAAGCCCAAACCGTCGTCGCAGATATAGTCTTCGAAACTCACACGATCTTCACCAATCGCCATCGCGATCAGAGCCTTCATCGCCCGGTGGTTGCGCGCGAGTAGCTCCTGTGTCGCGGAAACATAAACATCGTCGCCAAAACGGTCGGCCATTTCGACTACGCGCCGCGCCGCAACCCGGCAGGACGCGATCAGCGCATTCAAATCTGCCTGACACCAATCGGGCTTGCGCGTCTGGTGCATGACCAGCTTGACCAAGTCTTCGTTATAGACGCCCTTTTTCCAGATCTTGACTGGCGGAATACGGACGCCCTCTTCAAAGATCGAGCGACTATCGATGGGCATCGAGCCCACTACCTTGCCGCCGATATCGGACTGGTGCCCAAACATCGCGGTATAGGCGAGGATGCGTCCGTCTTTGAATACCGGCAGCAATACGAGCCAGTCGTTCGAATGGCTGACTGCGCCATCGCAGCTATAGGGGTCGGACAGGAAGATCATGTCACCATCCTCCAGCGTGCCGTCGAATTGGTCGAGGAAGCCACCGATGAAGCTACCGAACTGGCCAACAATCATTTTGCCGGTGTGGTCAGCGATCAGCGGAAAGGCATCGCCTTGCTCGCGGATGCCCGGTGACATCGCGGTGCGCACAAGGGTTGCGTCCATCTCGACGCGGGCATTGCGCAGCGCGTTTTCGATAATGTCGAGGGTGACCGGATCAATATTGATCTTGGCAAAAGATGTAGTGTTGGTCTGGATGATTTGTGCAGTCATTATCTTGTCCTCAAGCCAGATTGATCAGGATATTGCCGACGCGGTCGACAGTCGCGACGCAACCCGCTTCGATCAGCGTGGTTGAATCCATTTCGATAACGATGGCGGGACCGACGATGATGTCGCCCTGTTTGAGCTTTGACCGGTCATAGATGACGGCGGCCTGTTCACGGCTGTCCATCCACAAACTGTGCGCGCGCATTTTGGCCGCCGACGGATCACCGTTACCTGTCGGTAGCTCTGCCGCCGGAAGGTCGAGCGCCTGACCCAATGCCACCGCACGCAGGTTTACTATTTCATGGGGCGTATCCATGTTGAAGGTGAACAGTCGCAAATGTTCGGCATCGAAGCGCGACAGCAACCCGGCCACGCCATCGCGGTTCAAAACGTCCTGCGTAATCGTCAACGGCACCTCAAAGGCTTGGCCAGCATAGCGGACATCGATTTCGAATTCAGAGATAATCTGCGTATCGGGGATTCCATCCGATCGCAGCTCGGCGCGGGTTTGCTCGGCCATCTCGGTCAGGATAGCCGACAGCTCTTCTGCATTGGTGGTGTTCGCCAACCGCGAGAAAGAACGCGCCGTTTCCGTCCGCATCCGCGTGGTTGCATCGCCAAGTGCACACAGCACGCCGGGCGAAACCGGCGAAATTGCAGGCCAACTACCCATCAGCCGCGCCACCGCATTAACATGCAATGGTCCCGCGCCGCCAAAGCCCATCAGCGCGAAATCACGAGGGTCATAGCCTTGCTGCACCGAAATCATCCGCAACGCGCCGAACATGTTTTCATTCACTATATCAATGATACCACGCGCCGCCGCCATAAGGTCAATGTTCATGGCATCGGCAATTTTCTGCACCGCACGCTTCGATCCTTCGCGGTCGAGATTGAACGTCCCGCCGAGCAGTGCCTCGGGCAAATAGCCGAGTACGACATTAGCATCGGTGACCGTCGGCTCTTCGCCTCCTTTGCCATAAGCCACCGGTCCCGGCACCGCGCCCGCCGATTGCGGGCCCACGCGAAGGGCTTTTGTAAGTTCCGGCACATAGGCGATCGATCCGCCCCCTGCGCCCACCGTTTTCACATCAAGCGACGATGCCCGAACCGCCAGATGCCCGACCTCGGTCGTACGCACCCGCCGCGGCTCCAGATTTTCGATCAGCGCAACGTCGGTCGACGTGCCGCCGACATCGAGCGTCAGGATATTCTTGAAGCCGGCATTTTTCGCTACCCACAGCGCGCCGGTCACACCGCCTGCGGGTCCGGACATTAATATATTCACGGGATGCTCTTCGGCCTTTTCTGCTGACATCAAGCCGCCATCGGACCGGAGCAGAGACAGCTTTCCCTTCATCCCCGATACCCGCAATTTGTCGCGCAGGTTTCGGACATAATTGCCAACCACCGGACGCACAGCGGCATTGGCAACAGTAGTGAGCGTGCGTTCATATTCCTGCATTTCAGGCAGAATTTCATGGCTCAGCGACACCGGCACATCCGGCATAACCTCACGCGCCAGTTCGCCGATCCGCGTTTCATGTGCGCCATTGGTATAGGCATTTATCAGCGACACCGTGATCGCCTCGACTCCCTGTGCTTTCAGGTGTTGTAGTGCGGCGCGGATTTCCTGTTCGTCAATCGGGCGTACTTCTTGCCCCGCCGCATTCATCCGTCCGGCAACTTCGACGGTATCCTCCAGCGCGGCGAGCGGTTGCGGTTTTGGCCAGATGATCCAGCCCGCAAGTCCGCCGGGCACAAAACTGCGTGCGATCTGCATGATATGGCGATAGCCCTGCGTGGTGATCAGGCCGACCCGGGCACCTTTTCCCTGCAGCACGGCATTGGTTGCAACTGTGGTCCCGTGCAGAAACAATTCTATATCGGCTGGCGTAACTCCTGCTTCAGCACAAATGGCATCGACCCCGGACAGGATTCCAATCGAAGAGTCATCGGGCGTCGATGGCGTCTTATGCCGCCAGCACGCCCCCGTTGCCTCGTTGAACAACAACAGGTCAGTAAATGTTCCACCGACATCCACACCCAGACGATACGCCATGTAGTTACTTCCTCTCTATGCTGCCTTGGGAAAAGCCGGTGCCCGCGACACCAATCCCGGCAACTTCTTGTTCATTACACCGCTAAGCCAGCCACTCGTCGCAATCAGCTTTTCCAAATTCATTCCCGTCGAAATGCCGGCGCGTTCGAGCATGTAGACCACATCCTCACTGGCGACATTGCCAGCAGCACCCGGAGCGAATGGACAACCGCCCAATCCACCAATTGATGCGTCAACAACGCTCGCACCTGCCGCGACCGCCGCCCAGACATTGGCAAGCCCTGTACCGCGCGTATTATGGAAGTGAACTCTAACGGGAACGGGCGCGATGGCCATGCGTACTTTTGTAACAAGCCGGGCAACATGCGCGGGGTTTGCCACGCCGATCGTATCGGCAAGGCTGATTTCGATAGGGCATGCGCCGGAAAGCCGTTTGGCGATTTCAACGACGCGATCCTCGGCAACCTCCCCCTCAAACGGGCAGCCAAAAGAAGCTGCAATAGTGGCCTGCGCTGTCAGGTCGATGGTCCTGGCTTTTTTAATAAGGTCATACGCCATCTGCGCTGACCCGTCGCTGGTCTGACCCTGATTGGCCATGGCGAACTTGTCAGTGGCAACCACGACAAAACCCAATTGATTGATACGCCGCGTTGCAATGGCGCGCTCAGCGCCCCGCTCGTTCATCACCAGGCCGATATAGGTAACATCGTCGCGTTGGGGCAGGCCCGCACACACATCCTCGGCATCGGCCATTTGCGGAACCCGCTTGGGATTGGCAAAGCTGGCAACCTCAATCCGCCGGGCACCCGCACCTATGGCTTTTTCGATCAATAACAGTTTATCCGCAGTCGCCACTATTTCTGGTTCATTCTGCAACCCGTCACGTGGGCCAACCTCGACAAATTCAATGGATGCAGGATTGTACATTTTATTCTAATGCCACATTTGTATACAAAATCAACCGCGATTACGCGGCAGCCAAGATATGTTTAATGTCAGCCCCATGCTTATGCGCTTCGGCGTAAGCATGGAAGGCACGGCGGATGTGACCGGTCATGACCGCAGCGGCCCAATCGGCATCGCGGTGTATAAAGGCGGCGAGCAATTCCTCATGCTCATGCCATGACCGCTGCAGATTTTCGCGATCGTATTGCAATGCAGTGCGCTGGACGACGGGTTGCTCGATGACCTGCGCCAACATGTTTGAAAGCCGTTCGGAACCTGCCGCTGCCAATATGACGGCGTGAAACAGCCGATTATGTTCTAGGAAGGCCGGGACGTCGGTTTTATCGCCAGAGATCGACTTGAGAATTGCCTTATTGTGGGTTTTCAGACGTTCCAGCTGATCCCTGCTCACACGCGTCGTCGCCCTTTTTGCGGCATGCGCCTCCAGCATTGCCCGCAACTGGAACGCATCTTCAACATCATCCAGCGACCAGTCTGCGACAAAACTGCGCTGGGTATCGCTGCGCCGAATGAATTGTTCAGCTTCCAACCGGCGCAATGCATCGCGAACCGGGGTGCGAGATACACCGCAGCTTTCAGCAAGTTGCTCTTCGCGAATCTGCGTGCCGGGGGACAGTGCGCCTGACAATATCATACTGCGGATTTGACCATAGGCGCGCTCGGACGCTCTGGACATGAAAAGTCTCCTTTTTTGGAACGCCCTTGACTAACCCCATTTGTATACAATACACAATGCAGAAATCAACGGCTGGGGCGGTGTAATGACGATTACTCTGTTATTCTGAAACACAGTTTGGCCGAATGCAATCATAACAAGATGGTAACACGTCAAGACGTGTACCGGTTTATCGATAATTCATGTCAGGGAGACATAATATGCGTATCACCAAGGCATTCTTGCTCAGTTCCATAACCGCGGCGGCAATCTCCACAGCACCGGCTTTCGCGCAGGACGCGCAAGAAGAGGCAGTTGCAGAGGGCGAAATCATCGTCACGGCACGCCGCCAAAACGAGCGCCTGATCGACGTCCCCGCATCGGTTTCTGTTCTTTCCGCCGACACCCTAGCCAAAACCGGCGTCGACAATGCCGAGGGTTTTGCCCAACTGACCCCGGGCGTAACAATTGTCACCGGCACGGCAGAAGCAGGCGATACCCAGATCAACATCCGCGGCATTAATGGCGCACGCGATGCGGAAAGCTCGGTAGCCTTAATCGTTGATGGTATATTGAAGACCAATACGGCGCAGCTCAACCAGCCGCAGGGAACCTTGCGCCAAATCGAAATTCTTAAGGGCCCGCAAGGCGCGATCTATGGCCGCAACGCGGCGGCTGGCGCGATTGTGATTTCAACACTGAAACCCGGCAGTTCGCTGAATGGCGGCGTCAAGGCCAGCTACGCCAATGAAAACACGGTGCAAGGCACTGCCTATATCTCAACACCGATTGGCGACGGCGCGGGGCTGTTGCTGTCCGGCTATTACCGTTCAACTGACGGTTTTTATCGCAACACATTCCTTAATCGCAAAGTGGTCGATGATCAAAAAGTGTGGTCGATTGATGGCCGGTTCCTAGCGCAATTGGGCGATGCGACCGAAGTGGATGTAAAGGCCCGCTATGCCGATCTTTCCGGTGCATCGATTAACTTCAACGCAGCGTTTCACATACCTTTGTTTGCAGCAGTAAACCCTGCTTTTAACGAAGACGTCAACGATCACCCCTTCAACTATTACGGCAATATCCGGCCGACCAATAACCAGAAGTCGTTCGACATGTCCGCCAAGGTCGAGCATGATTTTGGTTCGACAAAACTCACCGCATGGGCGCTTTACTCCGACGTGAAGCAAAGCCTGACTGCGGACGGCACATCGGCAGATTTTGCGCGCTACATCTCGCCAGCTGCTGCGGGCGCTACTCCCAACGCAACCAACATTGCAGTGCAAAATGCCTGCTTTGCATCAACCGCCGCGCAAACCGGCTTTCCGGTCAACCAGCCCGGTTTCATAGGCGCTATACCCGTTCCCTTCATTTTCGCACCAGCCAATGGTTCAACTTTTGGGCCCTATTCGCCAACAACTTGCGACGGAACGCAGCTGCAAATCCGCAATCAAAAGGATTTCAGCGGCGAAGTGCGGCTAGCATCGAACAATGATGGCCCGCTCAGCTGGCAATTGGGCGGCTATTATCTGCACATCGACCGGCTGGTGGGAGTAAGCCTCGGGGCAGATCTTGGCTCGGGCATCTTGCCCACACTTTATAATGCACCCGGCACAATCAACCCCACATCGCTGCTGTTCGCCGACAAGTTCAAAACCGATGTCTATGCGGTATTCGGTTCGGCGGATTATGAAATGTCGGATGCCTTTAAGGCAGGGTTGGCGTTACGATACGATGTTGAGGACCGCACAGTTTCCAGCCGCGTACCCAATGTACTTGATCCGATCACCGGCGGAAAAATCAACCCCGGCCTTCCGGCCACCGGCACGATTGCCGACAAGTCAAAAGCCTTTAAGCAGATTGAGCCCAAAGTAACGCTAAGCTGGCGGCCTACGCCCAGCACCAATGTCTACGCCAACTGGGGCATTGGCTTCAAATCCGGCGGTTTCAACAATAGCGGTTCGTCCTCGGTGGTGAACGCTGCTTTCAATAATGGCGTCACCCCGGGCACGATCAATGCGGGCGTGACGATCAACGATCAATATCGTAAGGAAGTATCGAGTGCGTTCGAGGCTGGGATTAAGGGATCGCTGTTCGATAACCGCGTGACGTTCGATCTGGCGGGCTACTACACCAAGATCAACGACATGCAGTTCTTCGAGTTTTTCGTTGGCAGCTTTGGCCTGCTCCGCGTTGTCTCCAACATCGACAAGGTCGATGTGAAGGGCGCCGAGCTGAACGTAAATGGCAAAATCGTCGATGGTTGGTCGCTGTTCGGATCAGTCAACGTTACCGACAGCAAGATAAAGAAGAATTCCTCACGGCCCTATACTGTGGGCAATAAATCGCCTTATACTGCCGATTATACGATCAACCTTGGCAGCCAGATTGATGCGCCGTTGACCGACAATATCGACCTGATCATGCGCGCTGATTACCGCATCACTGGCCCGACATGGTTCCACAGCGTCCAAGATGAAACGCGCCCGACGATCTTTAGCGGGCTGCTGCCAATCTCTGCGCTCGCCCTGCCCGGATTTGTCGGTGATGCCAATTACAGCATCGCAAAACGCAAGCCATTCGGCGTGCTGAACCTGCACGCAGGATTGGAAGGCGAAAACTGGAACCTGTCGGTGTTTGCCGACAATATGCTGGACCGCAAATATATCAACGAAGCCATTCCGGCGATTGAATTTGGCGGATCATTCATCTCTCCTGGCGCGCGCCGCCTAGTCGGGGTTGAAGCCGGCTTTAAATTTTAGCAGCCGCCGCACACAGTGCTACTTACAAACTGCCGCTCTCTGGATTGTCGCGCAACATAGCAAATTCAGTTGAACAGCAGTTTGTAGTAGGTCGTTCCCCGTGATGAGGGCTGCCATAAATCTGTGTCTTAGGATCAGGACCTACTTGTATACCTTGCAAACACGGCACCTAAACAGGATGGCCGAAATTGATGGAGCTATATATTACAGGTCTGTAGAGAGAAGTTCTTAGTCGGCGACGTGCGTGACACAAATGATTCAAAATCCTGTAATGAAGTGGCGCTAGCCATGCCGTTAGAATTAGAAACTTAATCATCTTTCTTTGGATGAGTTATTTTATATTATTCCAATCAAATTGCCGGTTTCCACGGAAACGTGAGGTCACAAACTCATAAATATCACCACCGAGGTTTGAAGCAATTCTTGTTCATTGCAAGGAGCAAGGGAGTCGCTGCCGGGCACAAATTCTTTCCGGTCTGATAAAGAAACAGAATAAAGCGTTTGAAGTAGAACTTTGTTACCTTTCCCACCGGAACGTGATTAAATGATCCCATGAAAAAAGCCGATATCTTTGAATTCTACCGCCGGTTGGCAGACGCGAACCCTGCGCCGGAGACCGAGCTGGCGTATGGCAATGTCTATCAGTTGCTTGTTGCCGTTACCTGTTCGGCTCAATCGACCGATGTTGGCGTGAACAAGGCTTCACGCGCCTTATTTGCGCAAGTGAAGACCCCTGCGCAAATGGTGGAGCTGGGGCTTGAGGGATTGAAATCGCATATCAAAACTATCGGCCTGTATAATAACAAGGCGAAGAACGTAATTGCACTGTCTGAGATTTTGGTACGCGATCACAGTGGCGAAGTGCCACAAGATCGCAACGCTTTGGAGGCGTTACCCGGAGTCGGGCGCAAGACCGCTAATGTGGTGATGAACACTGCATTCGGGGCGGAGACTTTTGCGGTCGATACGCATATCTTTCGCGTAGGCAATCGCACCGGCCTAGCCAAAGGGAAGACGGTGCTGGCGGTGGAAAAGGCGCTCGACAAGTATACGCCGCAGCCATTCCGCGTGGGCGCGCATCACTGGCTGATCCTGCATGGGCGTTATATCTGCAAGGCGCGAACGCCGGAATGCTGGAGGTGTCCGGTAGCTGATTTGTGCGGGTTTAAGCCAAAAAGTGAGGAGACTAGAGCGAGGTAGGGCAGTCACCGCACATTCATGTAAAATCCTGTACGTCTATTCAAGAATTAGACAGGAGTAAGCCCCATGAAAAAGACTGTTTCTATACTGCTCACGGTGAGTGTCGCGATTGGTGGTATCGCGATGGCCTATGCCAAAGACCGCAAGCCAGAATTGCCCGTGCAAACCATCGGAACGCCCGTAAATTGTGTTAATACCTATCAGATCCGGTCGACAAAGATCGTCGATGACAAGACCATCGATTTTGAAATGACCGGCAAAAAGCTATACCGTAATACCCTGCCCTATAGCTGCCCGAGTTTGAAGTCGGAGGAGCGTTTTTCGTATAAGCCAACGGGCAACCAATTGTGCAGCATCGATACTATCCGCGTGCTTAACAATTATGGCGGCCGTTTGCAGGAAGGTACAGGCTGTGGCCTTGGCAAGTTCCAACAGATCGAGAAAGTGCAGCCGATTAAATGAGGTCGTGTTGGGCATCTGTTTAACCGCGATTTCTTAACCGTCAAATGTCCCATTTACCTCACAATCACTCTATTTCCCGGTCCAGTTGCCGGGGCGCTTCTCGACAAATGCTGCCATGCCTTCTTTTTGATCGGCGCTACCAAACAGGCCGTGGAACAGGCGGCGTTCAAATGTGATGCCTTGGGTCAGCGTTGTTTCGAACGCGGCGTTGACCATCTCTTTGGTGGCAATGGCTGCAAGTGGCGCCATTGCGGCGATGGTCTGCGCGGTTTTCATCGCCTCTTCAACCAAGTCAACGGCGGGGACGACCTTAACCACTAGCCCTGCGGCTTCGGCTTCTTCAGCGCCCATCATCCGCCCGGTCAGGCACATCTCCATCGCCTTCGCTTTACCAATCGCGCGGGTCAGCCGCTGTGATCCGCCCATGCCCGGCGTGACCGCAAGCTTGATCTCGGGCTGGCCGAATTTGGCGCTGTCACCTGCGATGATAAAGTCCGCCATCATCGCCAGTTCGCACCCACCGCCAAGCGCAAAGCCGCCTACCGCCGCGATCCACGGTTTGCGGGTCGCGGTGACACGGTCGTATCCAGCAAAGAAATTGGCCCCGTACATATCGGCAAAAGACTGGCTCTGCATTTCCTTGATATCGGCCCCCGCTGCAAAGGCCTTCTCACTGCCCGTCAGGACAGCGCAGCGTTGGCTGTTATCGGCGTCATATGCGGCAAAGGCATCGATCAAATCGGCAAGCACCTGGCTGTTCAGCGCATTCAAGGCTTGCGGTCGGTTGAGCGTAATCAGCGTCACCGCGCCGCGCTGTTCAACCAGGATCGTCTCGTAACTCATAGGGGTTTCCATTCTTTGGCTTTGGTCAGCGGCGCAAAGATTGCGTTGAGCATCTCTTCGGTCATTTCCGCTGGCGTTGCAGGGTTCCAGACAGGCGCATTGTCCTTGTCGATAATCAGGGCACGAACGCCTTCAAGAAAGTCGTGCATCGCAACCACCCGCGAACCAATGGCGTATTCCTGTTTCATCTCGGCTGCGAAATCGGGCATCGCCGCACCTTCCTTCAATTGGCGCAGCGCAACTTTGCACGTCTGCGGGCTTTTGGTGCCTAGCGTATCACGCTCGGTCATTGCCCAATCGCTGTCGTCGGCCTCTAATGCCGCGAGTATCTCTTCATAGACATCGGAGGCGAACAGCTTGTTGACCTTGTCACGGTGGTCGACGATCCGTGCTTTGGGCGGGGTTACCGAAAGATCGCCCAATATCCCGCTGATCCTGTCAGGATGCGCCGCAAAACGCTCCTTGGCTTCCTCCAGATTGGCCGAGGGCAGATAATGCGTTGCCAAACCCAATTCCAGGCACTCCGCCCCGTCCAGCCGCGCGCCGGTCAGCGCCAAAAACTGGCCCATGCGCCCCTCTAACCGCGATAGAAACCAGCCGCCACCAACATCGGGGAACAAACCAATTCCAGTCTCTGGCATTGCAAAACGGGTATTTTCGGTAGCGACGCGGAACTGTGCGGGCAATGAAATGCCAACGCCGCCGCCCATAGTAATACCATCCATGAACGCGACCACAGGCTTGGCATAATCGAACAGCAAATGGTTCAATTGATATTCCGTATCGAAGAACGCTCGCGCAGCTTTACCGTCTTTCGCCCCGCTTTCCGCCAGCATCCGGATATCACCACCTGCACAAAACCCGCGGCCTTCGCTATGGTCAATGATAACAGCTTCGACAGCCTTCTCGCCCGCCCAGCCTTGCAGCGCGTCAATCATCGCGCTGCACATATCCAGATTGAGCGCATGGAGTGCCGTTGGCCGGTTAAGGCTGATGCGACCAATACGGCCTTCTACACGGGCGATAATATCAACAGTCATTGGCGCAACAAATCCCGTCCTATAATCATCCGCATCACCTGATTGGTCCCTTCCAGTATCGAATGCACCCGCAAATCGCGCCAGAAACGCTCGATCGGATAATCCTTCAAGTATCCATAGCCGCCGTGCAGTTGCAACGCGCGGTCAACAATCGAAGATCCATTATCGGTCGCTAGCCGCTTTGCCATCGCCGAGAAACGCGATTTATCCGGCGCATTCGCCGTCACCTTTGCCGCCGCCATATAAAGCAAGGCCCGTGCCGCCTCCAGGTCGGTTGCCATATCGGCGAGCATGAACTGCGTATTCTGGAACTCCGCCACCGGTTGGCCAAATTGCTGTCGGTCTTTGGTATAGGTGATCGCTTCATCCAAACACCGCTGCGCCCCGCCCAGCGAACATGCGCCGATGTTTAAGCGCCCGCCGTCAAGCCCTGCCATCGCAAAACGAAAGCCGTCGCCTTCGGCCCCAACACGGTTTTCAACCGGCACCTTCACATTATCAAAGATCACCTGTGCCGTGGGCGATGCGTTCCAGCCCAGCTTGCGTTCTGGTGCGCCAAAACTAACGCCCTCCATGCCCTTTTCAATGACGAGGCAAGATATGCCCTTGGGTCCGTCAACACCAGTGCGGACCATAGTCACATAGACATCATTGACGCCGCCGCCTGAAATAAATTGCTTGGTGCCACTGACGACATAATGGTCGTTTTCCAGCTTAGCCGTTGTCTTCAGCGCGGCTGCATCCGAACCACTGCCCGGCTCGGTCAGGCAATATCCGGCAAGTTTGTCCATCGTCACCAGCGAAGGCAGATATTTATTCTTCACTGCCTGATTACCAAAACAGTCGATCATCCATGCGGCCATATTATGAATGGATATATAGGCGCTCGTCGTCGGGCAGCCATAAGCCATCGCCTCCATAATCAACGCAGCCTCCAATCGCCCAAGCCCAATCCCGCCCGAAGCCTCGCTTACATAGATAGCCGCAAAGCCCAATTCAGCAGCTGCCTTGATCGTATCGCGCGGGAAAATATGCTTTTCATCCCACTCTGCCGCATATGGGGTGATCGCGTCTGCAGTAAATTTTCGCGCCATATCCTGAATGGCGATCTGGTCTTCGGTTAGGTCAAATTGGTTAGTCATTTTGGATCGGTTTCTTTCAATACGCGCCGTTTGAACAGGAATGTCGCTATGCTCCGGGTGATCCACACAGGTGACAAGGACGGTTCGACATCTTTCTCCCATGCCATTGATCCGGTCAAGGTTCCATCTGCATCTGGTACATCGGGCATCGCCTTATTAATCGGATCGGCAAAGGCCTTGTCCGCCGTAACGATAGTCCAACCGTTGCGGCGCAATTCGGCGACCAGATCGCTAATATACATCGCGGCCAGATCGGTTTCATGCAGCAATGGCACATGCGCGGGTGCAGGGGACATGCTCAACAGCGTCGCAGATAAAGCAACCAGTGACCGACGCATTAATCTATCCTAACAATTAACCCGGTCAGACAGGTTACTGATGCAAAACCCGTGTGGCAAACAGCTGTCGCGCTTTAGGGATATTGTTGCGCGGGAACCAGCGATTGCCGACCAATTTTTTCTCCCAAGCCAGCATTTCGAGCATCGTACCGTCGGCATAGTCAGGATCGGGCATCATTTTGGCCATCGGATCGGCGTAAACGGCATCGGCAGAAACGATTTCCCAGCCATCGGCGCGCAGTGCCTTGGCGAGATCGGCGACATAAAGTGCGGCTAAATCGGTTTCGTGCAGCAACAGCATCTGCACCGGGCGGCGGCCCAATATAAGCTGCGCCAACTGGTCGGAGAAATTGGCCGATGCAACATGGGTTTCTATATACAGCGCCCGCAACGCTTCCTTGTCGATGGTCTGTCCCGCCTTCACAGCTGCTTTTGTGCGGGCTTCCATATACCAGTCCCACCCGTCGGCCGTAACATAGCCATGCCGTAATCCGCGCACCTTCATCCCAGCGCGCACAGCATCGCGCTTTACCTTATCCGATCCCCCTTCATCCAATTGCGGAAAACGGAGCCAGGGGCGGTAATTGCGCTGCGGCTTTAACCAGACCTCGGCCCTATCAACGTCAGCCAAAAACGATTCAGCGCTCTGTGATGATACGGTCTTATGACTATCAGTATGGTTGGCAATAACATGCCCGGCGGCGGCATAAGCGGCTACGGTTGCTGCATGAATATCCGCCCCCCCCATACGCCCGGGATTGACGAAGAAAGCCGCTTGCTTGATCCCGGCGGACTTTAGCGCCTGGATCAACATTTGCGGCCTTTCTTCTACTTTTAGAAACGCCCCCGGCCCGCGCGGTACGTCATCAAAACTAAACGCAATACGTTTGGTGTTCGAGGTTTGCGCGATGCTTTGATGCTTCGCACGCGGCACGGCGTCCGCAACCAATATTGTTGCAAAGATCAGCGCAAAAAACGCAAATAGGTCAAACGCGATTACAAAAAGCCACGGCACTTTTGACAATCTGTGAATGGCTCTATGCACCCGGAATCACCCCTGCACCAAATTGGTAAAGACCAGCTTATCCATATAGCGCGTAATTGCACTATAACGATTGTGGCGCTGTCCTAGATTGAGACGGGCCTAGATTGCGATGGTATGTAAAGCCATATGACGATTTGCGGCGCGATCAAAAAGGACTGGCGAGCATCGCCCTGTCCTGCTAACTGCGCCACACATGCACCCATAGCTCAGCTGGATAGAGCGCTGCCCTCCGAAGGCAGAGGCCGGGGATTCGAATTCCTCTGGGTGCACCATTTCTCTAGCCGGTTTTGATTGCCTGTGTTGTTTGCGCACTTGAAAGGTTATACAAGGTTACGACGTTGTTCGCTTTTTTGGGGAAGTGGTAAAGGTTAGGCACAGGCGTTAGAGGTGCTGAAGTACGGTCGCCTTGACCCGCAGAAAACCGTGTAAGCCTGTCCTGAGCGAAGTCGAAGGGCTCACACCAGATTATACATTTTGGTAAAGGGGGATAAGGGCTCTCGCGAGCGCTAATTTGCATATACTTCGCCAATTTATAGCTTGGGCCTGACCTTTATATTCGCTAATCCAAATCTAATATGTATTTCGCTGGATATAGTGGGTAATGCGAAATGATAGTTATACGTTAGGATGCTTTTGAAAATGACCAATCGCAAAATCCACCGCTGGCTTAGTATCGTTGGCATAATCTTTTTCCTGTCGGTTTTTCTGACCGGCATCTGGATGCAAGGCGAGGCGATCTTTGGCGAGGATGAAGCAGCGCGTGAAGCAATGGCAGAGATTGTTTCGCCTGTGTCGCTTTCTGCGCCTTTGCCAGCCACCGCGATCACGATGGACAAGGCCCGCGCCGTCATTCTCGCGCGATATGGCAATCGGCCCGTTGCCTCGGTTGACTGGGTCATCAAGGCTCCGGTTCCGGTATATGTGTTCCATCTCGACGGGGCAGAACCGATCAAGGTGAGCGTTAACTCATCAACTGCTGCCATCATTAAGTCTGAACCCGACGGCGAAGATTGGGTGATGCGCCTGCATACTGGCGAAATATTGGGTGACGGCGGTAAATTCTTAGGGCTTTTATGGGGTCTGGCGTTGATAGCCATGAGCATCACCGGCATCATTCTATATGTGAAGATGTTCAAAGCACGGCAAACCGGGTCGGCGGGCAAAGCGCGCGGATGGCGGCGGTATTTCTGGTGAGGGTGTCGTTCCCCGCTTTGGCTGAGGCGCTGCTGTTGGTCATGGCGGTGCCAGCATTGGCGCAATCCGAACTTCCCCTCACACGTGCGCCCGCCCTGTCATTTAACCCCGATGCAGGCGTTATCATCCAGTCGGACGACTTCCGTATCACCACTTGGGGCTATGCCGAACGGTTAGTTGATCCTGATGGCAAGGATAGCTGGCGGCGGGTGCGCCAAGGTGCGGAGTTCGACTTGCCGCGTATCACACCGCATTTACGCCCTGCATTCGTCTATGAGGTCGATCTGACCAACAGCAACTTCCTGCGCACTGGCCCTTTCCGCCGCAACTTTGAAAACCTGTTTGTATCGCTTCAGGATGCCGACGATCCCGCTAAATTCCGGCTGCTATTTGGGCATAACACCCATATCCTGTCGCGCGACGACAATCTCTCCTCGGGCAATTTACCGACGATTAACCGCTCGCTGGTCTTGGAAGAACATGGCTCGATCAACGCCTTTGGGGCGCAGATTGGTTTTCAGATACAAAAGGCGCTGTCGCCCAGAGCCACGGTCCAATTCTCGGTCGGCGATAATCGCGGTTCGCTCAACGCCAGTGGTGTGCGCAGCAGCATCGGCCGTTCAGTTGCAGGCAAGGTACTTCTCACCCCGATCAACGACGGCGAACATGGCCACAAGCTGACGCTTGGTTTTGCCAGCGACTACACCGGCAACATCACCAACCGCACCTTCACGCTTGGGACAGCTATCACGCAAGCACCGCTCGGTGGTGTTGCCGCCACGGGTAACAAGCTGACCTTCGAGGGCGACGCCGCCTACACCTTCCCGCTTGCCGGACATCCCGCGACTATCGAGGCCGAACTGATCCGCTCGCGCTTTACAGGCAGCCGCAGCGACGTGTTCGGCGGCTATATCATGGGACAGATTTCGTTGTTCGATGTGCCCAAGGCAGGCGATATCGACCTTTTCCTGCGCTATGATTTTGTCAGTTTGGGGCAGGACGTGATTTCCGGCCGCGCGCGGCAAAGTGCGATCCGCACGGGGTTCAACTATAATCTACCCTTCACTGGTAAGCTCGCCAGCCTGCATGTCGAATATGCCCACAATAACGTCACCGGTCCCGCTGCAATCATAACACGGTTCAATCCCAGCAATGAAGTGCGGATCGGGCTACGTGTCAGCCTGCAACGCTATCTGCGGCACTAGGCCAGATTAGAAATACCCATTCATACCCCGCAACATTAATAAGGGTAAAGGGTCCCTTACCCGTGATGCCGTCCAATACTCGCCCTGATAGTATCCAGCGTGCCTTTGCGCATCGCGATTTTGTTATAGGCATAGGCCGATCCCGGTAACGCAGCCAACTGCTCTGCTATCGCGGTTGCCGTTGCCACCACTTTTTCCGGCGCCACCATCATATCGAGATAGCCTGCCTCCACTGCCTCCGCCGGGTCATAGATAAATGCCTGTACCATCGCGCGGGTCATGTGGGCAGGGTTTAGGCGGGCGCGGGCGAGTTCGGTTGCAAATATCGGCAGGTTCATGCCCGTTATCGTTTCATTCGCACCGAGTTTGAAATCGCCACTAGCCCCGACCCTTGTATCACACGCATGCAGGATGAACGTGCCCATCGCTATTGCATGCCCGGTACACGCAGCGACCACAGGCAGCGGGCCGCCATAGAGCCGCAGCAACAGTTCAGCACCCCCGTCAAGCAGTCTATATACGCCTTCCCCGCCCAGTGTTGCAAAAGCCTTTAGATCAAATCCGCCCGAAAACCGGTTCTCTCTCCCTGCCAGTACGATCGCCTTTGCGCTTGATTCCGCCTTGTCCAGCGCTTCGTTCAGTGCGGCGAGCATATCGAAATTGATCGCATTGGCTTTGCCGTCATCCATTGTGATCAGGGCGATGTCATTCCGGATATCGGTGGTGACGCTCATCAGGGTTCTCCTTGGGGACCGGTTTAATACCGCGATTAAATGGCGGAAATGTGGGCGCGTCAACCTGTATTCTTGGGTGCGTCGGGCCTTGGTGCAGGGCGTGCGGGGCGAGGTGCTTTGAAACCGTAACGGCATTTTGCCTTTTTGCCCGCGCAAAATTTCTTGCTTCCCCTATGCTAGGCTCTAACTCTAAGTTCACAGCTTGGCCCATTGCGTAAAAGGAACCACATATATGCCCCAAGATCTCTCCGATTACACCCCGCCCGCCATCTGGACATGGGACAAGGAAAGTGGCGGGCAGTTTGCCAATATCAACCGGCCCATCGCAGGGCCGACGCATGATAAGGTATTGCAGGTTGGCAAACATCCGTTGCAACTTTATTCGCTCGCGACGCCGAACGGGGTGAAAGTAACTGTGATGCTTGAGGAGTTGTTGGCGGCGGGGCACAGGGCTGCGGAATATGATGCGTGGCTGATTAACATCCGCGAAGGCGACCAGTTCGGCAGCGGCTATGTCGATATCAATCCCAATTCAAAAATCCCGGTGATGGTCGACCATAGCGTATCGCCGCCGCAACGCATTTTTGAATCGGGCGCGATCCTGCTGTATTTGGCGGAAAAGTTCGGGGCGTTCCTGCCCGTTGATCCGGCCAAGCGGACCGAGGCACTCAGCTGGCTGTTTTGGCAAATGGGAAGCGCGCCGTATCTGGGCGGCGGCTTTGGCCATTTCTATGCCTATGCGCCGGTGAAGATTGAATATCCAATTGACCGCTTTGCTATGGAGGTGAAGCGGCAATTGGATGTGCTCGACCGCCATTTGGCTATCCACGAATATATGGCAGGTGACGAATATTCGATTGCCGATATGGCAATCTGGCCCTGGTACGGCGCGCTGGTCAAGGGGCTGGTGTATGAGGCTGGCGAGTTTTTGCAGGTGGCGGAATATACGAACGTCATCCGCTGGACCGAACAGATCGGCGTGCGGCCAGCAGTCAAACGCGGACGGATGGTCAACCGCGTGATGGGCGATCCCGCAAGCCAGCTGTATGAACGCCATGACGCCAGTGATTTTGATTTAAGGACACAAGATAAACTGACGGTAGTGAAGTAACGGGCTACACCCCCAAAACGTCACTCATACGGTAACGGCCAGCCCCTTTTTCCACCAACCAAAGCGCAGCCTTAACCGCGCCGTCCGCAAATACAGCGCGGTTTTCTGCGCGGTGGGTTAGCTCGATGCGTTCATTGTCATGGGCAAAGACAACCATGTGATCGCCAGCAACACTGCCGCCGCGAAGGCTGGCAAAGCCGATGGCACCTTGCTGACGCGCGCCAGTCATACCGTCACGGCCTCGTACGCTATTGCTGGCGAGCTCAATCCCCCGCCCGCGTGCTGCGGCTTCACCAAGCAGCAGGGCAGTGCCCGACGGTGCATCAACCTTATGCCGGTGATGCATTTCGAGTATCTCGATATCCCAATCGGGGCCAAGCCGGGATGCTGCATCCTCAATAAGCGCGGCGAGCATCGTTACACCCAGCGACGTGTTGCCGGTTTGCAGGACAGCAATATCGCTGGCGGCATCGTCGATCAGGAAATGGTGGCGTTCCTCAAGCCCCGTGGTGCCGATAACAATTGGCTTATTCGCGGCAACACAGGCATCAAGCGTACCTTCAAGCGCGTGGGGGGAGGAGAAATCGACGAGCACATCCGATGCCGCGATCAGGCCTGCGACATCATCGTGCCTGTCCACGCCACCCGACAGCGTCGCGCCTGCCTCCTTTATGGCGGTAACGAGCGCCTGGCCCATGCGACCGCGGTGGCCGATAATTCCGATGTTGGTCATGACTTGTCCTAAGCGCTGTTTTTTGCTTCATGGCGCAGATGACAAAACTTCGCAACATAGTGATCCTGACAGGGGCCGGGATCAGCGCCGAAAGCGGGATAGACACCTTTCGCAGTGCCGGCGGAATATGGGAACAGCACCGCGTTGAGGATGTTGCAACGCCGGAGGCATTTGCCCGCGATCCCGATCTGGTGCTGCGCTTCTATGACATGCGCCGCGCGGCGATCCAGACCAAGGAACCTAATGCCGCGCATGAGGCTTTGGCGCGGCTGGATGAGCAGTGGGAAGGTGAGTTGACCATCGTTACCCAAAATGTCGACGACCTGCACGAACGCGCTGGGGCAGAACGGTTGATCCATATGCACGGTACGCATCTGACCGCATGGTGTCTTGCGTGCAACGAACGGCCGGGGTGGCGCGCGCCTTTAATTGACCGTCCTGCTTGTCCTTTATGTGACACACAAGGTAGCCTGCGTCCCGATATCGTCTGGTTCGGTGAAATGCCGTACCGCATGAGCGAGATCGACGCCGCCCTGCGCCGCGCCGACCTGTTCGTCAGCATCGGCACATCTGGCGCGGTATATCCTGCTGGTGGTTATGTCAGACGGGCACGAGCAGACGGGATTGCCACACTCGAACTTAATCTGGAACCAAGCAAGGGCAGCGGGTATTTCGACGAAGGCCGTTATGGCCCGGCAACCGAGTTAGTGCCAGCCTGGGTGGAGGAGGTTTTGAGAGTTTTAGGGTAGCCAAATCGCTGCTTTAACTGCGGATGTCACTTTGCAGCCCCGCAACTCCCGCAGCCCGGATCCTTCGGTAAAGTAATCGTCCGCATCGACGGCTTCATCCCGTCAAAGATGTGCAGCTTGCCGGTCTGTGCCTCGCCAAAGCCGGTAATGACGCGGATGGCTTCCATGGCGGCAAAGCTGCCCATAATGCCGCACATCGCGCCGAGCACACCTTGGGTTGAACAATCATCGCAGTCTTCAGGATCGAACGCATCGCCGACAAAGCAGCGGTAACAGGGGGCACCCGGTTGCCAGCCGGTGAAGGTGCCAATCTGTCCGTGGAACTGGCCGATGGCGGCACTGACCAAAGGGACTTTGGCAGCAAGGCACAGGTCGTTGACGATCAACCGCGTCGCAAAATTGTCACTGCCGTCGATCACGGCATCGACACCGTTCAGCAAAGTGGCAGAACTTTGCGCGGAAATACGCTGGTGTAAACCGTGAAATGTCACATCGGGGTTGATCCGCTCCACAGCCGCTTCTGCTGCAATAACCTTTGCCGTGCCAATGTCGCTTTCACTATACAGCACTTGCCGCTGCAAATTGGACAGGCCAACCGTGTCATCATCGACAACGCTGATTGTGCCCACACCCGCTGCTGCCAGATACTGGATCGCCGGACACCCGATGCCGCCCGCACCGATGAGCATGACGTGGGCGCCGAGCAATTTCTGTTGTCCGGCACCGCCCACATCGCGCAGCACGATGTGCCTAGCATAGCGGTCGAGTTGCTTGTCGGATAGGGTCATATACCTGTCGAACCAAAACCCCCGGCGCCCCTTATGGTGTCATCAAGCTCCTCGACCTCCACCGCCATAGCTTGCGGGGCAGGTGCAACCACAAGCTGCGCGATCCGGTCGCCCTTGTTGATCTGGAAATCTTCTTCACCCAAGTTGATGAGGATTACCTTCACCTCACCGCGATAATCGCAATCGATGGTGCCGGGTGTGTTGAGGCAGGTGATGCCGTGTTTTAGCGCAAGGCCGGAACGCGGGCGGACCTGAACTTCAAACCCGTGTGGAATGGCAAAGGCAAAGCCCGTCGCAACGGCCGCACGCCTTCCAGTGCGCAGGGTCAGGTTTTCTGCCGAACAAATATCCATGCCCGCAGCTCCGGCACTTGCATAAGCCGGTAAAGGCAGCCCCGCGCCGTGGTTCAGGCGTTTGATGCGGATTTCAACTTTTGAATTCACGGGCCACTTTCTCCATTAATTTGCGGGCGATCACGTCTTTGGGACTATCCCCCCAATCTTCAACGCCGTCCTTGGTGACGATGTGGAAGGCATTGTTCGCGCCGCCCATGACGTCTCCCGACACATCGTTTGCCACAATCCAGTCGCAGCCTTTTTTCGCAAGCTTGGCCTTGGCATATTCAGCAATATTCTCGGTCTCGGCGGCGAAACCGATCAGCAGTTCCGGGCGCAACTTATGCTGGGAAAGGCTTGCCAATATGTCAGGATTTTCGGTTAACGTAAGCGGGGCAGGCGCACCTGATTTCTTGACCTTTTGTTCCGGAACTTTTTCCACCCGCCAATCGGCAACCGCCGCGACCATGATGGCTACATCGGCGGGAAGCGCCTTTTCAACCTCGGCCTGCATCTCGCGCGCACTTTCCACATCGATACGGATAACGCCTGCGGGTGTGACCAGATGCACGGGACCAGCGATTAACGTCACCTCTGCGCCGAGTTCGGCCGCCGCCTGCGCAATGGCAAAACCCTGACGGCCCGAGGAGCGGTTGGCAATATAGCGGACGGGATCGATAGGCTCATGCGTTGGCCCGGCGGTGACAAGGATGTGTTTGCCAAACAAGGGTCGGGGGGCATCTTCGGCGAAATCGGGTTGTGCCTCTAGCACAGCAGAACTCGGGCGCGTTGTCGGCGCCCTTCCAGCGGTCAACCCCGCATCAAAGGCATGCCCCAGCATCGTACAAATCCGCAGCGCCACCACCGGCGGCTCAGGCAAACGTCCGGGGCCAAACTCCCCGCACGCCATGCTGCCTTCATCAGGGTCCATCACGGAGACGCCATCAGCGGCCAGCTGTTTCAAATTGCGCTGTGTCGCCGGATGATTCCACATCCGCACGTTCATCGCTGGCACAGCGAGTACAGGCTTATCCGTCGCAAGGAGTATTGTGGTCGCCAGATCATCGGCAATTCCCGCCGCCATTTTGGCGAGGATATTGGCGGTGGCGGGGCAAATGACGATCAGGTCGGCTTGGCGCGACAATTGAATATGTCCGATCTCGCGCTCTTCCTTCAGGTCGAACATATCTCCGTAGACCTGATCCTCAGTCATCACGCCCATCGATAACGGCGTAACAAACTCCGCCGCGCTGTTGGTCATGACGGCGCGCACGGCAATGCCCTGACGTTTGAGCAGCCGCACAAGTTCAAGCGCCTTATACGCCGCGATGCCGCCAGATACGATGAGGAGGATGGATTTTTGGGTCATTCAATATGCGCCGATCAACGTGTCGAGGGCCGTTATGATAGCAAAATGCTCTGAGTCCAGCGTGCTATTACGTTGCCCTAGGCGCTCGGTCGGTATCGCAAAAATCAGCTGAGTCGACATGATATGGGGCTGGCCATCTATTTCAAAAATTGGATTGAGGCGCGATGCTACCTTTACATCAGCTAAAGGCATTAACGGCACGACAACGCGGGTATCAAACTCATCAAGCCAGTCTGATTGGCAATCCAACAAATAGCCTTTGCCACGCGCGCCCTTATAAACATCAAAACGCGCCATTAGCCTTGGCGATATTCGTCATAGGGCAGGCCATTTTCAGCAGTCCATTTATTCCAACTTTGAATAGCCTCACGATTTTCGCGTTTCCATTCGTCCTTTTGTGCGTTTCTAACCTGATCGGACAGACCGGTTTGGCACGCTTGCGAAAGGTTGATCCCCAACCGTTTGGCTTCTGCAACGAGATCAGAAGGAAGGCTTATGTTGGTTGCTTTTTTGGACGCAGAGAATTTAGATAGCTTATTCATGCGTAAGTTATATGCGCATAGCCAAATGCATTCAACCCCAGAGCCACATTGCCGCAGCACCTGCCAAACCAGCAAGCCCCGCCACCGCGCTGTAACCAATCCAACTTCCGCCCTTGCGCTCCCCCTTATCCCAGATTAGCTTCACCGGCGGCAAGGGCGGTGCTTCGGGTGCGCCGCCTTTTTTGGGGAGTTGTTCGTCAAGACGGCGGATCAGGTCGGGGATTAACTTCAGCGTATCGGCTTGTTTTTTCAATCCATCGGCAATCATCGCCTCTGGACCCAATTCGCCGCGGATCCAGTCGCGTACATAGGGGGCCGCCACATCCCACATATTGATACCGGGGTTCAGGCTGGTCGCTATCCCCTCCACCATCACCATTGTTTTCTGCAAGAGCAACAGGTGCGGCTGCGTCTGCATGTCGAAATCTCGGGTGATCGCAAACAGGCTATCGAGCATTTGGCCAACCGAAAGCTCGCTAACCGGTTTGCCGCGTGTCGGTTCGCCTACTGCCCTAAGCGCGGTCGCAAATTCGTCAACATTGTGATAGCTTGGTACATATTGCGCCTCAAAATGTATCTCGGCAACGCGCTTGTAATTGCCCGTGGTCAAACCGTAGAGAATTTCTGCGAGCCAGAAGCGTGCTTGCCGGTTGATGCGGCCCATAATGCCAAAATCAATGGCAACGATAGTGCCGTCGGCCTTCACGAACAAATTGCCCTGGTGCATATCGGCGTGGAAATAACCTTCGCTAATCGCCTGTCGCAGGAAAGTCAGCACCAGTTTTTCGGCAAGAGCATTCAAATCATGCCCGGCGGCGCGCAAGGCTTCGATATTGGCGATCTTGATCCCGTCAACCCAATCCAGTGTCAGCACACGGCCCGATGTCCGGTCCCAATCGATGCTGGGGATTTCATAGCCATCAACCGCAACCATTGCATCCCTTAGTTCCGAAGCACTCGCAGCTTCACGCCGCAAATCAAGTTCGCGCAATGTCCAGCGTTTGAGATTGGCGACAACAAGTTGCGGACGAAGCCGTGCGGCCTCCCCGCCCAAAGCCTCCAGATGTGCAGCGGCCCATTCATAGGTATCGATATCACGCGCAAACTGTTCCCGGATACCGGGGCGCAGGACTTTGACAGCGACGTCCTTACCTTGCGTCGTTCGCGCCCGGTGGACCTGGGCAATGGACGCGGCACCAACTGCAACCGGATCAATATATTCAAACAGCTCGGCAGCGGGCTTGTTAAGCGAACCGTCGATTTCGGCGTAAACCTGCTCAAAGGGAGCAGGCGGCAATTGGTCTTGCAACGTCAATAGGTTGAGTGCGGGACCCGTGCCGATAATATCGGGCCGCGTTGCAAGTGTTTGACCAAGCTTGATCGCGGCAGGGCCAATGGCTTTGAAGGCCCCTGCATAATCGGGTTCTTTGGGTTGGAGTGTGCCGATGCGCGCTATCCGGCACAAACGCTTTACCTGTGGCGGAGTATTGCGGTCGGCCTCTATCGCCCGCAGCGCACCGTGACGAGCAAGGATGCGGCCCCATTTGAGGAGGCGGAACATGTGGGTTGCTGGGCGGGTCATGCGGGGGGAATCAAACCTTCCATCCGCTATGGATCGCCACTAGCCCGCCCATGATCGGTTCGACTTTTGTTTGCGCAAAACCCGCCTGTGCAATCAGGCCCTTAAACCTCTGCATATCAGGAAAGCGGCGGATCGATTCGATGAGATACCGGTAGCTGTCCTCATCCCCTGCAATCGCTTTGCCTAATTTGGGTACGATTTTGTGGGAATATACATCATACACGCTCGCTAGCCCCGGCCATTCAAGGGTTGAAAATTCCAGGCAATAAAACCGCCCGCCATAACGAAGTACCCGGTGTGCTTCTTTTAACGCCTTTGGAATATCGGTGACGTTACGAATCCCGAATGCAATTGTGTAGGCATCGAAATGACTGTCTGGAAAGGACAGTGTCTCGGCATTCTGTTCACTCCACACCAAGCTATCGATGCCGCGTTCGACCGCCCGGTCCATGCCCACGGAGAGCATGTCGGGGTTGATATCTGATACAGTGATATGCGCGCCCGATTTCTCCATCCGAAACGCAATGTCGCCTGTGCCGCCTGCCATATCGAGTATGTCTTCGTTCGCTTGCGGCTTGACCCGGCGGACGAACTTGTCTTTCCACAGCCGGTGCATGCCGCCCGACATGGCATCGTTCATAATGTCATATTTACGCGCGACATGGGAAAACACTTCACCAACGCGTGCGGTCTTTTCAGTGGGGGTTACATCTTCATAACCAAAGGAAACGGTATCAGTCATATTTAGCGCCTTAGCCAATAGTTGCGCACACCGCAAAGGCTGTTAAATGCAAATAACCATGCCTGAATTACCCGAAGTAGAAACCACCGTCGCTGGCCTGCGTGCTGTGCTTGACGGCGAGACCATTGCCCGCGCGCAAGCAAACCGGGCTGACCTGCGCTGGCCAATGCCGGTGGACCTTCGTCAGCGGTTAACAGGTGCCGTCGTTACGGGGCTATCGCGCCGTGCCAAATATGGCCTCATCCATACCGACCGCGATGATGTGCTTATCTTCCATCTGGGCATGTCGGGACGCTGGATGATTGATCGCGGCGAAGACGGCAAGCACGATCATTTCGTGATTGAAACCTCGACTGGCCGCTTGGCGGTGCTGAATGACCCACGGCGCTTTGGTTCGCTTGATCTTGTGCAGGTTGGCGGGCTGGCAAAATATAAGGCGTTTGCCGGTATGGGGCCAGAGCCGCTGGACGATGCGTTTGACGCAAGTACACTGGCGAAAGCGGTTCTGGGTCGGTCTGCGCCTATTAAGGCAATGCTGCTTAATCAAAATATTGTGGCAGGCCTTGGCAATATTTATGTGTGTGAGGCCCTGCATATGGCCCGGATCAATCCGGTAACGCCAGCGGGGCGAATCGGTAAGGCTAAACTCGAACGGCTTGTGGCTGCAATTAAAGCGGTCTTGATCGCCGCGATTGCAGCAGGTGGATCAACCTTGCGCGATTTTGCGGCTCCGGACGGCGAGCTTGGCTATTTTGCCAAGGATTGGCTGGTTTATGGCCGTGAAGGGCAGCTTTGCGTTTGCGGTGCATTGGTGCTTCGTCGTGTAGATTCAGGACGCTCGACCTTTTACTGCGCGAAATGCCAGCGATAAACCTGTATTAGGCGTTGACGAATCTCCAAGGTCTGGCTAAGGGCGGCTCCTTCCAAGGGTGCGGCAATATTTTTGCGGTCCCCTCGCAATCAGATATTTTGAGGTTATTATGGCAAATACGCCGCAAGCAAAAAAGCGTATCCGTCGCAACGCGCGTCGCACAGAGATTAACGGCAACCGGATCAGTCGTATTCGTACTTTTGTAAAGAAGGTCGAATCGGCAATCGAATCGGGCGACAAGGTAGCAGCAACAGCAGCACTTGTTGCGGTTCAGCCAGAACTCGCACGCGGTGTAACCAAAGGCGTTTTGCACAAAAATACCGCCTCGCGCAAATTCGGACGTCTTAACAAGGCTGTAGGTGCGCTAGCCTAAGGTACCTGATTTAATGTTACCAAATCTTACAAAACCCGCCCTTCAAACGGCGGGTTTTTGTTTGTCCGCAAAAATCCCGGTTGCGTGTTTTGCAAGTCAAGTATTTCCTACGATTCGGCTTGACTGTTAATTCAAATATTAAATAATATTCAAATAAAACAGCATTTTATAAAATACTTAACGCGAAAGCTACACTTGATCGAGTCAACCGTAAATATTTCAGTTTTTTTACGGTTACCCCTCTTGCTCGACTCAATTTTTTGCAGTCTATAAGAGTACTTCTAGCAGCGTACGACAAAAATTCGGACAATGCGTCACAAGGAAATGGACAATAATCTATGCTCCGTTCGGCACGAACGGGCGGTGTGTACGATTGTGTCTGATCTTGCGAAGCAAAAGTAGGGGCTACAGCACCCGACGCAACTGGAAATAGGGGTGATAAGGGGTAGAGCGTGAACGGTAATTTTTCCACGGCGGCACTTGATGTCGGTCAATCAGAAGGTTTGAATAAAGACGCTGGCGTATTACTACGCCTCGAATCCGATTGGCAGGCGATCTCGTCTGGTCTGCGCCGTGATCTGGGCGCACAAATTTATGGCCAGTGGATTCGCTCGATTACACTTGGCGATTTTTGTGATCTGACGGGTACACTTGAATTGTGCCTGCCGTCTGAATTTTCTGCCAGTTGGGTTTCGGACCATTATGCTGACCGGTTAAAGCTTGCTTGGGCCGCAACCAATAAATCTGTGCGTCAGTTGAAAATCCGCACCCGTCCGGGCGCTGCGCGTGTTGAAATGCTGCGCGGGACCGGCGTATCCGAACGTCCTGCCGTCGCCCATATCAACGAAGTCCTTCCGGTCCGTTCAGCACTTGACCCGCGGATGACTTTTGCCAATTTCGTGCGCGGACAGACCAATGTGCTCGCGCTTAGTGCGGCGGAACGGGTGGCGGCAACTGAAAAGCCCTTGTTCAACCCGCTCTATCTGCAAGCCGCCACTGGCCAAGGTAAGACCCATTTGATGCATGCGATTGGCCATGCTTATGCAGAGGTTAATCCTGACGCGCAGATCATTTATTTGTCGGCAGAAAAATTCATGATGGAATTCGTTACCGCCATGCGCCGTAAGGAAGTGATGGAGTTTAAGGCACGGTTGCGCGCTGTCGATGTCCTCCTGATCGACGATATCCAGTTCATCATCGGCAAGGTATCGACACAGGAAGAATTCCTGCACACTATCGATGCGATCATTGGCGCGGGCAAGCGGCTTGTCGTTGCCGCTGACCGCGCACCACAGGCACTTGATGGGGTTGACCAGCGCATCCTGTCACGCCTTTCCATGGGTTTGGTGGCCGATATCCAGCCGGCCGATCTCGAACTGCGCAGGCTTATTCTAGAACAACGACTGGCGAACATGCCCGAGGCACAAGTCGGCGAAGATGTGATCGAGTTCCTCGCCCGCACGATCAGCCGCAATGTCCGCGAACTCGAAGGTGGCCTGAACAAATTGCTTGCTTATGCGCAATTGACCGGTCGTCCAATCACCAAGACGCTCGCCGAAGAACAGTTAAAGGACATCCTTAGCGCGTGTCGCAGGCGTATCACGATTGACGAAATCCAGCGCGCTGTGTGCGAATATTACCGCATCGACCGTAGCGAAATGTCTTCAAAGCGACGCGCCCGCGCTGTTGTCCGTCCCCGGCAAGTGGCAATGTATCTCGCCAAAGTCATGACACCGCGCAGCTATCCCGAGATTGGCCGGAAATTCGGTGGCCGCGATCACTCGACCGTGATCCATGCCGTACGTCTTGTGGAAGGATTGCGTGCACAGGATAGCGAAATGGATAATGATGTCCGTGCGCTTTTGCGCCAGCTGGAAGCTTAGAGTGATTTCGAGCCAGATGAAATCATCTCGCGGCTCGGAAATCACGTTAAAAAATAAGTCACTTTCCTAAATCCTGATCCGGGTTTATGTGATAATCCATAAGGATCGGGAGGTAAGGGCATGACCAAATTCTGCACAGCGTGCGGTGCTGACTTGGTAGAGGGCAGGGGCTATTGTGGTGCATGTGGTGCAGCGGTAATCGTTCCACCCTCTCTCCCGGTTGCTACGATGCCTCCGGTCTTTGCACCGCCCGCTATAGATACGCCTTATGTGGCACAGTTTTCTCCACCTGTTAGGGTAAGCGCCCCAGATACCCAAACAGCCTTCATACCTTCACCCCCGCCGACTGAGCCGGCTTATGCGGCGCCGGAACCTGTTTATTATTCAGATGAACCCGTGGTTCCGAAAAATAGCAATAAGCTGATAATTGGTGGCGGCTTGGCGCTTGTTGCTTTTCTGGGAGGTCTCTATTTCTTTCTGTTCCGTTCGCATAATATGTCGAATGAAGGGGGCACGCCGACTGTCGAGGCAACACCTAAGGCCGTGGTGGCCGCAAAGCAGCTCTTCACCGTTACCCAAGCCAATATCCGCGATAAAGCGACCGCAACCGGAAGCAATATAATTGGCAAAATCCCCCGTGGTACAGCGGTTTCGGGCAAGCTTGCGCTTGGCGAGGACGGGGTGAGTGACTGGCTGGAGCTTGCCGATGGCAAGGGGTTTGTAGGGGCAATCAATCTGTCGGAGACACAGCCGCCGGTGCTTTCCAAGGTTATCGCCGACAAAATCTGGCCAACCGATAAAGCAATGGAGATTTGGGCACAGCCCGATAGCACAAGCAGCCTGCTTGACCGCGCAGCTTCTGGCACAGGCCTGACACTCGCCGGGCTAACTGCCAACAACTATATCGAGATCAAGCTGCGCAAAGGCGGCGTTGGGTATATTGCTGATGGTGCGCGTATCCTTGCCCTGCTTGATGCAAAACCGATTGCGATGAATTTCAATGCAAACACGTGCGGCTTTGGCGGCGAGGTGCAGCCACTGTTTGAGAAATTAGGGGCTATTGCCAAGGCCGAATATGATGCCATCGATAATAATACATCGCTTAGCGATACCGCGCGTGAAAAAGCGCTAGGTGCGATTGAAGGCAAGAGCCATTATCAGGCATTACAGCGTTCATTCAAAGGCCTTAATGTGACAGGTATTGCCCAGCATTATGAGTCGCAATCGGTTTATTTCGTCGAACCACCGGCCAAAGTGATTGAGGTATTTAGAGGCCTCGGTTTCAAAATTGGCAAGGACGGCGCGTTTGCTTCACAAGATCTTTATGCCGGGATCAATGCAACCTCCGGGAAAGCCGCTAATTTTGGGAAGAGCGATTTGGGCTGCGGGGTTTGAAGCGGAGTTATTAGGCCCTGCCCGTAGCTCTAGTTTGTGTCGACATTGCGCTTAGGCTTAGCCGGAAATGTCGATTTTCCGTGACCCGGAGCGCAGCGTACTCAATGTACGTGAGCGCCAGAAGCATGAGAAATTGGCATTTGCAGGCCAGCATCAGCGCAATGTCGACACAGCTTAATGCTTGCGCCCGAAATCCGGTGCGTCATCATCCTGCCCCTGTTCGACAATTGATCGCCTGATGTCACGGGTACGGGTAAACAGCGCCTCCAAATCATCACCTTTATCATAACGGATGGCACGTTGCAGGGCCGATAGATCCTCAGAAAAACGCTGGAGCATTTCAAGAACGGCATCTTTGTTAGACAAGAACACATCGCGCCACATTACGGGGTCGCTTGCGGCAATGCGGGTGAAATCGCGGAAACCGCCAGCGGAATATTTGATAACCTCGCTCTGCGTCACTCCTTCCAGATCATTGGCGGTACCGACGATGGTATAGGCGATTAAATGCGGCAAATGGCTGGTGATGGCGAGCACCATGTCGTGATGGCGGGCATCCATAATCTCGACATCTGCGCCAAGTTTCTCCCAAAAGATTTGCAGGCGCTGTATCTCGATATCCGGTGCGCAATCGGGCGGAGTAAGAATACACCAACGGCCTTTGAACAGGGTGGCAAAACCGGCATCAGGGCCGCTTTTCTCGGTTCCGGCAACCGGATGTGCGGGGATGATTATGGCGCCCGGAAGGACAGCGGCAAGCGCATCGGCCACGCTTTGTTTGCAGCTACCTACATCACTGACGACTGCATCGGCGGGCAGGTCACCCGCAAATTCGGCAGCAACCGCGCCCATCGCGCCCACGGGTACGCACAGGATAACGAGATCGGCGTCAATAACCGAAGCGCCCGCGGTATCGGTGACATCATCGCAAATACCAAGTTCCACTGCGCGCGTGCAAACGCTAGCATCGGCATCATGGCCGGTAATACGGACACCGGGCATATTGGCCCGCACGGCGCGTGCGACCGATGAGCCAATCAGGCCAAGACCGATAATAGTAAGGCGGGTAAAGGGAAGCATCAGGCGCGGTGTTCCCGGTCTTTGGCCAAGATCGCACGAAGTGCCACCATAAGTCCCTTATTCTCCTCCCCGGTACCAATCGTGATCCGCAGGGCATGGCCAAGGCCCTGATTTGGCAGATGGCGGACAACATAACCCGCCTCGACCAGCTCGCGATTGGCGATTTCGGCTGAACAATTGCCTTCGAATAGCACAAGGACGAAATTCGCAGCAGACGGCACGGCGCGCAGCCCGTGGTTGGAAAGCGACGCAACCTCCGATATCATCCAGTCACGCCATAAAGTGTTATGCGCGCGGCTCGCGTCGACAAAGTTTTGGTCGGCAAGTGCTGCGATAGCTGCCGACTGACCAGTGGTCGTGACATTGAACGGCCCGCGTATCCGGTTAAGCGTATCGATCAAATGCGGCGCGCCGTATGCCCAGCCAATGCGTTCGGCCGCCAGCCCGTAAATCTTGGAAAAGGTGCGGGTAATCAGGACATTGTCGTGGCGGCGCGCCAGATCAAATGCGCCTGGACCGTCATCTGCGAGATATTCGCCGTATGCCTGGTCAAGGACGAGTAAGCAATCCTTGGGAAGCCCTGCATGCAGGCGTTCGATTTGATCCACAGTCATCACGGTTCCTGTGGGGTTGTTCGGGTTTGCGAGATAGACCAAACGGGTAGCTGGAGTTACCAATGCGAGCAACGTATCCACATCGGTGCCATAATCCTTGTCGGGTGCCATCACCACATCCGCACCAACCTTACGCGTGGCGATTTCATAGACGACGAAACCGTAATTGACGTGAATGATCTCGTCACCCTGCCCGGCATAGCCCGCCGCGATCAGGTTGAGCAGTTCATCCGACCCTGTCCCGCACACAATCTGCGCCGCTTGAAGACCGTAAGTATTGGCAAGGGCCTCGCGCAGGGCATTACTCGCCGGATCGGGATACCGGGCCATATTGGAACGCTGCGCTGCCAGTGCTTCGCTCGCTTGCGGGCTGCATCCAAGCGGATTTTCGTTAGCTGAAAGCTTGATAAGCACGCGGCCATCATCGGCTTTGGCTTTACCGGGGGTATAAGCATGGATTGCGGCGATATAGGGTTTTGGCTTTGGTATAGTCATAATTGCCGACATAGCGGCGCGGGGCCAATAATCCAATAAGCTATTGTTTCGTGGGCTTGCCCTGATATGGCGTGCTTTATGAGCGATGACGCACGTTTTGGATTGGATAAACGCATACAGCTGCTGGGGCCGGTGCAGTTGGACAGTGGCGCGCAATTTGCGCCGCTTGATTTTGCTTATGAAACATACGGCACACTGAATGGGGACAAATCAAACGCTATCCTGATTTGCCATGCGCTGACCGGGGATCAATATGTCGCATCAACCCACCCAATGACAGGCAAGCCCGGATGGTGGGCGCGGCTTATTGGTGAAGGCAAACCTATCGATCCAGACCGGCATTGCGTAATCTGCGTCAACGTTATGGGCAGCTGTATGGGATCATCGGGTCCTGCGAGCAATGATCCTGCGACGGGTGCCCCATATGCCATGGATTTCCCCGTCATCACCATAACCGACATGGTGCGTGCACAGGCTATCTTGCTCGATCATTTGGGTATTGAGACTTTGGCTGCGGTCGTCGGCGGTTCAATGGGCGGAATGCAGGCGCTCAGCTGGGCCTCGCTTTATCCCCACCGTGTGCGTTCTGCCGTGGTCATTGCCTCAACAGCACGGCATTCGGCACAGAATATCGCCTTTCACGAGGTTGGACGGCAAGCGATCATGGCCGATCCCAATTGGCGCAGCGGGGCGTATTATTCCTGTGGGGAAGCTCCTGCGGCCGGCCTTGCGGTGGCCCGGATGGCAGCGCATATTACCTATTTATCAGAAGCGGGCTTGACCGAAAAATTCGGTCGGCGGCTGCAAAACCGTCCAGATGGCACGCAAGGCGCGAAGACTTTCGGTTTTGATGCCGATTTCCAGGTAGAAAGCTATTTACGTTATCAGGGTTTAAGCTTTGTCGACCGGTTCGATGCCAACAGCTATCTCTATATTACGCGCGCGATGGATTATTTTGATCTTGCCGAACCCCATGACGGCGTTCTGGCAAGAGCATTTCAAGGCAGCAAGACGCGGTTCTGCTTGATCAGCTTTGACAGCGACTGGTTGTATCCTACCGCAGAATCGCGCCGCATCGTTCACGCCTTAAACGCCAGTGGTGCGGCGGCGAGTTTTGTCGAGTTATCTTCACCCTTTGGTCATGACAGCTTCCTGCTCGACGCACCGGAGATGAACCGGATTGTCGACGGATTTCTTCGTGCCGGGGAAAACGCATGACCACACTCCGCCCCGATCTTGCGATCATCGCCAATAACGTCCGAATGGGCGCGCGGGTGCTCGATGTGGGTTGCGGCGACGGCCTGTTGATGGCGGCACTGCGCGATCATAAGCGGGTTGATGCACGCGGGCTCGAACTCGACGGTGCAAATGTGTCCTTGGCGATCACACGCGGGCTAGCGGTGGTGCAGGGGGACGCCGACAGTGACTTGGCCGATTACCCCGATAACAGCTTTGACTATGCGATCCTTAGCCAGACATTGCAGACCACACGGCGGCCCGATCTTGTGCTCGACCATTTGTTGCGGATTGGCAATCAGGCGTTTGTATCTTTCCCGAATTTTGCGCAGTGGCGGATCCGCTTTGCGCATATGTTTGGTGGACGGATGCCGGTGACGCCGCAATTGCCCGACCGCTGGTATGACACGCCCAATATCCACCATGTGACAATCGACGATTTCCGCGGGTTTCTTAAAGACCGCCAAATTGTGATCGAGGGTGAATGGTTCTTATCCGGCAATAAACCGCGCAAAGGCGGCATGGCTAATTTGCTCGCACAGCACGCGGTGTTTTTGCTCAGAAAAGCCTAGGGTCAGGACCTAGGTAACTATTGCCTTGGCAATCGCGTTAATCGCCTCTGGCCGGGCGACAAAGGCCATATGCGTGCAGTCCAGTTCGTGCTGGACATCTGATTCGCCGGGCAGGCCACATGCCGACTGCGAAGCGACTACGCCGTCACGAGCCGACCAGAAAGCGATCGTGGGCACAGGCGGTTTTTCGCCGAGCACCATATCAATTGGCGGATTATCTATCTTATAGCCCGCCACAAATTCATACAGCCGCCACGCATTATTACAGCGGAGATCACCCGAAAACGGGCTGCCCAAAGTAATCACTTTAGCGACGCGGTGCGGGGCATGCTTGGCATATTCGCGCGCGATCAAGCCGCCAAGGCTCCACCCGACCAGAGTGATCGGCCCATCACCACCAATGGCATCAAGCCGTGCGTCCAGCTTTTCAAATATATCCGCTGCAACCCCGGTATTGCGGCCAAGCGCCCAGCCAAAGCTTTCAAAGCCTGAAGCGTTTAGCGAATTACGCAACCGCGATGTCGCAACATCGGAAGCCATAAAGCCCGGAATAACCAAAACGCGCTGTCCGTTGCCGCGTTGGGTGACTGGCGTGACCGTGCCAAAGCTCGCGGTCAGCCGCATATAGGCATAAGACACACCCTCTCGTACCAACAGACGCAGTGGCGGCGGGGAATAGGATCGGGGTGCAGGAAACGCAAAAGCCATGCCCCCATATATACGCAGATCACATTTATGAAAGATTTATGACCGGATGATTGCAATTTTGAGAGCGATTTCCAGTAAGATCAAATAATCCGGCGGTTAAGAAATCGCGGCAAAAAACTATTCGAAAGCTGACGGCGCTTTGTCGGGCGTTGTTGTGGTTAGACCAGGGCTGATTGCCGCTTCAGGCGCAGCTTGTGCAGCGGTGGGCTGTGCTGGTGCTGACGCAAGCGGTGCGGCGGAGACCATAATCGCGGCGCGTTCAATGCTGTCCAGTGCTTTGCGCGCCGCCACATAATGACGTGCCTTGATTAGCCAGTTTTTGGCAAGGGATGCACCCGGCATCGTCTGTACCTCGGCTATCGCCCCCGCAATATTGCCTGCATCTGCCGCTGCTTTGGCGCGCTTTAACTTCTGTGTGGGGGCTGGAGAGGGCGTACCTTCTTTGCGCAGGACAATCAGCTCGCCAAATTCGCGATGCACCGTTTCCCATACGCCACCGCCGTTTTTGGTTGTCAGGCTGCTACCCAACGTACCCAGTTCGCCTTGTAAGCCAGAAAGCGTGACCTGCTGTGCCGACGAACTGATGATCGTTGCCACGGCTTGCGGTTGTGACCCGCCAAAGCGCAACCGCAACTGATCTTCGATATAACCAAGTGGTGCGCCGCTATCAAGGGCACGTCGCGCCGCAAAAGCAATGAGCATACCCTCGGCACGGGTCGCATTGCCAGAAGCCGCAGCGGCATCTGCATTGATCTGTGACATGCGCCCTTCAAGTGCACTGACTTGGCTGGTTGGTGCATCAATAGGCGCTAAAGCAGGGATAGGCGCGGAGGACGCAATAATTGGCGCGCTTTGGCTTGCAACAGGCACAGCAACGGGTGCAGCTTTACCATAGCCGAACAGGCTGTAATGATTAACCGCCCAACCCGCCAAAACTGCACCGCCGACAAAAGCGATCAGCAACAGGATCAGGATATACCTGAATTTAAGGCCAGATTGTCTAGCATTCGCATTGTTAGAAGTATCGACCATAAGTTCCCGTTCCCTAATATCGTTATGGGTCGCTGTGCGCGTTTGTAAAGAAACTTAACGCGGACGACAACAGTGCGTTGTCATTCAGGCGGCCTGCCACGCTAACGGCGCACCATCCGCCCCCGGCTGCTTGCGCGATATCCGCAGACAAAGCGACGATCGATTGCCGGGCTTTGTCGATAGCAAGGTCGCCGCAAACCTGATTGAATGTGCGCGCCGCACGCGTTGAATGGAGCGCCGTAACTGCAGGAGTATTCAACGCCGCTGCCAAAGCATCGGATGGTGGCAGCACACAGGACTCGTAAACAACGACGCAATCAACCTTCAGAGGCGCAGGCGGCGTAACCGCCATATGATCCGCACCAGCCAGCCACAGGATATTATGCAACCCCTGCGTTTCCGGCATTTCCAGCAGCTCGGCAACCCCGGAATTGCCTGTCGCAGCAATCTTGAAACCATGTGTTTTGGCGTGTTCGGCGGTTGCCTCTCCTACGGCTAGTACAGGCAAGTTACGCAGTTGTTCTAAAGCCGGACCACCATAAGTCAGGGCATTTGCACTCGTTATCATCAGCGCATCATAATCCCGGATTGCCGGCAAAGCCCATTCCACCGGCCTGACCTCAAACAAAGGCGCTACTATCGTTGCAATCCCCAAAGTTGCGGCCCGGTTCGCCGTTGCATCTGCCCCTGGTTGCGGACGGATGATGATCAGCCTCATGGTTGAAACAGCGCCCGTAATTCGGGGCTGGCATTAGAAAGTAAAGTCGCTGCCAACCTAGCTGGCGCTTGCATGTCCCCGATAGCAAAGCGGATTTCTCCCAGCTGCCGTTCGCTGCCATCCGCGCGTAATATTTCGGCGCGCAGATGGATGTTGTCGCCCTCGATAATGGCAAAAGCTGCGACAGGCGAATGGCAATTGCCGCTTATGCTCTCCAAAAATGCACGCTCGGCCATTACGGCGGCAAATGTCGGCCTATCGTTGATCGCATCTAACATCGCGGCCAGATCCTGTCGGATCGCCAATATATCGATACCAATTGCACCCTGTGAAGCGGCGGGTAGCATTTCATGCGTCTCAATTGTGGTACCAATGTTGTTCATGTCCAAACGGTCGAGACCGGCGGCCGCGAGCAAGGTTGCGTCTGCCACGCCTGCCTCGATTTGTGCCAACCGGGTGTTCACATTGCCACGGAATTGCACGATATCGAGATCGGGCCGCAGCATTAGCATCTGTGCCGCGCGTCTGGGGCTGGAGGTACCGACCCTTGCGCCCTTGGGCAGGGCCGCAATCGAATGCGCGCCCACCAGCCGGTCGCGCACATCAGCGCGGGGCAGCATTGCTGTAATCTGAAAGATACCGGGACGGACGGTTTCGACATCCTTCATCGAATGCACTGCCAAATCGACATCATCATCAACAAGCGCGCGTTCGAGTTCCTTGGTCCACAGCGCTTTACCGCCGATTTCGGCCAAGGGGCGATCCTGAATTTTGTCACCGCTTGCGAGCATCGGCACCAGAATGACCGATGCTTGCTCAAGGCCCAGAGCAACACGGATGGCCGCTGCTGCCATCTCCGCCTGTGCAAGCGCGAGCGGAGAACGGCGCGTGCCGACGCGAAGGGGATTACCGGGTGTGAAAACGGGTTGTGAACTCATGCAGCTTGTCCATAGCGTCCCCCGCGCTTATGGGAAAGCGCTATGGTACTCATTCTCGGTCTTGAATCCAGTTGCGACGAAACGGCGGCTTCGGTTGTGCGGTCCGACCGCACGATATTATCGCACGCGCTTGCAGGACAAGAGGATCATCACCGCGCTTTTGGTGGGGTAGTTCCCGAGATTGCGGCGCGCGCACACAGCGAGTTGATGATGCCGCTGGTTGAAACCGCGCTTAAGGATGCCGGGCTTGGCTTGGATGATATTGACGCGATCGCGGCCACCGCTGGCCCTGGCCTGATCGGCGGGGTGATGGTCGGGCTGGTAACGGCAAAGGCGCTCGCGATGGCATCGGGCAAGCCACTCATTGCGGTCAACCATCTGGAGGGGCATGCGCTTTCACCGCGTCTGGTGGATAGCGAATTGCAGTTTCCGTATCTCTTGCTACTCGTTTCAGGCGGCCATTGCCAGCTGCTGCGTGTGGGCGGTGTGGGCGATTATACCCGGCTGGCAACCACGATTGACGATGCAGTGGGCGAGGCATTTGACAAGACAGCTAAGATATTGGGTCTGGGTTTTCCAGGCGGTCCGGCGGTCGAGCGTGCAGCTAAGTTGGGCGATGCCAAAGCCGTACCCCTGCCGCGCCCCTTAAAAGGAGCAGACGAACCGCATTTCTCCTTTGCGGGTCTTAAAAGTGCTGTCCTTCGGGCGCATGAAACTGGCCGGTATAACGCGGACGATATCGCTGCATCGTTTCAGGCGGCGGTTGTTGATTGCCTCAAAGACCGTCTGGAATATAGCCTTTCACGTATGGACCGAGTTCCGGCTTTGGTTGTTGCGGGCGGCGTTGCGGCTAACATGGCGATCCGTGAAATGCTGGAGGAACTCGCGTCCAACCACAATATGCGCTTTGTTGCTCCTCCGCTTTGGCTGTGCACCGATAACGGCGCGATGATCGCATGGGCAGGGGCAGAGCGCTTTGCCGCTGGCCTGACCGACGGCCTTGATTTTGTTGCCAGACCGCGCTGGCCACTCGATGCGGATGCAGTTCCGGCACGCGGCGCAGGCGTAAAGGCATGAACTATCCGGTCGGGATTATCGGCGGCGGGGCATGGGGTACCGCACTTGCTGCGGTGATGGCGCAGGTTCACGGGCATGCGCTGATCTGGGCGCGCGAGAGCGAAGTCGTGGACGCGATAAACGAAACCCATGAAAACACGGTTTTCTTGCCCAAGATCGCACTCGCGCAAAGTATTAAAGCAACGTCCGACCTTGCCGATATGGCCGATTGCAGTGCGCTACTCTTGGTGACCCCCGCGCAACATTTGCGCGCCACGCTGTTGGCGCTGCCCGATACCAACGCGCCGCTTATTCTGTGCGCAAAGGGGATCGAGGCCAAAACACAGTATCTGATGTGCGAAATTGCGCAAGAAGTCCGCCCTGATAATTCCGTAGCCATTTTATCCGGGCCTACCTTTGCCCATGAAGTGGCGGCGGGAAAGCCGACCGCCATAACCCTTGCGGCCAAGGATGAAGCTCTCGGCAAATCGCTGCTTACCCAAATTGCCGCACCGCATTTCAGGCCTTATTGGACCGATGATGTGATCGGCGCTGAAATTGGCGGTGCGGTTAAAAATGTGCTCGCCATTGGCTGCGGCGTTGTCGATGGCGCAGGGCTTGGACTTAATGCGCGCGCCGCGCTGATCGCGCGCGGATTTGCAGAGATGCAGCGTTTTGGTTTGGCAAAGGGCGGCAAGCCTGAAACGCTTGCAGGGTTATCGGGACTGGGCGATCTGGTTCTCACCTGCTCATCGGAAAATTCGCGTAACTTTTCATTGGGGCGGGGTTTGGGTCAGGGCAAATCTGCCGTCGCCTTGTTGGCTGACCGTAACAGCGTGGCCGAGGGCGCCTATACTGCACCCGTATTGCTGCAATCGGCACAAACGCTTGGAGTTGACATGCCCATCGTGGCTGCTGTTTGCAGCCTTCTTGACGGAACAGCGCGTGTTGACGAAGCTGTCCAAAGCCTGCTTGCCCGGCCCTTAAAGGCCGAAAGGTGACAAAGCATATTGTTGTGCTAAGTTCGCGTGCACATAACTGGCGGGGGCAGTATTGAGCGCATCTGAACTCCAAGATAACGGCGATATTGCTGCGCTGGCCAAGGGCGGGCGGACCAATGTGTTCGGGTTTTTGCTCCGGCTAGCGGCGCGTATCCCGTTCCTGTTTGTTGCCGGACGGCTTTACGGGCCAGAGGCGCTTGGCCGCTTTGCCTATGCTTTATTGATCGTTGAATTTGTCGCTCAATTAGCGACGATGGGGCTGAGGCGCGGGCTTGCCGAGATCCTGTCACGCGAAGAAAAACCGCAATCCCATGTTGTCGCCGATGCCTTTTTACTCTGCATATTGGCATCGTCGATTGGTGCCGCTTTGCTAATTGCGCTGCCCCAGATTATGTTTCCAAACAGCGCTATCAATGGCCTTGACCGGTTTTTGCCGCTGGTGATTTTTGCCATTGTGATGACCGATATTGCGCTTTCTGCATTGGCGTACCGCTTTGATATTGCCTCCAGCGTGCGTGCCCGTGCGATTGTTGAACCCTGGACGATCAGCATCGGTGCGGCCGTGCTTTATTTCTATTCGGCTCGCGACGGCCTGATCCTGTCCTATGTGGCGTCCATCATGGCAGCATTGCTGTTTGCGCTGTGGCCGCTTTTAAGAAGTTACGGGCTGCCCCGTGGCTGGCGACCTGATCCGGTTGAGTTAATCGCCGTGGCGCGCCGCAATTTGCCGCTTGCCGCCGCTGATGCCGCTGAATGGGGTAGCAGGCGGCTTGATCTTGCCATCCTTGGCCTGTTTGCAAGCCCGGCTGTTGTTGGTATCTATTATGTCGCACAACAGGTGGCGAGCCTTCCACAAAAACTGAAAACCAGTTTCGATCCCATTTTAGGCCCGGTCATAACCCGCAATCTACAGTCCAAAAACTATGGCGAAATCGCCCGGCAAGTCGGTCAGGTCGGCTTCTGGATTATCGCGGCGCAAGCCGGAATTGCCTTGGCACTGGGGATTCCGGGTGAAGGCGTGATGGGATTGGTTGGTCCGGAATTTGTGGGCGGCACTGGCGCCCTGGGCTTTCTGCTCGCTGCCGAGGTTGCCGCAGCAACGGCAGTGGTTAGCGAATCGGTGCTCATTTATATGGCGCGACACCGCAATTTGCTGATTTCCCTGTCGATGCTCGCGTTGCAGGCAGTGTTAAGTGTGGGCCTGATAAAGGCGGTCAATCTGTTGCCATTGCAGCCTACAGCACACGGGTTGTTTCAAGCTGCTGCTGTCGCAATGGCGTTGATGCTCTCGCTAGGCGTATCTTCGGTGATTAAATCGCGGCTTTTGGCACGACTGCTAAGTGCGCCCATCACCATCTGGCGCTGGGCCCTCGCCATCGCCGTTGCTGTTGCCACAATTGTTGGCGTCGGTTTTACGTATTTGCCCGAATGGACCCAACTAATACTGGGTATTCCAACTATATTAGCGGTCTATGGCTGGATCATCTGGACCAAAGGATTTGGCACGGAAGACCGGGTATTATTCCGCAAGGATAAAGGCAACCAGGTTTCACAAACAGAATAGTTGTAATGTAGGATCTCATTTGGCAGCATGAGTTTAGCTCTTTGAAATGTCTACACTGATCGCTTTGTCGCGCAAAAAATGTTGGATTTATATCCTACATTCAAACCCTGATTTAGGTGTGAACTTGGACCGGTTTCTGTGGGTTTTATCCCAAACGTGCCGCAACCAGTGCTGCGATATCTGCTTCTGGTCGTGCGCCGTAATGCGAGATAACTTCGGCTGCACAAACCGCGCCCATGGTTAGGCAATCGGCAATCGGACGTCCTTCGCTAAGCCCAGCCAGCACGCCGGCTGCAAACAAATCACCCGCCCCTGTGGTATCGACCAGCCGCGTTACCGGCTCAGCCAACACTTCTGAACGCACACCTTCCTGAATGGCAATCGCACCCGCCGCACCCTTGGTCACGACAAGCAAGGGCACTTTTGCTGCTGATGCTGCAACCGAGTTTTCAAAATCATCATTGTGATTGAGCGAGCAAATTTCGGTTTCATTGGCGAACAGGATATCGATCATTCCTTCGTCCATCAGTGCGAGGAAATCATCGCGGTGGCGGTCAATGACGAAAGCATCAGAGAGCGTGAAGGCGACCTTGCGCCCAGCTTCCTTGGCATGGCCAATGGCCGCACGCATCGCGGCACGGGGTTCAGCCGGATCCCATAAATAGCCTTCGAGATACAGGATCGCGGCGCTTTGGATCAGGTTTTTGTCGATCAGATCGGCTGCTAAAAACTGTGACGCGCCCAAAAACGTGTTCATCGTGCGCTGTGCATCGGGTGTCACCAGGATCAGGCAGCGTGCGGTTGGTGGTTCGCTCGCCCGTGGCGGTATATCGAAATCAATCCCAGTTGCACGGATGTCATGTGCGAACACTTCGCCGAGTTGATCGTCGGCTACTTGCCCGATAAAGGCACAGTTGCGTTGCAACATCGACAGCCCGGCAAGGGTATTGGCCGCCGAACCGCCGCTAATTTCGCGGGCCGGACCCATGGCACCGTAAAGCTGGTGCGCGCGGTCGGCATCGATCAACTGCATCCCACCCTTGGTCAGCTGCTCTTCTTCAATAAACGCGTCATCGGTTTCGGCAATGACATCGACAATAGCATTGCCAATGGCAAGGACATCATAGCGGGTTTCGGCAAAAGCATTTTGTGACATAGAGGAAATTCCTTACACGGTTCGCCGCGCCCTAATCGGGGAATAGCGGCGGGGCAAGTAGATATGGCGATTGACGTCACTTGCCGGGCATAAGATAAGCTCTTTATGTTGAGCGCGCTTTCATTATCTTTCCAGAGCCTGTCGGATAAGCGCGTGCTTGGGGTTCTTGCCAAGACGATTATACTGACGCTTCTGGTGTTTGGCCTGATTGGTACCGGACTTTATTTCGGCCTCGACACTATGTTTTCTAAGCTTGGTGTGGGCGATGGTTTGGTATCGGTTCTTGCGACCTTTATTGTGTTGGTGCTGGGCGGCGCTTTGCTGTTCCGGACCATCGCAGTCGCCATATTGTGGGTCTTTTCCGACGAAGTTGTCGATGCGGTCGAGGATAGATATTATCCGCACCACGCCGCACGCAGCGCACGGCCAAATATCCTGCAGTCGCTGGGTATGGCAGGGCGATCGGTGGCACGGGTGCTGGGATATAACCTGCTCGCGTCGCCCGTTTACATATTATTGCTGGTCACAGGCGTCGGAACCGCGCTGGCATTTTTGGTTGTAAACGCCGTGATTTTAGGGCGTGATCTTGAAGATATGCTTATTGCGCGGCACGGAAAGGACCACGGCGAATTAGGGCGGCTGACACGGTTTTCGATCGGGTTGCTTGGAACCGTTTTTATGCTTATTCCCTTTGTAAATTTGATTGTGCCGGTTGTTATCACTGCGATGGCGGTGCATATGACGCACGGCAAGACGAGGGGCACTTCATGAATAAGTGGATCATTATTTTTGGCATGTTGCTGCTATCGGGCTGTGCATCGGGCAGCGTAGCACCTTTGCCGCGCCCTCAAGCTAAGGTTGAAAGGCCTGCCCCTGTCGCACCTGCCCACCCTGTATTCGAAAAACGCGGGTTAGAAGCGGTGATGGGTAAAGACAGCGCAGCACTCAAACGGTTGTTCGGTGAACCGCGTCTTGATGTGGTCGAGGTATATGGCCGTAAGCTGCAATTTAGCGGCAAAGCCTGTGTGCTCGACGCTTATCTTTATCCCGAGGGTAGCAACAGGACCGAGATTGTCACCTATGTCGACGCCCGGAGAAGTGACGGCGCAGAGGTCGACCGCGCCGCCTGTGTAGACGCGTTGCAGCGGCGTTAGGCGGTTAGTTCAGGCCGAAGAAGGAACAAACTCCCACTCATCCCGCACATCGCCGTCCGCCTCAAAACCCGCACGCGCCGCTTTCTCAGCTTCAAACCGCACCCAATCCATTTGCGCCAGCGCCCAAATCGCGGCACCCCGCACTTCGGGCTTAGGATCATCGAGATGAACGGTGACAGCCTCAATATGTGCGGTATCCCTGCCATTGCCTGCTGCAATCAGGACATTGCGGATAAACCTGTCGCGCCCGGTGCGCTTGACCGGCGATCCTGAAAACAGCGTGCGAAACGCAGCATCGTCCAAGCTCAGTAAATCACCAATACGCGGCGCGACCAGCTCGGCGCGGGGCAGGAATGCCTTATTGGCCGCCGCGCTCTGCGCAAATTTGTTCCACGGACAAACGGCCAGGCAATCATCACAGCCATAGATATGATTGCCAATCCGGCCTCGTAAATCACGCGGGATATGACCCTTATGTTCAATGGTAAGATAGGAAATACAGCGCCGCGCATCAAGCTGATAGGGAGCAGGAAACGCGTTTGTCGGACAAATGTCCTGACACAAGCTGCACGATCCGCAACGGTCGCTGGCGGGGGTATCAGCGGTCAATTCGGCGGTGGTGTAAATCGCACCGAGGAATAACCAGCTGCCATGATCGCGGCTGACGATATTGGTATGTTTACCCTGCCATCCAAGCCCCGCGACCTCAGCCAGTGCCCGTTCCATAACCGGCGCGGTATCAACAAAGACCTTCACATCTGCGCCTGCTTCCTTCGCCAGCCAACCCGCCAGTCGTTTAAGTGCGCCCTTTACAACATCATGATAATCGCGGCCTTGCGCATAAACCGATATCCGCGCTCTATCGGCTTTATCCGCCAGCGCCATCGGATCATTCTTGGGCGCGTAACTCATCCCGAGCATAATGACCGAGTTCACTTCGCTCCATAATGTTTTGGGCTGGGCGCGTTCATCGGAACGGTTTTCCATCCACAGCATATCGCCGTGACGCCCGTCGGTAAGCCAAGCCTGCAAGCGCGCACCTGTAATCGGCGCGAGTGTCGCAGGCGCAACGGCGCACACGGCGAACCCTTCCTTAAGCGCACGCTCTTTTAACCCCGCTGAAATTTTGATGTTAACCATATTTATCTTGTGTCTCTTCACGCCCTGACTCTAATGCAGTTGCTATGCAGTGCATATATCCATTGGGGCAATTATTATCATGAATGCAATTGAGGCACGCGGACTTGTTAAACAGTTCGACGGGTTCAGGGCCGTGGACGGCGTGGATTTGAATGTCCCTACAGGCAGTATCTACGGAATATTAGGCCCCAATGGCGCGGGCAAAACCACAATGTTGCGCACGCTCCTTGGCATTATTGATCCTGATGAAGGTACGCGGACGTTGCTCGGTTCGGATCGTCCGATTTCCCAGTCGCGTTTTGTTGGTTATCTGCCTGAAGAACGCGGTTTGTATCAATCCATGCGTGCGGTCGACACGATAGCATTTATGGGGGCACTGCGCGGAATGCCGCTCAAAGAAGGTCGCGAAAAAGGGCGCGCATTGCTCGAAGAAGCAGGGCTTGGTTATGCCGCCGACAGACAAATCCGCCAGCTGTCAAAGGGTATGGCGCAAACGGTGCAACTTATGGGCACGATCGTCCACGCACCGCGCTTGATCGTTTTGGATGAGCCGTTTTCCGGACTTGATGCCCTTAATCAGGCCAAGCTGGAAAAAATGATCCGAGCACAAGCAGCCGACGGTGTGACGGTTATATTTTCCACGCATGTTATCGCCCATGCAGAGCGGTTATGTGAACGTATTGCGATTATCGCCAAAGGTAAGATCAGCTTTGACGGTCTCGTCCAAACCGCCCGCGACCGGCTTCGTCCGCAAGTGCATCTGGAAACAGAAACGATGGAAGGCAGCTGGCGTTCGGCACTGCCTGCTAACTGCAAATCAGAGGGCAATTGGTGGCATTTCACCTTGCCCGAAACCGGAGTTGAACCACTCTTAAAGGCGTTGGTAGAGGGCAAAGCAGGCGTACGCTCGCTATCGATTGAACGCCCCGGTTTGCACGATGCGTTTGTGGCGATTGCCGGGGAAAGCGTTGCTGCTGAAATGGATGAACCTATGCCAGGAGAATTAGTATGAAAGAGATTTTCCGCGCAGCATTCGTTATCGGTCGCCGCGATTTTACCGCGATCATTTTTTCCAAGGCATTCATCTTTTTCTTGCTTGGGCCTTTGTTCCCGGTTTTGGTGGGTGTGGCTGCCGGCAGCCTTGGCGGGCAAATTGCCAAAGAGGCGGAAAAACCAGTGATCGGCCTGGTTTTATCGCAAGCCGATTCGGCCCGGTTGCTGCAGGCGCGTAAAGACCTTTCCAATACAATGGGGGAGAGTTATTTTACCGAAATGAAAGTCGTCGGCACGCTGGTCAAAGGCGAAGGCACTGACCCCAAGAGCTATTTGAAAGCCAAGAACGACAATTTAAGCGTCGTTATAACCGGAAATCTTGATGCTTTGGTGGTAACCGGCACCAAGGGTGCTGTCAGTAGCGAAGAAGCAGATATTGCATTATTGGCCGGTTTTGCAAAAGCACCAGGCGCTGTTGTTTTTCCCAAAATACGCACCGATTTTGTCATCGAAACCGCCAATAATGATAAACAGCTTCGCACAATTACTGGCCAGGGCGGACAGGTATTAATCTTCATGCTGACCATGTTGCTTGCCGGTATGGTGCTATCAAATCTGGTCGAAGAAAAAGCTAATAAGATCATCGAAATACTCGCAGCGTCCATCCCGATGGAGTCGGTTTTCCTTGGTAAGCTGTTCGCTATGCTGGCGATGGCGTTTTTAGGTATCATCGTTTGGGGCGGTATCGGATACGGCTTGTTGAGCTTTGCCGGACAGGGATTGCCCAATTTTCCAACCCCTGCTGTTGGCTGGCCAATATTTTTGGGGCTTGGCGTGATTTATTTTGCACTGGCGTACTTAATGCTCGGCGCATTGTTCCTCGGGATCGGGGCGATGGCAGCGACGGTGCGTGAAGTACAAACGCTGTCGATGCCCGTTACCATGTTACAACTGATAAACTTCTTTTTCGCGTCCTATACCGTCACCAAAATGGGCGAACCAATCGAGCAGATTGCCTGCATCTTTCCGTTCAGCTCGCCGTTTGCGATGATCGCGCGGGCGGCGCAGGAACCGACCTTGTGGCATCACGGCGTCGCGTTTATTGGCCAGATTGCCTTTGCCACCCTGTTGTTGCGCGTGGGAGTTTTCCTGTTCAAACGCAATGTTATGAAATCAGGCAGCGGCGGCAAGATCAAGGGCGATGGCAAGCGCAAGTTGTTTGGCTTGATCCCGATGAAGGGATAAGCCCAGCACCAACGTCTTTGTTTGTCCAGAAACCTATAATAGATCCGTCAATACCCACCATTGGTAGGCTTCATGAGCAGATACAAACCATCCGAATCGGCCAGTTTATACTCTTTTGCACGGCCTTTTGCCGCTTTGATCGTACTTGTTGTCAGTCCCATGATGACATCGCTTTCTCGACCGTGGCGAGATACCATCAACGATACCCCCAAATTGATTGGCAGTACCCGCATCCACCAAATTCCGGCGGACACTATAACATCAAAAAAAGACCGGAAAACAGCCACTTTCCGAACGTTTCTGGACGTCGCTGGAAGGTGTTTTGGTGACCCCTACGGGAATCGAACCCGTGTTTCAGCCGTGAAAGGGCCGCGTCCTAACCGCTAGACGAAGGGGCCAATCGCTTGGCGAGCCGCGCCTTTACGGA